>JASFUW010000488.1:0-4125 GCA_050050135.1 Phycisphaerae bacterium
CCCAGAACGAAACCCCTTGAGAAACAAGGGGTTACGAACGGAGAGGGCGGGAATCTACGGCCGCTCCAGATGCCTCGGGCGCGAGCACCTCTGCATTCGTACACAAATCCAATCGCCGCAACAGGTTACGATCCTGCCACCTTTCGCACTCAAGTATAGCACATGGTCGCCGAAGGCGCAAGTCCGTCCTGTGATGTGCACAAAACGTGCACAAACTACTTACCCCTGGTTCTGCCGGCCCTCGGAAACTTTGTCGTCGGATATCAGAATCCCTCCGGCCCGGCTAAACCAAGATGCCCGTGCGAGGCTACGAGGACCTGTCGAGCCCCATCCTCTTGATCCGCGAAGCAAGGGTCGTGGGACGAATCCCGAGGACTTCTGCCGCCCCACCTGGACCATGCACCTGCCAGTTCGTTTGCTCCAGAGCGGCCAGCACGTTCTCCCGGTCGCGGCGTTTCATCTCGGCATCAGGGACAACTGTGTTTTCCGTTGGCGTTGGAGTGGGCTTGCGTGACTTGCTCGAATCTGGATGCGGCAGGTCCAAGCGGATGGTGCCCTTGCGGGACGTTATAACGGCGCGCTCGATGATGTTGAGTAGTTCGCGTACGTTGCCCGGCCAGTCGTATGCTTGTAGCGCCAGAATATTCCCTTGACTTAGCCCCTTGATGTTCCGATTGAGCCGCCGTGAGGCCTGCTGCAAGAACAGCTCCGCCAGAAGCGGGATGTCCTCCTTGCGTTTGCGGAGCGGTGGAACTTCGATGGGAAACACGTTAAGTCGATAGAACAAGTCCTGCCGGAAGCGACCTGCGTCCACTTCGCGTTTCAGGTCGCGGTTCGTGGCTGCGATGAGACGTACGTCCACCTCGCGCGTTTTTTCCTCGCCGATACGCTCATACGTTCCTTCCTGTAGCACACGCAGGAGTTTGCTCTGAAGTTCCAGGGGAATCTCTCCGACCTCGTCGAGCAGCAATGTTCCACCGTGAGCTAACTCGAAACGACCGGCGCGATCGCGCACGGCGCCGGTGAACGCGCCCTTTGCATGACCGAAGAACTCGCTCTCGTAGAGCTCACGCGGAACCGACGCGCAATTGACACGGACCATGGCCCGCGCCTGCCGTTGGCTCCGACGGTGAATTTCCTGTGCCACCAGTTCCTTGCCAGTTCCGGATTCGCCGAGAATCAACACGTTGGCGTCTGTCGGCGAAACAACTTCGATCTGTTGAATAATGTTGCGCAGAGCCGGACTTTGACCCACGATGTCGCCGTATGCTCGGGCGTCGCAGACTTCTTCCTTTAGATAGGCGTTCTCCAACTCGAGCTGCGTACGAAGAGATTGGATTTCCTCGAAGGCGCGCGTATTGGCGATGGACGCGGCCACAAGGTCAGCGATCATCCGTAGCCAATCTAGACAATCTTGACTGAGCGGCTTACGGGTGAAGATGGCCAACACACCCAGGATGTCTCCCTTGAAAATAAGCGGCTGCCCCATGAATCCTCTAATGGACTCCCGCTGCGCCCAATCAGGTCGCGCAATCCAGTCGGTGTCTTCCTGTATGTCGAGTACCGCGACGCATTCCCCTGAAGCTGCGACTCGTCCGACCTTTCGGACTCCCAATGGGAAACGAGAAAACTCTCCATCGAGCCTATCCCACGCGGAGGCGTCGCTACTCAGTGAACGACCTTGGCTGGCGACGAGGTGAAGACAACGAGCATGGTCGGTGCATACATCCGGCATGGGGCAGGTAGAGCAATCGCCGCCGGGTCGGATGAGCCAGATTCGGGCGAGCGCGATGTGCTCCTCGCCGGCCAGCCGATGAACGACGACGCGCAGCACCTCCTCGAGCGAACGTTGCTGAGCGATCTCGAGCAGCACGTTCTTCAATACATCTGACACATGCATACGGTCGCCAAGGGCTGCCATGGTTCGAACCATACCCTCGACGACGATATGTCGCAACGAACTTTCGTGTCTTGCGCATATGCGTCGCACGTCCAGTTTATCGGAGGAATCCGTAACCGCCTGCTGTCAAGGAGCTTACACGCGATCCGCGGACTGGCATGCCCCGTGTGATTGCGGGAGGCAGGTGACCGTGACGGGCACGGTCGTGTTTCAAGACAAGGAGTTGATCATGCCTCGGATAAGAGCAATCGAGACCGCGGAAGCGGCCCCCAAGGCGAGGAAACTTCTGGACGGCGTCCAGAAGAAGCTCGGCATGACGCCGAACCTCATGCGCACGATGGCAAACTCTCCGGCCGTTCTGGAAGCGTACCTGGGCTTCAGCAACAGCCTCGGCCAGAGCAGCCTGTCGCCGAAGTTGCGCGAGCAAATCGCCCTGGCTGTCGGCGAACTCAATCGGTGCCAATACTGTCTCGCCGCACATTGCGCGTTGGGCAAGATGGCGGGGCTGGGTGATGAGGAGATCGCCGACAGTCGACGGGGTGTATCACCGGATCGCAAGACCGAAGCAGTGCTTCGCTTCGCCGGCAAGGTGGTTTCGGAGCGCGGCTGGGTGAGCGACGAGGACGTACAGTCTATACGCGCTGTTGGCGTGACCGACGCGGAAATCGCTGAGATCGTCGCCGCCGTCGCGCTCAACATCTTCACGAACTACATCAACCACGTTGCCGGCACGGAGGTGGACTTCCCGGAAGTTGAAGCCTCCGAAGCGCCAACATGTAGCTGCTGACCAAAGTGTATCGCATCGTCCGTGCGGAAGGCGTACCGCGCGATCGAACCGTCACAGAAAAGGAGGCCATGATGCCCTCGCCGACTGACATTCGACCGCCCTTCACGCGCGAGAGCGCGCTGGCAAAAGTCAAGGCTGCGGAGGATGCGTGGAACACACGCAACCCGGAGCGGGTCGCGCTAGCGTATACGGAAGACTCGGAGTGGCGCAATCGTAGTGAGTTCTTGAAGGGTCGACCGGCAATCGAAGAGTTCCTTCTCCGCAAGTGGGCGAAGGAACTCGACTACCGACTCATGAAAGAGCTCTGGGCCTTCACTGACAACCGGATATCCGTGCGCTTTGAGTACGAGTGGCGAGATGAGTCCGGGCAGCCGAAGAGGCGTGTCACAGGACCGCAAGGCTAATGCAATCCTGCAGTTCGCCCGCAAAATCGTAAACGAGCGGGGTTGGGTGACCGATGGCGATGTGCAGTCTGTTCGCGACGCCGGTATAGGCGATACCGAGATCGTCGAGACTGTTGCCGCCGTCGCGCTCAACATCTTGACAAATTACTTCAGCCAGGTTTCCGGCACCGAGGTCGACTTTCCGGAGGTCGAGCCCGCACAGTCGCCGGCGGGCAACTGGTGAACGATGGGTGCCGCATCGTGGGCGGCTGTGCATGGCGATGTCCTCCGGCGCTACGCCCTTGTACGGGTGCGCGATAGTGAGACCGCCGAAGATCTGGTGCAGGAGACCTTCCTGTCCGCACTTCGCAACCGGACGCAGTTCGCAGGACGTTCGCACGAGCGCACGTGGCTTGTCGGAATCCTGCGCCACAAGATCATCGATCACTACCGATTAAGTGGCCGCGTCGGGGCAATCGAGTCGTACGACCGATGCGTGACCGACGGTCAGGCGCCGTTCGACTGCAGGAAGAATTCGGGCGGCAAGGCTGTGCCCTGGGCGGAGGTAGGCCATGGACGTGTGGAAGGACAGGAGTTCTGGGCGGTCTTCCGCGGTTGCATGGCAAAGCTACCCGCTCCGTTAGCTGCGGCGTTTTGCTTGAACGAATTGGAGAAGGTTGGAGGCGCGGAAGTATGCAGCATCCTAGGGATTACGCCGTCGAATCTCTGGACGCGCGTGCACCGCGCACGCCTGTTGTTGCGCAGGAGTCTGGAAAAGAACTGGTTTGGGCATGCGCGGGATTCGCGTAATGAACGCAGAGCTGGTTGACAGCCGAACTTGTCTTGCCGGTGTCGTGCGACGAGTCGACAGGTATAGTGATGAAGTGGCTAGAATGTGTGCCGCCAACCACACGCTGGTAGACTGAGGACAACGAACTATGAAGCGCCCGATTAGTCCCAAAACAAGCGTACGACGAGAGGCGTTTTCGTCACGGCGCGGGCCGGCGTCTGGGGGCGCGGACTGTCCCACCCGCCGTTTGTGACGGGTGCGAGGC
>JASFUW010000489.1:0-4064 GCA_050050135.1 Phycisphaerae bacterium
TCATCGCAGCCGCCCAGATCAGCAGCGCCCGCACCTCTGGCGATCCAGGGCGCTGCAGTTGCATGACTTCCCACATCCGTTTCGCGTCTTCGGGGCGTCGTTGTGACACGAAAAAGTCATGAACCGTCAGAGCCTGCTCGATGGTCACAAGCCCGATCGCCGCAGCCCGATCGAAGTACACGCCAGCCCGCGCCGCATCACCGCGGGCATCGTTCAGCTGTGCAAGGTTGACCAGCGCGTTCACATTCTGTGGATCGGTCTCGATCGCTGTCTGATACGCGCGCACCGCAGCGGCCGTCTTGCCCATGGCACTATATACCACGCCGAGGTTGGTCCACGCCGCGCTGTTCTCCGGCATCCAGTCCAGCAGGTTGAGCAAACGACCTTCCGCAGCCGCGAACGACTCGCTCTCGCCGGTCTGAATGTCAAGCTCAGCCAACCCCATGATTGCGGGAACCTCATAAGCGTTGTTTGCGACGGCCTGCTCGTAGACTAGGCGGGCGTTCTCCGGCCTCCCCAGCCGACGGTAGACCGAGGCCAGGCGGTTCAGCGTCGGATTGTGATGCGGCGCGATCGCGACGGCCTCTTCCAGCTGGACCACCGCCTCTCCGAGCAGCCCGAGTTCCTCGTACGCCATACCGAGGCGATAATGCCCCAACCCGCTGTCGGGATCGATCTTGATTGCCTCGTTCAGATGATCGAGCGCCGCCTCCGGGTTGCCCCGTCGCAGTTCGGACAGACCGATCAGTTGGTGCGCACCGCTGCGGAGGTTGCGCACGTCGTGGCGGAGTTCCTTGTGCGCAGCCTCGATCGCTTCCTCGTAACGACCGTTGCTGTAGAGCGTCCAACCCAGCGGCTCCCACACGCGTGGTGTGTCCGGGAAGAGCGTCGCGATCCGAGTCGTCTTGTTCAGCGGCGTCTCATAGAACGAAGCAATGTGCCACCCCATGGCGATCGATGGCACGCAAATGCTTAGCACCAGCACGACAAGCACCACACGCCGCAAGGAAACCGGCCAACGCACGAGCATGCGTTCGTACACGGTGTGCGCAACCACACCGCCGATCCAGAACAGCCCGATGATCGGGAGGTACATGTACCGGTCCGCGGCAAGAATGTTGCGTGCCGGCATGACCGGAAGGGTGGACGCCACCGTCGCGAAAAACCACACCACCCCCAACCACCCGACCCGCCACCGCAAGCACGTGAGCCCGAGGATCACGAGGCTGGCCAGGACGACGGCAACGGCCTGCCACGTTCCAGTGTCAGACCATGACACCAGCGGCGGCGTGGGATAATAGCTCGCCAGCCCCACCGGCCAGACCACGTGTGAGAAGTACCACCCCAGCGCCAGCAGAACGCGCACGACACGCGGCCCGCGAAGATGCTCGGCACCTTCCGCGAACAGCTCCGCCCCCGCCGTGGTCCTGATGTTGACGAAGACGAAAAACGCGGTCACCGCACAGCAAACGAGCCACAACAGTGCAAACCGCAGGGTTGGTCTGTTTCGCCGTGCCACCAGCACGATCAGCAGAAGCACGGGAAGCCCGATGCGAATCTTGCTGATCGCGCACAGAATCGCGAGAAGAACGGTAAGAAACCCGGTCAACGAGCGCGGCCTGTCCAGCCAGGAGGCGAGCGTCAGCATCGAAGCCAGCGCGAACAACGTCGACAGCAGCATCATCCGGCCGTTCAACCACGCAATCACTTCAGTCTGCAGCGGATGGACCGCAAACAGAAGTGCCGCAACCGTGGCAATCGCATACGCATGGATCGGGTTGCGAGGTGCGGTCACCTCCCCCGATCCGTGTTCCGCTTCAGACGTTCCCGTCGACCCCACCCGTGCGGACAGCATGACCACCACGAACCAGACCAGCCCCGTATTGGCGGCGTGCAACAGGACGTTCGTCAGGTGCAACAACCACGCCCCGCCTTCGGGTCCCTCGTCGAATAGCCCAACCGCCTGGCCGACCGCAAACTCAAGTTGGTACGTCAGCAACGGCAGCGGCTGATACAGATCGCGGTGGGGAACGGTGAACAGCTTCACCGCGTGCGAAATCGACGGATGATTGACGAACACGTGGTTCAGCGCCAAACGGTGATCATCGCTCCCGACGAACCCCCCGCGCACCGTCGGCATGCCCATTACAAGCGCAGCTCCGACCACCAAGACGATCGGCCCGACCCAGCCGAGATGTCGCGGTGTTCGGGCGGTTTCGCTCGCACCGGCGATGTTGGGTGTTTCCTCGTTCATGGATGCGACGCAAACCCGCGACCGACACGCCCCGTACCTACGCACGACGCCTGGTGACATTCGTCACGAAATTGTATCCACGCAGAACCGGCCTCGCTACGCCGGCACACTGGCCCGGTCCAGCACCAACCCCCTTGCGACGGCTCACCGCTCGCCCCAAAATGGTCGTTAACCGGAGAGAGGCGCAACGGCCTCCCGAACGACCGAGACGGGCGCAGAGAAACCGGAGGAGCCGCCGATGTCGACCGTGAAGCATGTAATTCTCGCGCAGATGCAGTTGGGTCAAACGCTGATCGAAATGTTCACGAAGGACCTGTCCGATTCGGACTACTTCGAGATCCCGGCACCGGGGGCGAACCACGTGGGTTGGGTCCTCGCGCACCTGGCGTGTACGGAGGACTGGGCGGTGGCAGCCATCACCGGTTTACCCGAGCGCATCCCCAGACCGACCCATGAACTCGTGAAAGGCGGATCGACATGCATCGCCGACGCCTCGGTGTACCCCGCCAGGACCGACCTGGATGAGCTATTCAAAAACGCCAGGGCTCACACGATCGAGAGCCTCGAGGCCTTCGACCTGTCCAAGTGGGACGACGCATCCCCGGACGACATGCCCGAGCAATACATCCCGACCGTCGGTTCGGTCTGGGGCATGCAGGCGACCCACCAGTTCTGGCACATTGGGCAGATCACCGTATGCAGAGCGGCCCTAGGCAAGCCCCGCGTTCTCGGCGGAAACTCGGCGTGACCGAATCAGCCCGGCACGCCGGGGTTGCGATCTCGGCGGGCCGTAACGTGTCCCCCTGTTGCGTCGTGCACACGCCTGCGCGGCCCCTGACAGTGCGCCGACCTCGCAATGATACCCGAACCGTCGCGTTTTGCCACAGTTCGGGACGCCCCCCGAACTGTTTCGAGGGTCCACGAACGTCGATAACACCTACGAGGGCCGGTTGATTTGCGGACCGTGAATCGCCTATCATGGTGTTTGACTGGGTTGAGCCGATCTAATTGGGTTGCCTACGCGAATAGGCCTGGTACGCCTCCGGGCGTAGGGGGCGGTCTGTGCCTACCTCTCCGGTTTCCGTTGAGGTGGCTTAGGTCCGAGCCCGAACCCCGGCGCGCTGGGGCTGACGCGAGGGAAAGGGAGGTAGGACATGTCGTTACAGCGATCCCGAAGGACGTCGGGGCTCACAGGGGGTTGGGCTCCGGTTATGGCCGCGCTCATTGCGTTTCCTTGTTTGGGGACCGGTGCATTCGCGCAACCGTGCGACTCCGCCACGCTCGTCACCGCAATCGCGGACGGCGATTGGTCGCTCGGGACCACCTGGAGTGGGGGGACCGTCCCCGACAACACCCCGGAAACGCAGTATTGCGTCACGATTACCAGTCACACCGTCACGCTAAGCTCGGCCGTCACCATAAACGACCTCCAAGTCGGCCCTGCCGGTCGCCTGCGGATCGGTGCCGCTGCCGACGCTTCGCTGACCATCGAGAACGGTGGAGGGATCAATGCCGTCGGCACGATCGAGGTCGCCCGCGACAGTAGAATCACCGCGCTTGGCGGCACGGGGCTGACGCTGGCAGATTCCGGAAAGTACATTCCGGACCGAACGGTCCCCGGCGCCGCAAACACCACAATCCTGACCACGGACCATGTCCAGTTGGACCCCACGACGCTCGGCGAATCGGAGCAGATGACCCTCGCCGACCAGATGCAGGTGCTGGTTTCCGGCGATTTCGTCATGGATGCTGCCGACTGGGAAGACTGCGTGGTCTGCGACTGCCCGCCAGGCGGCGCCAAGTCCGGACC
>JASFUW010000490.1:0-4040 GCA_050050135.1 Phycisphaerae bacterium
TGCGGATCGAGTTTGGCCTTGACCAGGTTCATCAGCGAACTCTTGCCCGTCCCCCACTTACCCGTAATAGCCACCGTCAGCGGCGGATCAGTTGCCGGGTTGGCAAGGAACCGCGCGAGTCCACCGGCCAAAGACGAAAGATCGAGCGGGTCGGGATCATCCGGATCCAGCGGACGATCCGATGCCAGCATGTCCGCGATCGTCTCTTCACCCGAGGATACAGGCTCCGGACGCTTCGTGGCCTGGAACAGGCAGTAAAGTACCCCGATCAGGCCGAAGTAGTACCACACCCCCGGAAGACGAACGTACGGCCCGCCACCGATCGTCTCGAGCCCTGCGGCCTCCAACTCTTTATCGCTACGAAGCGTCTGATGAAACCACGTCTCCCCCCCGTCGATCGTCGCTAGGATCGTGCCGTTTGTACCCACCACCCACCCTCGCGAGTCGTCCACAAAGTACACGGATCCCAGCGCTTCGTCCGTGCGACTGACCTGGCGCGTCCAGGTTTCGCCACCATCGTCCGTGTGCACGATCGACCCGTCGCAACCGACTGCCCACCCCGTCCGCTTGTCGGAAAAGAACACGTCAACAAGCCGTGGAGCTTCGGGGTCGCCCAGGGTTGTCCATTTGGCGCCTGCGTCGTCCGTTCGCAGGATAACGCCGAAGATCTCAGGTTCAGTGCCGTTCGACGCCTCCCGAACTGTGTCAACTGTGAAGCCAGCAATCCAACCGTATGATGCATTTAAGAAGTGAAATGCGTTCACCACAGTCTTCCCCAACCCCACCCCAGCTGGCCGTTGCCAGTCCCAATCGGGACGCCCCGCCCTCCAAACCTCGCTCTGCATACCCCACCCCCACGCCGCGAACTCGTCAACGTACCACGCCACGACCAGGCCCGGAAACTCATGCGAACTCCAAGTCTCACCAGCGTTCTCCTTTCCCAGTACGACTCCGTCTGCCCCGACCGCATACCCCACCGACTCGGAGACGAAGGCTATGTCCCGCAGAATCCTCCCGCGTTCTTCGCGATACCGAACGGACCAGGACGTGCCGCTGTTTTCCGTCGTAACGATGACACCCTCGTCGCCCACCGCCCACCCGTGCCCTGGATCAAGAAAATACACGGCATTCAAGTCTGTTTTGAACTTACCCTCGCCCTTTGGCCGGGTCTGCGCGGGAGTGGACGCCGGTTCCGTACTTGTGTCGGGTCCGTTGTCAACAATCGGCTCACACTCACCTGTCGCCGGGTCACACGCCTCGCCTTGAGGACAGCTCACGGGCTCATACACACATCCGCCCTCGGTCTCGGAGCGGCAACTATCCACTGTACACGCGTTGCCGTCGTCACAGGTGCGCTGCGAGCGACGGCATTGCCCTTGTACGCAAGTGTTAATCGTGCAGGGGTCGCCGTCGTCACAGTCCTTGTCGCTAATACATTCCGGGTCCGCCTGCTTCGACGCGTTACGGTTGGGGATCCTCTGTGCGCTCTTTGACGGTGCCATCAGGAAACGCTCCCGACGGCCAAGCACCGGAGCGTTGTTGCGCGGCCATGTATCCACACCTTCCTCGGGTGCGGCATCGGGCAGCGTACGCTGCTCGCGCGGATCGACAGTCTTGCCCTCTGGCTGCGACGGCCGAGTACTCGGCTTGGCGGTCGGCTCAGGCAACGTCGACGGCGTTACCTCTTGCTGCTCCCACGTGCCCCCGCCGTCGTTCGTGTGCACGATCAGACCACCCGTACCCACGGCCCACACGTGTCGTCCGTCGGGTAACGCAAAAACATCGTTGAGGTTTCCCCGGATCCGCGGCAGCCGTTTGGGTGCGTTGAATTCGATGGGAGTCAGCCCCCATCCACGACTCCCCGCGCCCACGCCCGAGTACGCGTTCAAACACGGCTCCTGCAAGACAGCAAGCAACGTCAGCCCGCAGAACAACACGACTGACGCAGCAAACCACCAGCCGCGGTAGTCCCTGCCAACCGCGGCGCCGCGTGTCGTCGACCCGCCGTCCCCGCTCCCCGCTCCCTCCCGCGGGGTGCGCGCGGCTTTCTTCTTCGACTTCGCTGTCTTTTTGGACCGGGCTCGCTTTTCCGACGGTGGCGGTTTCACGACAGCACCTCACCAGAACGGGGGCGAATCACCTTGGACCTTGACACACCACAGACATTGGCCCGACACGGCCGGAAAGGCTAGCACCGCAGGAGGGAACCGGCAAGTCACCGATCGGCACCGCCCCGCCCGGCGAACCGCCGGTAAGTAGCGCGGCGTCAACCGTTTCGCGCTACAGCACCAACGAAACGGGCCGCCCATGCCATCGCATCGGGCGGCCCGGAATTTACCGATTCTCGCTTGCCCTGCTACCCGCGGATGCGAGTCGCATACGCCTTCATGCGATCCAGCGCGTTGCGATACTCCCGGTCTCCCCGTTCGGCACACGCCCGTTTGTAGTAACGAATCGCGTCGTCGTATTGGCCCATCACCTCGCACGCCACGCCCGCCCCATACGCAGCCCGGTCGTCACCCGGGTCCGCACCAAGCGCAGACTTGAACATGCCCAGCGCCGTGTCATACATCTCGCCGCGAAGCATTTTCACGCCCTGAATGCACTCCGCATTTCCGCTCGAACGCACATGCGCCTGCACATCGATCCGACAAGGCATGAGCTGGCTGATGAACTCCCGAGCACCCTGCTCCACCAGCGTCGCAATAATCTCGTCGCGCGGCGTCAACTCCGCCTCCGTCCGGCTCGACCCGAAGATCGGGCTGGCCTTCGTCCGGTCCGTCGCCGAGTACGTCTTCGGACTGTGATGCGCCCAGACCTTCCCGTTCGCCGTATCGATCAGCTTGAACTCGGTTTGCACCGTCATGTTCCGCGTCACCGTCTCCACCTCGGTCGTGTCGATGTTGGTTCCTCCCCAACCCCAACCGTGTCCACCGCCGCCGAAGATGTCCAGCCCGGAGAGCGTGCGCTGCTTCCCCTTGTGCGTTTCCACCTTCACGTTGATGTTGCTCAGCAGCGTGCCCTGCGTCGCCAGAACCTGCCCGCCTCCGCGCGCCGAACCCGTGGACATCCCCGCAGCCGCCAGATCCGCTTCATCCCACACCACCTTCGCGTCGCGCCGTTCCACGACCGTCACTTCCGTCCCGAACCGGTTCCGCGACTCGTTCACCAGACTCTGCATGACCGTCACGCACATGTCCGACCATTTCGGGTCGGTCGTAGGCCCCACCTTCGCAGGCATGATGGCGATCGTGTCCATCCCGTGCGGCAGACCCCGATCAGGCTCCACCACGTAGCTGAAATCCACATACGCATGCTCGGTTGACGAACACCCCGTCAAGCACGCGGCCGCAACCACACCCAACACCAACATGAAACGACGCTGTGTCATCATCGATGGACCTCCGTTGTCTCGAAATCATTCCCGGCGCGCCGGGACGCCTTTACCCGAAGCGCCCCGTCTCAAGACCCTGGTCCGGGCGACCCCTCGAAATTCGCGACCCGCACCACGGCCCGTTCCTCGCCGATAGAAAAACATCGGCAGAGAGGATCGTCAAGACTTGAGCCCCGTGTTTGACCGCATTTTGTACTCCCTCCTACAATGGGGGCGCGGTCGGGGCCGTGAAAGACTCAGGTGCCAATGTCCGAGCAAAAAACAACCAGGCAGGTACTCGTGGGCAACGTCCCCGTAGGCGGCGGCGCCCCCGTCACCATCCAGTCCATGACCAACACCGAGACCCATGACGTCGACGCCACCGTCCGGCAAATCCGCACCCTCGCAGCCGCAGGCTGTGATTTGGTCCGTGTAGCCGTTCCCGACAAACGCGACACAGCCGCACTACCCGCCGTCCTCGACCAATCCCCCGTCCCGATTATCGCCGACGTCCATTTCCACTTCGAGCGAGCCATAGAGGCCCTCGAAGCCGGCATCCACAAGATTCGCCTCAACCCCGGCAACATCTCCGACCGCAAGCAGGTCGACCGCGTGATCGCAGCCTGTCGAGAGCGCCGCGTCCCCATCCGCGTCGGCGTCAACGAGG
>JASFUW010000491.1:0-4007 GCA_050050135.1 Phycisphaerae bacterium
ATCACCGTGAAAAGGTCCGCCGCGCGGCCTATGCCTTCGGACGCGAAATGACGTGGCCGCGCGTCGCCCGGCAATACGTCGAAGTCTTCTCCCGCGCCCGTCAGACCTTCGCCGACACCGCCCGTGACGTCGCCGCCGAGCGGAGGGTCCTTCTGCGCATGTCCCTTCCGGAAGTCCGTCTCGATCACCTCTTCAGAATGACCGACGACACCGGTATGTTGCAGCACGCCCTGTACGCCACCCCGGACCGCCGGCACGGATACTGCACCGACGACAACGCACGGGCCTTGATCGTCGCGTCCATGGCCTGGACTCTCTTTCAGGACGAGCGCGTGCTCGCTCGCCTCCACACCTATCTCTCGTTCTTGCACTTCGCCCGCAATCCCCAAACCGGACGGTTCAAGAACTTCATGGCCTACGACCGCCGATGGCTCGAAGACGACGGCAGCGAAGACTGCCAGGGACGTGTCATTTGGGCTTTGGGCTATTGTCTTTCGCATGCCCCCAACGACGCCACGCGAAGGCTGGCAACGGACCTCTTCCGAAGCGCCCTCACCGCATCGAACACATTGCGCTCGCCGCGCTCATGGGCACTCAGCATCCTCGGCTTGCACTACTATCTGAGGGAATTCCCCAACGACGCCGAGGTATTGGAGCTGAAGGCGAATCTCGCGGATCGGCTCGAAAGCGCCTTCGACGCCCACGCGACTAACGATTGGCCCTGGCTCGAGGACCGGGTCACCTACGACAACGGCCGCCTCCCTCAGGCGCTGTTCATCGCCGGGGTGACGCTGGAACGACCGGGACTCGTAGACCGCGGGATCGAGGTATTGAGCTGGCTCGTCGCCAAGCAGACCGCGCCCGAGGGTCACCTCTCCGTAATCGGAAACGACGGGTGGCTGCGCAAAACCGGCGAGCAGGCACGCTTCGACCAGCAAACCCTCGAGCCAGCAGCCTTGATCGGAGCATGCAAAGCCGCCTACCGCGCAGCCGGCGATGCAAGGTGGCTCGGGCAGATGCGGCGATGCTTCGAATGGTACCTCGGCCGCAACGACCTGGGCCTCTCTCTCATCGATTTCAAATCCCGCGGCTGCTACGACGGGCTTTCGCCCTCCGGCGTGAACGAAAACCAGGGCGCCGAGTCCGTACTCTCCTGGCTCCTCTCACTTCTGATCATGCACGAGGTGCAGACAGGTGACGCACCCGAGGTCGCATGACCCGAAGAAAGACGCTCTTTCCGACGGCACCACGATCTACCTCGTTAGAGACTCACTCCACGCCAAGCCGATAAGCTATCAGAATATCTGCGCCCAGGTGCAATCCCGCGCAGGAAGCCCCCGACAGGAGAATGCGCGGCGACACACGGGTCGACAGCCTTAAATCTGCCGCACCCGACGGCAACCGGATCGACTGACCATGCGCGTGGCAATGCTGGCTCCGATTTCCTGGCCCCTTCCGCCGACCGGCTACGGCCCCTGGGAACAGGTCGCGTACAACCTCACCGAGGCCCTGGTGCACCGCGGACACCAGGTGACCCTCTTCGCCGCCGGAGGCACAAAGAGCAGCGCCCATGTCGTCATTACGTCACCCCATGCACTCTCCACCTGGCCGGAGGAAGAAAGGACTCGGCCGCGAGAGTTTGACCCGCGCTCCGGCCTGCTGGAGGGTCCTCCCGACGCCCGCGCCTGGGAACAGTTGCACGTCGCAACCTGCATGGACCGGGCTGCGAACGGCGACTTCGACGTCGTCCACTCGCACCTGCACATTCACGCCCTGGTGTTCGGCCGTCTCATCGGCTGCCCCCTCGTATCGACCTTGCACGGAGCAGCCTGGGTCCGCGCGGCCCATCCCGTGCTGACCGCGTATCGCGACCTGCCCTTCGTCTCCCTGTCCGACGCCGAGCGGCGGTTGCTCCCCGAGCTCAACTACGTCGCGACCGTGCACAACGGCATCCGGCTCGAGGACTTCCCCTTCGAGCCCGTCAAAGAGGACTATCTTCTGTTCGCGGGGCGACTCTCGCCCGAAAAAGGACCCGATACCGCCATCGAAGTCGCCCGCCGTGCCGGTCGCCGCCTAATCATCGCCGGCATGATCGAACCGCAGTATCAGGACTTCTTCGACCAACGAATCAAACCCCACATTGACGGCAGAAACATAGAGTACCTCGGCCTGCTCACCCGGAACCATCTCGCGCCCCTCTATCGCAAAGCCGCCGGCGTCCTCTTCATGATCAACTGGTGCGAGCCCTTCGGCCTGGTCGCCGTCGAAGCCCAGGCCTCCGGCACCCCGCTGATCGCCACCCGTTTCGGGGCCTTGCCCGAGATCATCCGCGAGGGCGAGACAGGGTTCGTCGTCGATTCGATCGAACAAGCGAGCGCAGCAACGACGAAGCTGGCCGAGCTGTCGCCGGCCGCCTGCCGCGCAAACGTCGAATCACGATTCAGCGACAAGGCTATGGCCAAGGGTTACGAAGCGGTTTATGATTTTGTCGTTCGGGGTGGCTAGGGTCCGTCGTCGCGGACGGGCGGGACGGGTTGAGGTCCGCCGCACGGCCACCGTTCGATCGATCGCCCGATACGGCCTGGGAACGACCTTTCATGAAACGCTACGAACGCATCGTCATCTGTATCGATCAACCGGAACGCGATCGCCGGATCCTCGACTACGCCGCCGCCGTCGTTCGCCTCGCGGAGTCCAAGGAAGTGCACCTGCTGCACGCCTCCGAAAAGCCTTCCCCAGGATCGGACGAGGCAACCGCGGGTGCAGAAGTCGCAACACCCGAGGCCTTGATGCACCTGGCCGAGGATCATTTCGACGAAACCGTGCTCTCGAGTTGCAGGTACCAGGTGCTCCAGGGCGCCCCACTGATCCAGATTCTCCGATTCGCGTACGAGAAAGAGGTCGACCTGATCATCATCGGCCGACATTACGGCCAAACCGACGCCGCTGCCGATGACGCGGTCTTGCCGACTCGGATCACCCGCAAGGCGACCTGTCCCGTTCTCGTCCTCCCCGAGGAGTGCGAAGCGAAGGCCTCGACCATCCTCGTCCCCGTCCGCGACTCGGATTGCTCAGCCAACGCATTGGAAGCCGCCTGCGGCATCGCCTCACGCACAACTGCCAGGGTCGTGGCATTCAACTTCTATCAGGTCCACGGCGGATACACGCGCGCCGGTCTCACCCGCGAGGAGCAGCTCGAACAACTGGAGGACATCGCGAAACGTGAGTGCGAGCGCCTTATCCAATGCATCGATACATGGTCCGTCAACGTGCAGATACGTTGCACACCGCATTTTCACAGCGCCGTCGTTCCCGTCGTGCTCGACGCCATCCGCTCGACCTCGGCTGACCTTGTCGTCATCGGTGCTCGCGGCCGAACCGGCGCAGCCGGCGTCCTTCTCGGCGCCGTCACCGAGCAGCTCATCCACAAAAGCCCCGTCCCCGTCCTCGCCGTCAAAAAGAAGGGCGAATGCATCGGCATCCTCCGAGCTTGGCTCACGTTGGCCGGGGAGGGCTAGCGCCTCTCCCACCCCGTACACCGGACCGCGCCTCGGCCCATCGTTTTCTGGGCGCATCTGTAAGAATCCGTCAAATGCACTGAGGGTTCCACGAATCTGCGCGCATATCCCCATAGAAGGCGGCGAGAACCGGGTACACTGACAAAGGGGAAAGCGGGCTCTTGGGAGGCTCCACGTGGAAGTAGCCACTCCGGCGGTCGGCGCGAACACGATGACGTCATCGCGAGAAGCGTGCGATCGACAGGAGCGTTTGCGACGTGTCTTCCGTGCGTGCGGGGACGGACTCTATCGGTTTGTCCTCGTTCGGGTCGGCGGTGACCGGCACGCGGCCGACGATCTGCTGCAGCAAACGTGTCACGAGGCTGCCCGGCACAAGCGGATGCCGACCGATGACACCGAATGCGAACCCTGGCTCTATGGAATCGCCCGAAATCTTGTCCGCAAGCATTGGCGTCAGAACGGGCGGAACGGGAGGGTCGTTCCCCTGGA
>JASFUW010000492.1:0-3993 GCA_050050135.1 Phycisphaerae bacterium
GTAGATCTCGTCTCGTCTGCTCCCATTGGACCGATTGGCAATCGGGACGGGTCTGCGGTGTGGCCACGGGGTGTTGAATAAGCTGGCGCGGCGGTTGTGATTTCCGTGTCGCAAATCCGCGTCTTCGTCCGATCGAAGCTATTGACACCGGTGGTGTTTCGCCGATGATCCCCCGTTTGGCAATGCCCCGGCGTCGCCCTGCGGAGGATGGCGGTCATGGCTGCAGGTCGGGTCCGGGGATTCGGCAACCTGATGTAACAACGCCGCTGAGATCAACGTCGTCTGTTTGCGGGCTGGGATGCCGGGACGGACAACGCAAAGCGCCCACCAAAGAATCAACGTGACTATGGCGACAGAAGGAACGCGTCGTGCCCTCATCGTGCTGCTTGCCCTCGCCTTGGTAGTAACCGGCGGCGCGGTCTATGCGTGGTTGGTTCGTACCACACCGGAGCCACCCCGACGCCACCACTACGCGCGGACGCCGGAGGTCGCGATCCAGGCGGCCGTCCCGGTTCAGGAAACGGTGCCTGTCGTGGGGCACGGCACCGTGCGCCCCACGCGGCAGGTGAAGGTTGTCCCGCAGGTCAGCGGGGAGCTGGTGCACGTGCACGATGACCTGGCGACGGGCAAGTTCATACCGAAGGGTGCGTTGCTGTTCGAGATCGACCCCACGGTGTACGAGGCGCGCGTTCGGCAGGTCGAGGCAGAGGTTCAACTGTTGGAGGCCGGTCTGGATCGAGCGGACCAGGAGCTGGCCAGTCTTGATGCGCGTATTGGCAATGCCGAGGCGCTGCTCGCGATCGCCGAGCGAGACTACCAGACGTCGAAGCGGCTTCACGAAGAAGAGAACGTGGGCACGCAGCGTGACGTCGACCTTGTTCACCAGAAATTCCTCAGCCACAACGACGCGCTGATCGAACTGAAGAGTCGACGGGCGGTGATCCCGCACACCAAACGTGAGACGTCGGCCCGACTCGATGCGGCTCGGGCAAGGCTGAAGCAGGCCCGGTACGAGCGCGACCACACGAAGATCTACTGCCCGTTCGACGCCCGTGTCGAACAGGTCGCGGCGTATGCGTCACAAGCGGTGACGGCTCACTTTTCGATCGCGACGCTGACGGACCGATCGGCGTTCGAGCTGCCCGTCGGCGTGGACCCGCGGGAGCTGCGTTGGCTGGACAAAGCCATCCGTCCCGAGGCACTGCAGAACGGGGAGACCGCGGAGGCGCCCGAGGCGGTCGTCGAATGGACGCTGCACGATCAATCGTACACGTGGCGGGGGCGGGTCACGCGGTTCGAGCGCGTTGACGAAGCGACGCGGACCGCTCGTTTGATCGTCGAGGTTCGCGACGTCGATATGGTCGCCAAAGTGGGCGCGGGTAGCGAGGACTCGGTGCCTACGCTTTCCATCGGCATGCACTGTCGTGTACAGCTTCCGGTCGAGCCGATCGAAAATGCGCTGCTCATTCCGCGTCATGCGATCCATGAGAACCGATGGGTGTACGTGTTCGAGCCGGCGGATGACGCGGAGGGCGAGCGGTCAGGGCGTCTGGGACGCCGTACGGTGCCGTTGCTGAGATCGATGGGCGACAGCGTGCTCGTGGACTACGCGGGGCGTGACGGCACCGAAGTCTGTGAGCTGAAACCGGGTGAGCTGGTGGTGGTCTCCCCGCTGAATCGCCACACGACCGGGATGCTGGTTCGGTTGCGAGAGGATCAGGTGGCACGCGGCGCAACTCCCGAGTCGTTCGGGAAAGCGGCTGAAACTGTCACGTTGTTGTCACTGCCGTCATACGGAGTCACTCTCGTGCAGCGTCCGCAGACGTTTTCGCCGGTGGGGCGACCGTCCCTCGATCTGCGGCTGGTGTCTGACACCTCGAACTACGCTGTAACGCAGGCGCGGACCGTCACGCACGCAGGGGGCTAGTCATGCAGCTACTCCGCGGGCTCATCGCGGGGGGCGTTCGCAATCCCGTCCTCGTGAACCTTCTGATGGTCTGCATTCTGGCCGGGGGCTTGATTTCCGTTCGTCGGATGGTGCGGGAGGTATACCCCGAGTTCGCCCTCGACCATGTGATCGTGGAGGTGGCATATCCCGGGGCAAGTCCGGAAGACGTCGAGCGCGGCGTCTGCACGCCGATCGAGGAAGCCTTGCACGGGGTGCGGGGCGTGCGGAAGGTTTCGTCGTCGTCCGACGCCGACTTCGGAACCGTGTGGATTCGGTTGCGGCACGACGTCGAGAACCCCAAAGCGGTCCTGGACGAGGTGCGCGAGCGGGTCGGTCAGATCACCACGCTTCCGCCCGAGGCTCGTGAGCCGGTGATCCGAGAGGCGGTCAGCAAGACCACGGTCGTCAACGTGGCTGTCTTCGGTGAGCTCGAGGAGCGCACGCTCAAGCAGCTCGCCCGACAGGTTCGGGATGACCTGATCGCCCAGTCCGGAATCTCGCAGGTGTCGCTTTCGGGCGATCGGCGCGAGGAAATCATCATCGAGGTTTCGGAGGAGGCGCTGTTGGCGTTCGACCTATCCCTGGCTGACGTGATGGGCGTCGTTGCCCGGAGCAGTCTCGATGTGCCAGCGGGTGTCATTCGGACCGCGGACGAGGAGTTCACCCTGCGAATCGCGGGGCAGCGCTACACCGCGCGGGAGTACGAGGCGCTGATCGTCCGTGAGCGCGGCGGCGCGGTCGTGCGGCTCGAAGACGTAGCCACCGTGAGGGACGGTTTTGAAGAGACCGTCATACGGGGGGCGTTCAACGGGCAGCCCGCCGTGGTGGTCGAGGTGTTCAAGACGCCCGACGAGGATACCACGAAGATCGCCCGCATTGTGCGGGCGTACGTCGAGGATCGGCAGCCGTCGCTGCCCGAAGGTTTGAAGATGTCGGTCTGGGCGGACGCGTCCGCAGACATCGACAGCCGGATCGCGATGCTCGTGGAGAACGGTGTCTGGGGCATTGTCCTGGTGTTTGCCACGTTGGCGGTGTTCTTGAGGTTCCGCGTGGCGCTGTGGGTCGCGGTCGGCATTCCCGTGGCGTTCGCCGGAGCGCTGATCATCATGCACGTTTTCGGCGAGACGTTGAACATGATCAGTCTGTTCGCCCTGATCATGGTGTCGGGCATCATCGTCGACGACGCGATCGTGATCGCCGACAGCATCCACGCGCGGCGTCGCGCTGGTGACACTCCGGAGCTGGCTTCGATCGAGGGAGCGCACCGGGTCGCGTTGCCGGTTCTGGGTGCGTCGATCACGACGATCATCGCCTTTGTCCCGCTGCTCTACGTGATCGGGGTGATGGGGAAGATCATCCACGTTCTTCCGGTGGTGGTGATCGCGGCGATCGTGGCGTCCGCGGTCGAGGCGTTCGGCATTCTGCCCGCTCACCTTTGCCACCGAGGTCGGGTGGGGGCGGACGAGTCGGGAACCGAGTCGAGCCGGGTTCGCGCCGCGCTCGATCGCGCGATCGATCATCTTATCACGCGGTGGTTTCGTCCGCTGTTTACGACCGCCATGCGGTATCGCGTGGTCACGGTGGCTGCGGCTGCGGGGGCGCTGCTGGCGGTGGTCGGGCTCGTCGCGGGGGGGCGTACGCCGCTGGTTCTGATGCCGCGCGAGGACGGCAATCTCCTCCGCGCCCGGGTTCGCTTCCCCGAAGGAACGCCGGTCACGACGACGTTAAAGACAATCGACCGGCTGGAGGCGTGCGCCCGCGGACTGGAAGACGACGAAGCGTTGCGTCCCGCTTCCGAAGGAACACTGGTAAGGCAGATCTACTCGTTGATCGGGGAGTTCGCCGATTTTACCCCGCAGCGTGGGAACAACCTGTGTGAGGTCCGTGTCGAGTTGATGCCGGCCGAGCAAAGACGGATTCCCGTCGACGAGATCGTCGAGCGTTGGCGCCAGTCGATTGGCACCGTCCACGATGCCATACAAGTGACAATCGGCCGCAAACCGATAGGACCGATCGAGCGGCCGATGGAGCTGTACCTGCTGGGC
>JASFUW010000493.1:0-3981 GCA_050050135.1 Phycisphaerae bacterium
TTCGATGCGCTCGGCAAGTACCTCACCTTCCTCAACGACAACCGTCTGGCGGCAACCGCGCTGCTGGGCGTGGTCAACCAGCGCCTGATCCGCCTGCTATGTGAGGACTGCCGGGAGGCATTCGAGCCGGACCAAGCGACACTCAAGAAACTGAATCTCCCCGCGGACAAGATCGACAAGTTCTACCGACCGCCCGCGGAGGTGAAGAAGGACCGTCGCGGACGTGAAGTCGCGTGTCAGCGCTGCCAGGGTACGGGATACGTAGGCCGAACCGGAATCTTCGAACTGCTGGCCGTCGACGCGCCGGTTAGACGTTTGATCGTGGACGGTGCCCCGATGAACCGTATCAAAGCCCAATGTCGCAAGAACAAGATGTACTACCTGCAGGAGGAAGGCTTGCTGAAGGTCATCGACGGGACGACCAGCATGAACGAGATTCTCCGCTGCCTCCGCACGAGTGAGAAGTAGCCCGTAGACCGCAAACAAGGAAAACCAATGAACCGCAGACGAGCCACGGCTTCCTGCAAAACGGGATAGAGGGACATGTTTCTGTCGCTACTGCTCTTGGCCTTGACGATCGGCATTCTGGTCCGACAGTCGCAACAGGGGTTGTTCAGCGCCTTTCTAATGACGGTGTTGACCCTCTGCTGTGCCGCCACGGCCATCGGTTCGTACGAGTGGGTGACGAACCAGTGGGTGCTGACGGTTTATCCGGAAAAATGGAACCACAGCTATTGCCTACCCGGCGTGCTGGCCGCCTTGTTCGCCGTCCCGTTGATCATCCTCCGGCTCATCTTCGACCGCTTGATCCGCCGTGCGTGCTTCTTGCCAGGGCTGATCGACCGCGTCGGGGCGGGCGTGTGCGGCTTCATTACCGCCATGGTAACGACGGGGATCGTGGCGCTGGCGATCCAGATGCTTCCGTTCCAGAACGGGTCGATCATCGGGTACTCGCGCATCGATGTTGTCGAGTTGACCGGTCCGGGAAGCGCGGGGAAGCAACCACCGGATTACAATACAGACGAGAGCGAGCTGCTGCATCGACCGGATCGCTTCGCGACCTTTGTCTGCTCGTTCCTGCTGAGGGGCATCCTCGCGGCTGACGAGGACTTCCTTGAACACAATCCGGACCTCGTGCGCACCATCGGCTGGGCCGGCGCCGCCCATCGAGAGGTGTCGCGGTATGCGCAGCCGGGGAGCATCTCGATCGTCGACACGGCATCCCTGGATTTCGTCTACACGTACAAACCGCCCGTAACCCGGCCTCAACCCAAGCCCGCGGAGTACCTTCCGGAATCGCCCAAGGTGGGGCAATTCCGGATGCTGCGCGTCAAACTTCAAAACAAAGCGCGCGACGAGCGGCGGTCACACGTCTTTACGCTCAGGCAGTTTCGGCTGGTCGGTCGTGAAGATGGAGAGGACGGGCCCCTGAGACAGTACTTCCCCATCGCCATCCAGCAGTCGGACGCAAGCGATCCGGTCAATCGTCACATCCGCTACGAGGTTTCCCCAGGTGGAAACGCGCCCGTGATTGACAAGCGTTTCTCACCCCGAGACGGAAACAACGACGAGGTCGAGATCGTGTTCGACCTGCCCAACCGGTTTAAGCCGCACTTTCTCGAATACAAGCGCGAAGCGCGCGTGAAGGTTTCGTTTGACCGACCGAGGGCAGCCGCGCGACGACCCGAACAGCCGAGCCCGACGCCCGCCGCGAGCCCTGCGGTGGCAACCGGGCCCGCGACGACGCCGACGACCACGCCGGCGCCACCGTCGTCCACTCCAGGCACCGGTCGCCCACCCCGGCGACCTCCAGCAACCAGCGACGTCGGCCGCGCTCGCGGCGTGGTCGCAGAGGGTACGACGGCCCGGTTCACCGATGAGCTCCCGATGCCGATGCGTGCGTACCAGGCACAACAGAGCCCCGAGATCAGCCAGGGTGTCATCACGCGTGGGCACCTGATCGGGGAGGTCGCTCAGCAGGCCACCGGCACCGACCCGGCGGTCACGCACTTTATGGTTCCTCCGGACAAACGGCTCTTGCACCTGGATGCCGTGCGCGTCAAAGCGCTCAGTGTCTACGGTCGGGCAATGAATCGCGCCCTTACCACGATTCAGAACTATTACGTCGAGGACTCCAACGGCAAACAGTACACCCTCACCGGCAAGTACGCGGTCGGGAGCGTCCGCAATCGCCAGTGGATCGAAGTCCAGTACTTCGCGGAGCAAGCGGGACGCATCGGCGGGCTCGGGGGCTTCCAGCGTCTTCGAGAGCGGACGCTGACGGATGACGACCAGTACACGTTGCTGTTCCTCGTGGACCCCGGTGTGACGATCGTAGCGTTCAGCACCGGCGGCTCGGCGGCCAACCGTCGCGACGACCTGTCCGCCGACAACATCGTTGCGCCCCAGTGAGTGTCATGTGACCGTACGCCGCCTCGCGTAGTCAGCGGAGCAACCGGGCGGGTGTCTCGGGGGCGCCGGTTCGTGCGGAGAGGTAGGCCGATTCGATCGTGGCCAGCGTCGCGAGGTGTTCACCGCACACGGATACGAACGGCACATCGCTCATCAAACAGGACTCCGCAAACGAACGTACCGCCGCTTTGACCGACGGGTCCACCTCGATCTCGCCGGGCTCGGAACCGGGTTCGGGGCCGGGTGTCGATGCGCCTGCACCGACGTGCAAGTCCAACGTATGTTCGGCCCCGACGAGTGTGATGTCACACGATGGCTCGGCCGCACCCCGGCGGGCGGTCACGCTGGCGATCTGACCCGCGGCGAATCTCAGCGAAACGATCGCCGCGTCCTCCGTTTCGTACCTGCCACGGGCTGTGGCTTCAGGATGCCTCGCACACTGCGCGTAGACAGCATCCGGAAGACCCATCAGATGCACCAACAGGTCTACCGCTTCGTACGCCCCGTTCAGTAGGACACCACCGCCCGATCGAGCCGAATCACCGCGCCATCCCGCAGCATCTACGTCTGTGCTGACGCAAATCGCAACCGTATAGACCTGCCCGATCGACTCGCTTGCGTTGCGCAGCGGAAAGAGCGCCGGGTCGAAATGCCATAACCGAGACACCACCAGGGGACGAGCAGGGTCCGAAAACCGCTCGGTGATGCGCTGCATCTCTCGCACGTTGCGCGCCGGAGGCGACTTGTGAAACACACCGATCCCGCGTTCACCGGCCAGTTCCACGTACGGCAGCGATTCGAACGGTTCCAACGCCACCAGAAGCACGTCGAGCCCCGAGTGGCAGCACTCGACAATCAACGAACGACAGTCTGTAAAGCCTTCCGCGCCGAACCGCCCGGCGCACACACCGACGCGGGCCGCGTCCTCGTCCGCCACGGCGAGCAGCTCCATCCGCTCGTCCGAATGCACGACCCGCGCGTACATACTCCCCACGGCATTCAGTCCGAGTACGGCAGCTTTGATACACTCCGCGGCCAAGCTCAGTCCCTCATACGCAACACAAGACGGATCGCCTCAAATCCGCAACATGGATCGAGAATGATCCTTGCGGCTATCCATGATCGGCTCGAACACGGCTTAGACCAGAACACGCTGGTTGTACACCACCCACTCGATCACCAACAGCGCCAGCACCCCCAGCAGAACGTAGGGCCACGCCGGCCGATTGACCTCGACCTGCTCAGTCTGTGCCCCGACGGAATCGGCGCCGAGCGCCAGTCCCGCCGCCGGCTGAACGGCACTCTCGACCGCGTCGAACAGATTCACGGCGAACACGTCGTGACCCTCCACCCCCGGATCAACACGATAGACACCGACATCCCGCGTTCGCGCATAGTGCATCGTCTGATGACCGGAGGCGGGAACGACATCCGCCACACCATCCGGTCGGTGAATCCTGACGGAGTCCGCGCGCTCGGGCAGCGGGAGAGACACCGGCTCTCCGGGGGCTACACTCTTTCGGCCGGTTGTGGTCACACTCGCAGCCAGGTACTGAAGGGCGTTTTGCA
>JASFUW010000494.1:0-3959 GCA_050050135.1 Phycisphaerae bacterium
ATTGCGCGTGACCACCTGGGGTGAGCATCGCAACCAACGCTGTCGCCGGATCGACTGGCAGTTTCGCACGCCCGACGCCCGAATCAAACTGCGGCGATTGTACCCGCAGATTCAGATGAATTGAGGCACTAGAGCCCTGACTCAAAGGAAACTGCCGGAGCGTCCATGATGCGTATCTGGTGTGCAGCGACGACGACGGAGCTTGACATGCGACGAATTCTTGCCCGTGTCATGCTGGTCACGGTCGTGGGAGCGGCTGGCTGCCCGATGTCCGTAGATCGAGCCGGGTTGTTCGATGAGCCTCCGTTAAGCAACGAGGCTGCGGCCGACGATGCCGGCTCGGGTGGGGGCCGGGCTGAAGATGATCCCGATTCTGACGGTCCCGGCTATCCGCTGGCCGAAATCGACGGGCCAGAGCAGCTCACAACGTCGCCGATTGAGCAGGACGGCACAACCGGTGCCTGTTGCCTGTTTGCCGTCTGTGAACGCACGACTCGCAGCCAATGCGGTGTCAGGCACGGTCTGTACCTCGGCGATGGACGCGCTTGCCAAGTGGCCGAATGCATCGCGTTCGCTCTAGATCTTGATTCCGACAGCGATGGACGATCGGACGTCGAGGAGCTCGAGCGCGGTGGCGATCCGTTCGATCCGCTTGACGGGCCTGATATCGACGGGGACGGGATTCCAAACGGCGAAGATCGCGACACGGACGGTGACGGCATCCCGAATGCATACGATCCGGACGTCGACGCGGACGGGATTCCAAATCACTATGATCCCGACATCGACGCCGACGAGTTGTTGAGCTTCCACGATCAGGATGATGACGCTGACGGCATCGATGATGATGTGGATAACGACGACGACGCCGACGGCGACGACGATGACGACGACGATGACGACGAAGACGAGGAATGCGAACGGAAGAAGGAGGACGCCTGCAACGACGATGATGATCCGGATTGCATGACCCGTTTTCTGTCGGAGAACGACTCGGACGGCGACGGCGTGATCGACTGCGACGACTCTGATCCGAACGGAAACGGAGACACCGACGACGACGACGACGGCCTAGAGGATCGCGACGAGGTTCGCGCCGGTACGGACCCCGAAAACGCCGACACTGACGATGACGGCATCAATGACGGAGACGAACGGGAGTTGGGCACCGACCCCAACGACGACGACTCCGATGATGACGGTCTGTCCGATGGTGAAGAAGCGGAGTTCGGCGTGGACCCCAACGACGCCGATTCCGACGACGACGGGTTGAGTGACGGCGAGGAGCTCGACCTCGGCACCGACCCGACCGACGACGATTCCGACGATGACGGGATACCCGACGGGGACGAGATCGTCGATCCGGATGAGAACGAATGAGAAGATCAAGGACGATCCCATAAGCCTCCCTGCCGGCGTTGAGCCAGCCACGTTGGCCTGTACCGCCCGAACGCTCCGTGACCCGTGCCTGCAAAGGACTTGTGGTTCGACTCGATCAAAGGCCTCGCGACGCTCTCCGGACGAGTTGTCGTCGCTTGGTATACGCTCCGGACTGAAATGCCGTGCTCGTACCAACCGCTCTGAGCACGCCGCCTCGTCCGCCCTCCCTTTCCTTCGTCGCTTCCTCTCTACGCCCCCACCCCCACCACTCCGGGCATGACACGCATGAGCACATGTGCAATCGCACAAGTGTACAAACCTGCCACGACGTCGTCACCGACAACACCCCAACCCCCGGGCCAGCGCTTCTCGATCCAGCGAGCCGGGGAAACCTTGACGATGTCGATGCCGCGCTCGACGAAAAACAGCAACACCGCCAACTGCCACGTGAACGGCACGAACATCACCGCGAACATGAAACCGACCAGCTCGTCCCACACCAACCGCCGGCTGTCCTTCTCGCCCAGGATGCGATCGCCGACAGAATGAAGCCGCACCGACGCAGCCGTAAACGCCAGCACCGTCGCGACATAAACGCCCGGGCTCCACGTGTGCATCAGCCAAAACAGCGGAATCCCCACGACCGCCACCGTCACCGTCCCCGACGCCGGCAGATACCCGAGCGGCCCAACCGCCCCGACCACAATCAACACCCGCTCAGCCGGCGTCATCCGACGCGTCTCTGGCGTCGCCCGACGCTCCACTCGCGTCACCGCTTGCTCCGCCGCCATCGCACTACGCTCCGCTGGCTCTACCCGCCCTTCCGGCGGCGTCACATTCCGCTCCCCATCCGTCCCCGACTGACCCGAACCTGTCGCTTTGTCATCCATCGCCCGCATCGTCGCACACACACACACCTTCCGCAAACCACCGACCCTTCGATCCCTGCCCTCCGCTCGCCGCCCGGCGCCGCATCCCCCCTCGCCACGCCCGAAAAACGCGAGCCCTTGAACCCGCACACCCCTCGCGAGCGCCCGCGTCGCTACGAACGGGCCCCGTGTCTAGGCTCCGGTTTCGAGCCCATAGCCTGTAGCTGTGACTTCCACCGTAACCACAACGTAACGACCCCCGTAACGCCGTAGTAACAAAACACTTACAAGCTTGTCGCGCCCGAAAGAAAAAGGATATAAACACCGATCGGGTGTGAGGGCGACCGTCCTGGTCAAAGCGCAGCGAACCACGCGAAATGGTTCGTCTCACGAACCAGGTTAATCCGCCTCCTCGGGCGAGACCGGGCAGCTCCCGGCTCTCGACCCCCGACCACACATGCGTAGTTTCCGATTCGTCGGACGAATGGCTCGGTTAGTCGTTAGCAAAGAGAGGGAACACGAAAATGTTGGAACGTCCGTCAAACCGCATCCGGGGCGCCATTCTGGTGGCGTTGGCTCTGGCTGTCTTGTTCAGTTGGTCCGCCGCGACCGTCATCGCAAAACCGCCGACCCGGGAGAAGGCCCGAGCCGTCCCCCGAAAAAAGTCAGACCTCAAGCCCAAGCGCGTCAAGGGCCCCAGGGCCGTCCCAGGTCTCGACAAGTTGCCCCCCAAGGGCACATCCCGCGCGAAGTCGCCCCTGGACAAACCCGTCAAGGTGCCCGGCCCGGGCGAACCGCGCCCCATCATCGAGTGCAAGGACAACGTCAAGGACTTCGGCACCATCTGGGTCGGGCCCGTCCTCGAGCACGCTTTCACGATATCCAACAAGGGTGACGCCCCCCTCCGGATCACCAAGGTCAGGCCGAGCTGCGGCTGCACCATCGCCGGGCCCTATCCCAGGGAGATCAAACCCGGCGAGTCCGGCAGCTTCCCGTTCTCCGTCTCCAGCACCAAGCTACGCGGCAAGTTCGAGAAGGGCATCACCATCAAGTCCAACGACCCGGCGAGCCCCAACTTCCGGTTGCGCCTCCGGGGTCAGGTAAAGCGCTACGTCGAGCTCACCCCCTCCGCCGTCAACTTCGGCAAGCTCTACGGCGACGAGCCGATGGAAAAAGTCGTAAAGATCAAGAACAACACCGAGGAGCCCATCCAGGTCGAGCTCGGAACCCAGCCCAAGACGCCGGGCTTCTCCGCCGAGGTCGTCACCACCGAGCCCGGCAAGGCCTACGAACTCCACGTCCGCGCCACGCCGCCCTACAAGCCCGGCACCATCCGCGAAGTCCTTCTCCTCAAGTCGAGCAACGAGAACCAGAGGCGAATCAGTGTCAACGTCCGGGCGAACATCCCCAAGAGGCTCGATGTCAGCCCGGCCGTCTTGACCCTCCGTCCGCCGCGACCCACACAAGGCAAAACGCCCGAGGCCGCCATGAAGCGGATGGTCAAGCTCCAGAACTACGGCGCAAAACCGGTCAAGATTCTCGAAGCCACCGTTAACGACCCCGCCGTCAAGGTGAAGGTAGCCGAGCAAACCGCCGGAAAACGCTATGCCGTCGAGGTCGAGTTCCCCGCCGGCTATTCCTCACCGCGCTCCGGCCGAAAGCTCACCATCAAGACCGACGACCCTCAGATGGCGTCGATCGACGTCCCGA
>JASFUW010000495.1:0-3959 GCA_050050135.1 Phycisphaerae bacterium
TCTGCTTCAGGCTCCGCCCCGGTGATGCCCCGGCAGCTTAAGGCCATCGCCGAACCTTTGACGACCCGAGCTGTGAAGGACTCCAAGGTCGGAGACATCTCCACGCGTGTTGTGTCGCTTCTCCATTCTGGCTTGCCAGTGGCTATGGTTGGCACACCTCTAAGAGTTCGCCTTGAGCTAAACCGTCTGACCGAAGCCGCCACGGGCATCGTGGTCCTGCGGAGGATCGTGCCCATTCAAGATCTCTCCCATCTTGCGCGCGCCGCCTGGGATAGCGGCCTGATTCTAGCTACAGCGTGCGCTCTCTTGCGACCCCGCATGTCAGTTTACGAGCAGGGACGCGAAGTGGAAGCAACGCTGCGGGAGTTGGCCGCGCGGGCATTGCCTGTGCTGACATTCGGAACTCGAGAAGAACTTGAAGCGATCTTTAGCGTAGGCCAAGGACGAAGCTACTCGCCGTTATCGCCAGTAATCGAGTCGCTTCCGGCGGCAGAAGATGAGGACCTTGTGCAGGCCGCGCTTGTTGAACGTTGCGATGGATTGCCCACTGAGCATGTAGATCGACTTGCCGAGCTAGTCCTGCGCGCTATCAGTCGGCGTGTACAGGAGAAAGACCGTCTGCTTCAGCCGCTCGCCAATCTAGCGGCGCAAAAGGGCGCAGGCGACCCCGACCTTCCTGCAGCACTCATCGCCTTGGCCGAGAATCTGGCGGGCCGAAGAGACACGTTCGGCACGTGTGACACAGCCCCCGCGGTGCCTCGGACATCCGAGGTTTGCGGAGACCTTACGCGGCGACTACTCAGCGCAGAGTTGGAAGATCTACTTAGATCCAGACTCTTCGGACAAGACGAGGCAATTAACGAACTAATCAAGCGAATCAGACAGGAAGCCATTTGCCGACCCCAAGTGGAGCCACTCCGGCTGATGCTCGCGGGCCCTGTCGGAACAGGTAAGTCCGTTGCTGCCAAATACATTGCAGAGGTGCTCGAATGGCCATATCACTATATTGACGCCACGGCGTTCGACAGTGAACACGCGGTAATGACGTCTCTGGCTGGCGCCTCTCCAGGCATCGTCAATTCATACAATGACGGTGTCCTAGCAAGAATCTCTCGACGCACATCCGTCGTTGAAGTCGCTGACCTAGACCACGCACGCCCAGGAGTCAGAGGCACCCTTTGTGAGTTTTTCCTCCGCATCCTGCAGGAAGGTACGCTTCAGACAGGATCAGGGATGATCGTTCGATCGCTCCCTTCAGTCATCTTCATATTCACGTCGAACATCGCCTACGGGACACGCAAGGCCACGGCACAGTTTGGCTTCGGTCGCCTGACGCGCGGTGATATCCGCCAGCGCGTGGTTTCACGGGTCCTGGAACACCTCGGGCATGCCTTTGTGTCTCGCGTCGGCGAACCGATCCTCTTTGACGAGTTCACGCATGATACCGCCGTTGAGTTGGCGAGAATGGAGATTCGCTCGCTTGTTGGCCGCGTGACAGGCGCAACGACGGTCAGGATCTCGCAAGGCGTAGTGAAGCGAATCCTCGATTCCCTCCCAACGATGGAGAACGGAGCTCGTGGTGTCATCGATGCCACGCGATCCGCGATGGCAGAAGCCTTGCTAGATCGAGCAGATATTGGCGTGGCGGAGGTCGACGTGCGTCTTGAAGAAGATGACATCATTGTCGAACCGGCCCGACAATGCCCAACCGTCGAACCGTCCTTAGAGGTGACCAGAGAAAACAGGAATGAACAAGCAACCGCACGGCCATCATAGGCCGTTGGGAATAAGAACGATTGTGAGGAGGTCGACATGACCAGAGTCATTGACATCAGTAAGCTCGAGATCGCATCGAGTGGATCTGTCATCCGAATGTTGCCTATTTCCAATGACACGCATCCGTTTTATGCGGACTACGATCTCTTGACTATCGCTGTTGATGCGCTCGTAAAGAGGGCTCCGTTACACTTAAGCGGTCAGTCCGGGACCGGGAAGTCCCACTTCCTCAACTCGCTGCTGTTTGGACCGACGGAGAATATCACGCAGGTTACGCAGCAGTTGGACCTCCCGCAATGGTCCACGATCAAGGTACATAGACTCTTCGTGTCCAGCTATGAGACCCCATCAGAAATCTGGTACCGTACAGAGGTGGTGAACTTCACCACAGAAGAGCGTCCACAGAGGATGCTGGACATCCTCGCCGAGGCGGTACACGATACAGAGAGCCTGCACGTCATTTGGCTGGTCGAGTCTGGCAGGGGTATTACTGAAGCCGTTCAAGGCGGATTCTTAGAGATTATTGGTCAGAATCCTATCCGAGAGCCACATGGGCAGGTCTTCCCATCGACAAACATCGTGTTTGTCACCGACTCCAACCACGCGGCAAACGAGACAGGAGATTTCGCGATCTGGGATCTGGATCAGGCCTATGGTCGCCGGTGGACGCGCCGAGTGACGTTTGACGGATTGGCTCCTGAACAGGAGGTCACCGTCCTGGGGGAACTAGCGCCAGAGGCGAGTCCCCAGCACATCCGGCAGGTTGTCTCTCTGGCTATTGCGATCCGCCAGAGACACGGTGAAGGCACACTCCAGTCGATTCTGCCCCCGACCATTGATGCCGAGTTGGACCTTCTCGGTTGTATGCAGCGCCTTCCCGTCAGCACACGGCATCTTGTGTTCAGCACGTTATTGGGACATTGCTCGGGCCGTGACAAGGATGAAGCCGAGACGGCTTTTTCCGAGGCATTTGGGGTCCGGATCAAGGCCAATACGCCTGCCGCTGAGGCGGTCGGCGCGCTCTGAGGTAACTACCGTGGGCTGGTATGGCGAAAGCAAGTATCGACGAAGCTGGCGTCCAGTGTCGATTGCCGACGCGAACCGCTACAGCGTATCGTGGTCGCGCCGGAATGAAGCTCGGGATAGGCTCGACGACCTAAGCTTCGAGTGTCAGAAGTGCGCGGCCGAGTCTGCTCTAGGTCGGAGGATCACGGATGCAGACCTCAAGACTCGGCCGCAGCGCGGGCCACTGCACACGCAGTATCCTGCGTTCCCAGCTGCACGGGCCTGCCTGGGGCTCAGCGCGATATCTGAATTCAAGGCCCATGCCGGTCGAGTCAACGTGCTGCTCCAGGCTGCGGTACGACTTTCACCGGACACGGTATCTGGTCTCGATCCTAATTCGGTGGCCCAAGCCTCTTCATACGTTCTCGAGGCAGTCGCCAACCGCCTGTGCATCGATCAACTGTACAAGCTCGAAGGCCTGGGAGTTGTCGAATCGTATCGCCTCTTCGCGGCGGCGATGATCGATCTCCGATTCTCACAGCTCAAGGATCTGATTCTAGCAGCTGCAACGCTTGGGGATTTGGTGTTTGGGCTTGTCGAGCGCGAGCGGATACGTCGACGCCTACATCCTCTGGCCTGCCGGATACTGGATGCAACGGCCCAGCCTTGTCGAGAGTACGAGGCTGCAATTACGGCCTCGGGACCTGAGCAGCTCCCAGTCATCGGGGCTGAGTTCGCGAAGGCGCTGATGAGCGCACTCGTGCCCTTCCTGCCGCTAAAGCAAGTGCGTAAGCCGGAACAGCCTCCGCTTTCGGACAGGAATATGCGTGAACTTCTGCAGGACATGGGAGGGCCGAGACGCGTTCCAATTCGCGAGAGCCGCCAGACTGCACCGACTGAGGAGGTCCTATCTCAGCCGCTAGCCGGTGCGGACGATCCGGTTCCCCCGTCGATCGACCAGCCAACGCCATGGCGATTGGGCCCTGCAGTGAAAGAAAACGAGGCGTCACAAAAAGAGAACGCTGCGGAGGCAGAGGCATCTGACACCCAGCAAGGGCTCGATGAGGAACACGGCCGGCTGGATCCGCCTGGACCCATGTCACCTGCGGAGGCAGGGCTTCAGGCCGCCCTTCAGCGGGCCACGAGGGTGGTCGCCCAGGCAACTGGTGGGTCGCAGT
>JASFUW010000496.1:0-3942 GCA_050050135.1 Phycisphaerae bacterium
CCTTTGGTGGCCTGATCGACCGCGATCTTGAACGCGGCAGCCGGCGAGCGTTTGCCGGCACGACATTGCAGCATGTAGAGGGTGCCGCGCTCGATCGTGAACTCGAGGTCCTGCATGTCCTTGTAGTGGACCTCGAGAATGACGCGGACGGCCTCGAGTTGGTCGTAGACGTCGGGCATACGCTTCTTGAGTTCGACCAGCTTCATGGGGTTTCGGACACCGGCGACGACGTCCTCACCCTGGGCGTTCATGAGCATGTCGCCGTAGAAGGTGGGTTCGCCTGTGCTGGGGTCGCGGGTGAAGCAGACGCCCGTACCGGAGTCCTCGCCCATGTTGCCAAAGACCATCTGGCAAACGTTGACGGCGGTTCCGGTCAAGCCGGTGATTTTTTCGACGCGTCGATAGGTGGCGGCCTTTTCGGCCATCCAACTGTCGAAGACGGCGTTGATCGCGCCGCGAAGCTGTTGGAACGGGTCCTGAGGGAAGTCCTCGCCGGTCTGGTCGCGATAGATGCGCTTAAACTCCGCAACGAGGTGTTCGAGCTCATCCTCGTTGACATCTACATCGAAGACCCTTTCGTTGGGGGCTTTGCGCAGCCTGGTGGCGGTTCGCGATCGTTTGACCTCGTCAAACGCGGACTCGAAGTGCTCGCGGTCGATGCCTCTTGCGGTGGAGCCGTACATCATGATGAGTCGGCGGTAGGCGTCGAGCGCGAAGCGTCGGTTGGATGAGACCGTGGTGAGTCCGTCGACGGACTTGTCGTTGAGTCCCAGGTTGAGGATGGTCTCCATCATGCCCGGCATGGAGCGAGCCGCCCCGGATCGGACGGAGACCAGCAAGGGGTCTTTGGCTGCGCCGAGCTTCTTGCCACAGGTTCGCTCGAGTTTGGCGAGCATCTGGCGGACCTGCTGTTCGAGACCCTGAGGCCACCTGCCCTTGCGCTTGTGGAAGAGCGCACACGCTTCAGTGGAGATCGTGAACCCCGGCGGGACGGGCAGGCCGATGAGGGTCATCTCGGCCAGACCGGCCCCCTTGCCTCCCAACAGGTCCTTCTGGTGGCCCTTGCCGTCGGCCTTGCCGCTTCCGAAATAGTAAACGTACCTTCTCGCTTTCACGCGGTTTTTTCCCTCGCTTTCGGCAGGCTCCGAGCAATCAGCGCGCCGCGAAGGCGGCGGGCTGGTCCAGACTGATCCGACCCCGGCGCAATGCAAGAGCGGGGGTGGAACTCACAGCCGGTGGAGCCCGGCTCAAAGTCGTCTTATTGGAACACCGATACTCATACAGACGATCGGACGTTTTGCCGCCCGACCGTGCATCGAAACAGTAGGCTTGACCGCCCCGTACACGGGGTAGCTTTGGATTTAGATCGTCCCATAGTCTGCGGCCAACTGTCAAATGGAGGTGCTGCATGTTCGACGTTAGCGTCACGGAGACGCGCGACGATTACAGAGTAGCCGTGAATTCTGCTCTTTCACTTGATGAGGCTCACTTGGCTGAGGCGTCCCCCTGTAAGGAAGCGAGGGCGGCGGCTTGCGACCGAGCGGAGGTCGAGGATGGGTCTGGGGCACGATACGAGATCGGGGTGCCCAAACGGGCTTGGCCTTGGGGTCGTGACTCGCTGGTCGACAACGTGTCGGATCGCCTCCTGGGGGTGGTTTCACAGAAGCTGGTCTGGGAGGTTGACGGCTCGCCGTTCCCGAACCGGGCGTCAACGGTGGTGTGGGAGACCATGAAGCGGGGCACGCCCGGGGCAACGCACGAGTTGGAACACATTCAAAGTGAGTGGGTCAACGACGTGCGGTCCGACCAGAACCTCCGCAAGCGAACCGTGGTTACCTGGGTGAACGAGCATGAGTTCGAGGCTCGGCTGAAAGCCCGCGTCGAGCGCCGCCTGACGCTGATCGGTTGGATCGACAGTTATCTCAACGGTGGCATCGAGGCTGCGCGAGCGTACGCCCTGAAGAACGGGTTGATTCACCGACGCGCAAACCGCCCGCCACACCCTAATTCGTCACCGCGCGTGTAGGCCGGCAACGCGGCTTTGGCGCGTCTATCGGGGAAGGTGGGGCGGACGACGGACGGCGACGTGGGTTCTGCCCCGCTCGCGCGTGTCTTGGACATACCCAAGCGGTCCGGGGGTGGCGCCGGTAACACGGTCGTCACCGACGACGCGGTCCATTTCGTTAACTATCCGAACTACTGTCCGTGGATCTCGGATTGCGCGGAACTCGCCGGTCAATTCGGCTTTCTTGAACAGATCACCCCCGGCGCTGAGGATGCGCTTCGGTTGCAACAGGGCGAGATCGAGGGAGCCGGTAAGCATCTCGCGGCGGCGGTTGAGCTTGAAAAAGACCGAGCCCGTACCTTCAAACGTGGCCCCGAGTCTTCCGGCGAGGACCTGGTAGCGGATCGTGCTGTTTAGTTGGGTTCGATGGGCGACGGTCGTTCCCGGGATGGATCGCCACAGGCTGCGGATGTGGATGATCTGGGTGATGAGTTGGGCCGGGTGGTTCTCATCGGGCGAGCTGCGACGCAGGACGACGTCCACGTTCCCGTGTTCATCCATGTCGAAGAACGCCTCGTCGAAGGTCTCGTGGTAGCGCACCTGGCTGCCCGGGTCACGATGGTCGACGATCCGGAACACGGATTGACGGGTGGTGCAGGATGTGAGGAGTACGGTGAGTGTACAGAGCAGGAGGAGACGCGCTGGTTTCCCGAGGTCTCCCGCGTGTCGCGCGGCGCGACCGAGACGGCGAGCGATCGTGATGCGAAGGCTGCCAGTAAGCGTTGCTCGGGGGCGCGCCGAAATCATGACGCGGTGACCGTACTACCGTTTCACAGGCAGGTCAACGCGTTGTAGGGGCCCGTCATTCGGACCGCTTTCAAAAAGGATGAAAGTCACCGGCGGGTGGAGCGGACCTTTGTCACGGTCATTACCGCCCGATATAGTAAGGTTCGGAGGAGTCGGAGGCTGGAAGTCTGTCCGGCGGCGTCTGTCGCCGTGATGAATCGGTGCGTGGGACTGAAGGGAAGCATCGCGCGCAATGCGTACAGGCGTAACAGATCGATGGCGGCTCGGGGTTGTCTCTTATTTGAATGCGAAACCGCTGATCGCGGGACTCGATACGGATTCGCGGCTCGAGCTGATTCCGGCTGTTCCTTCGCGGCTTCCGGAGCTTCTGGATCGGGGGGCGGTCGAGGCGGCGCTTGTTCCTGTGGTTGACGTGTTCGCGCGCGAGCCGCGGTGGAAGATCGTCTCCGACGCCTGCATCGGCTGTGACGGCGAGACGCTGACGGTGCGGGTGTTCTCTCGGGTCGCACCCGAGGCGGTGCGCAGACTGGCTGTGGACGCGGATTCGCATACCTCGGTTCTTCTGGCCCAGGTCATCTGGCGTGAGCGGTTCGGGCGGGTTCTTGAGATCATCCCGCTCTCGGAAGCCGGGACCCTCGGTGATTGCGACGCGACGCTGCTGATTGGTGATAAGGTGATCGCCAGGCCCGGCGCGCCGCGGGTGGACGAGTTCACCATCGAGATGGACCTGGGGTCCATGTGGAAGTCGTTGGTTTCGCTGCCGTTTGTTTTCGCGGTCTGGGCGGCGCCGGCGGGGATCGAGACCACGGGGCTAGGGGCGGTGCTGACGGCGGCGCGAGACCGAGGCGTGGCGGCTGCGGCGAGGATCGCGTCGGAATGTGGGCCGGCGTTGGGTTGGCCCGTTTCCGATGCGGAGCGGTATTTGACGAGCAGGCTGCTTTACACGTTGGGCGACCGGCAGCGTCTCGGGCTGGCGAAGTTCCGAGAGCTGGCGTCGGCCTACGGGCTTCTGCCGGAACCCGAAACGGTCGTTTCCGCATGAACGGATCGGTGACAGACGTGCGTGCCCAAACGCTGGGGCGAATCATCGAGCGGGATGCGCTCGATCTGTATGAAGACTGCTCGATCCA
>JASFUW010000497.1:0-3933 GCA_050050135.1 Phycisphaerae bacterium
ACGCCGGGACCACGGTCAGCGAGATCGACCCGCCGGTAGGGGTGAATTTGATCGCGTTGCTGAGCAGATTGTACAGGATCTGTTTGATCTTCCCCGTGTCACCGTGGCAAGGCGGAAGCGCGTGACTGAGTTGCAATTCGAGTTCCTGATTGCGTTTGTCGGCCAGGGGGCGGACGAAGTCGATCAGGTCGGTGCACAGCTCCGCCATCGAAAAATCGGCAAGATGAAGCTGGAGCTTTCCCGCTTCGATCTTCGCCAGGTCGAGGAGGTCGTTGATGATGTCCAGGAGGTTTCGGCCGCTGGTAAGGATGTTCTCGGAATAACGTCTGAGCCGCTCGCGGTCCGGTTCGGGACCGTCCCAGGCGTCACGGAGCAGCTCGGCGAACCCGATGATCGAGACCAGTGGTGTGCGCAGCTCGTGCGTGACGTTGGCCAGGAACTCACTCTTCATCCGGTTCGATTCATACAGCGCCACGTTGGTCTCGGCCAACTCGCCGAGCCGGATGTCGAGAGATCGATTGATTTTGTACTGCTCATCCTGCGCGGACTTGAGGTGGGTGAGCATGTCGTTCATGGCTTCGGACAAGTCTTCAAACTCGTCACGACTGTCAATGGCCGATCGCACGGCGATGTCGCCGGAGGTGACTTTCTCCGCGACGCGCCGCAGGGTGTGTACGGGTGAGAGTACCAGGCGCTGGATGACCATGTAGAACACCAGGATGGCGAGCACCGCGCCGGTTGCACCGGCCAGCGCGGTAACGACGGAGTTCCAGACCGTTCCCTCATGGCGGACGGGGAGTCGGACGTCGATGATCCCCAGAAGCTTGTCGGGATGCCGGTCGGCGACGTCGGACCGGACCGCCATCGCGAACCGAAAGATGCGCCCCTCCTTCTGCGGCGTCCAGTAGTAGCGTTGCCTGGGGTTGTCACGAAGGCGCTCGACGGCGTCGCGCTGAAACCCCGGACCGACTGCCGGGCCGTCAGGAATCAGTCGCGGGCGCTCTTGCGGGAGCCCCATATCCTGTGCGAGCAGACTCCAACGGTGGTCGAGCTCTTTCTGGGCGGCGGACCAGTCGGGTTGACGCAGATCGACGACCTGCCGCGCGACCGAGGCGATGCGTTGGGCCTGGAGCAGCATGGTCTGCTCGTTCAGCGCGGTCATGTGCAACCAGGGGAAGACGAGGGTGACCGCGATCACGAGCAGCACGGCTGTCCCGAACAGCCAACTGATCTTGCGGGCGAGCGAAGCTTGAACCCAACGCCGTGGCAACATGTCAACAGTGTACATCCGACCGCGGTCCGCGCTGACCTGACAGGAATCGACGCAAATCCGTGGCAGTGCGGGCCCGGTGCGTTACAATCATACACGGTTCGTGCGATCGAGCGAACCATCAGCGTGTTAGAGCATGATCCCGGCCATTGGTAGAGAGTGCGCTATGCCTTCCGACGTCGTTGGGCGAGAGTTGACCCGAGCGGTTTGCTGCCGAGGCAGCCGTCCAGAACCGGATCACGGCACCGGGGCCGGTCGCGTGAATACCTCACTCCCTCGCGGTCGCGGCGCGGTCTGGTTCGGCAATGTCGGGCGCGCCTCGTCCGGGTTCGCCGCCGCGCTGTGTTGCCTGGCGGTCGGCGTCGCGGCGAACGCAGAACCGGCGGCATTGACCGCCGTGGTGCCGCAGGAAGCCGTAGCGGCGTACTTCTCACCCAAACCCACAGACGTGCAGCCACAGCCCGGATCGCTCGCGTCGACCGTGGGGGTGATCGGGTTCATGGCTGACCGGGCGCAGGATGTCGGTCTTCTGTCCGGCGTCGATGAGTGCAGCCGGATGTGGATCGATTCGTTCGCCTGCTTCTCGACCGTTCTGGACTATCCCTTCGCGATTGCGCTTCTCGACGTCGCGTCCAGACCTCGTACGGACGGCGGACACGAACTGGCGTCGTTGCGTCTCGCTCTGGTATGCCGGACGGGTGGGGAGAACGATCGTCTCGATCGCCGCATACAGCACCTGCTCAACACGTACACCAATGGTGACGACACGCGGTTGTCATCGCGAGCGCTGGGGCGGCACACCGTGTTTTCGCTGAAGGACCGCAGGCTTCCGCCGTGGCTATCGATCGGTTGGGGCCAGGTCGGTGAGTACTATGTGCTCGGGCTCGGCGACGGGGCGGTCGAGCAGACGGCTGCGACGATCGCTGATCGGTCCAAGTCGCTCGCGCACGACGACTGGTTCAAGCAGGCGTTCGCCCAGGCGCATGGAACAGAGGCCTCCGCGTCATGGTACGTGCGGTTTGACGGGCTGACGCGGGGAAGTGACGCGTCGTTCGGTCGGAAGGTGGGCGCGGTTCAGGAAGCCTTGCGACTGGGCGGAGTCGAGCGCGGACTATGGACGGTTCGTTTCGCGGACCGCGCGCTGGAGATCGACGGGGTGCGTCGGCGCGGCGGTGTCGACGAGGTGACACCTATCGCCAGTCGCCGGTTCCTTACGAAGCTGCATGACCCGGTCATTCCCGACGAAGCCACGGGATATACGGTGATCGACTGCGAGCCGCAGACGGTGTTGAAGGGGATCGCTGACGCGGTATTGGCATCGAAGAGCCCGGGGGCGCGTCAGAGCACTCTGGACCTCTGGGGGCGGCTGGCTGCCGGGGCGGGTGTGTCGATCCATGAGGACATCATGTCGCAGCTCGGTTCGCCGGTGGTGATCCACAACCACCCGCGTCATGCCCTGCGGCTGCCGCTGGCGTGGACGATTCTCGTTCGGGTCGACGGCGACGCAGGCGCTCTTAGGACCCGGATCGACCAGTGGCTGGCAAACGCTCAAAAAGAGCTGCCGGAGGAGAACCTGTTGAAGATCCGCCGTACCGAGGACGACATCTGGTACATCCAATACGGGCTGATGGGGCCCGGTCTGGGAATGACGGACAAGTGGCTCGTCGTCAGTTTTTCCCCCTACGCCGTCCGGCAGAATCTGGAGTTTCTGTCGCCGAAATCGGTTCCGGTGTCGGCGAGTGTGGAAGAACGCGTTATAAAGCCGTAGCGCGGTCTACGTAGGTGCTCCGCGCGGGCCGAAGCCCGCAGCTCAGGGTTCGGTTTGGGGGCGGACCGACGGCCGCCCGATCAGCCAATTGCCCGCGGCTCAGGGTTCGGTTTGGGGGCGAACCGCGGGTCGGCCGATCAGCCAGTTGCCCGTAGCTGAGAGGACGCCCTTCAAGTCGATGGCGATCAGGTAGAGCGAGGGGACGGCGATCAGTGTCAGGACGGTGGCAAAAATCAGACCGGCGGCGACGGAGATGCCCATCGGAATCAAAAACGCCGCCTGGAAAGAGCCCTCCGCCAGCAGCGGGGCGATGCCGAGGACCGTCGTCGCGGACGTCAACAGAATCGGTCTGAGCCGGGCGTTTCCCGCTTCGATGACCGCGTCGCTCGGGTCGGTTCCTGACTCGACGCGCCGGTTTACGAACGAGACGAGAATCAGCGAGTCGTTCACCACGATCCCCGTCAGGGCGACGATTCCGATCAACGACGCGATGGTCAGCGGATAACCCATCAGCCAGTGCCCGGCGACCGCGCCGATCAGCCCGAACGGGATGACCGCCATGACGATGATCGGCTGCACGTAGCTGCGGAACAGTGCCGCAAGTATGACATAGATCAACAACAGGGCGATGACGAACGCGTGGTTCAGGGAACCGAAGGCCTTGGAGGTTTCCAACCTCTGCCCCCCGAACTCGAGACGCACGCCGGGGAACCGGCGGCGGATTTCGGGGAATGCCGCGGCGAGGGCGGCGGAGATGTTTTCGGCGTTGGTGACGATTTCGTCGACGTCGGCTGTCACGGTGACGGTGCGTCGCTGGTCGGTGCGTTTGATGGAGGCATAGCCGGTGCCTTCGTGAAGGCTGGCGGCCTCGGTGAAGGGGATGAGCGACCCGCCA
>JASFUW010000498.1:0-3908 GCA_050050135.1 Phycisphaerae bacterium
ATAGGGCAGCCACAGGTCCAGCCACAACGTCGGTCTTGCGGCGCCGAAAAAACCGAACCGCCGGTAGACCTCGTCAAGCTCCGCGCCGTCGAGGTTACCCAGGAAGTATTCCTTGAGGCTGCCCCGGTTGTGGACGTGCAACCACAAGGGGTAGAGGAACATGCGGTAGAACTGGTTCAGGGCCGTCCACACGTCGCGCCGCCGCACACGCTCGATCGAGGCGACGTCTATAAACACCGGGTGACCGCCTGCGAACTGGACGTTGTACGCACTCGCGTCTTTGAGGCTGTATCCGTGCTCGATGAGTTCGAGTTGCAGGCTCAAACAGCACAGAGCGGCGTCCGCGAGCATCGAAGGCGACCACTCGTAGGGGTAACTAATGAACGGCACGCGCTCGTGCTGTAGAAAGTGAGCGGCGCGGGGCAGAAGGCGCCGCAACCTTTCGAACAGCACCTCACCAGGGTGCACGACTCGTGTGGCCACCAACCCGTTGTCGTGGGCGAGCACATCCAACAAGCCGCTTCGGTCCAGCTCGGCGATGAGTGACGCGCAGTCGGCATCCAGTGTTCTGAAGACCTCGTCACCGAGGTGAAAGACGAATCCGCTCGGGTCGCGGAACGAGCCCGGATCGCGCAGAACCCCGCCGCTGACGTCGGGCCCGCGGTCTGACACCGAAGCGCTCAGTTCTTGCGTGCAAACGCCCTGTCCTTGAGCCACGATGCTAGCCCGACAACCTGGTTCCGAAAGTACACGACGCCGCCGACGAGCCCGGCCAAGATGAACTGAAGCAGCAGCGCGCCACTTCCCGGGTCGATGTAAGCGATTGGTTGTGGAACGGTGAAGGTCACGATCCACTCCCGAAGGGCCGCCCGGGTCTGCAACCGGGACGACGGCTCGTACTCAAGATCAGCGTGCGACCCCTGTTGTGCCCCTTGCTGCGAAGACGGGGTCGGAGGAACACCCCCTGGCCGACCGGCTGGGGTCCGCATGCGTTATCGGAAGCCCGGTGGCGCCGCTCAAGATTCGCCTACCCGCACGGACCCCGGACAACCGTGCAAGGCGTTGTCTTGCCGAGGGTGCCGCCTATGTTCGATTTAGGGCGCTGGCGGATGGGTACCGACTTGTGCTTAGGTGTTCGAGCCGGATGTTTTGCCGCTCCGTCACGCGACAGTCACGTGCGGACCGACTATAAATATCGGACGATCCCCGGCAGGGAGATCGGCGTAGGATCGTTCGGAAAACGGTTGTGCGCGCGGCGGCCCCGCCCCGTCCGGGCGGGCGGTGCGGGCGCGGCAAGGGAGATTCGCGCCTTGTATTTCTTCGATCCGATGTACTTCGTCTATGTCGGGCCGGCCATTCTGTTGGCGGCGTGGGCCCAGTGGAAGGTGAAGTCTGCCTATGCGAATGCTTCCCGCATGCCCGCCAGCAGCGGGCTGACCGGGGCGGGGGCGGCCCAGCGGATTCTCAACGCGTATGGGGTCGCCGACGTCGCGATCGAGCCGGTTCGTTCGTTTCTGGGCGACCATTATGATCCCCGTCGGAAGGTGCTGCGGCTCAGCCCGGACGTCTATCACGGGCGATCGCTCGCGTCGGTCGGGATCGCCGCCCACGAGGTCGGGCACGCCATCCAGGATGCCCAGGCCTATGCCCCGCTGGCGATCCGCAACGGGTTGGTTCCGATGGCCTCGATCGGCAGTCAGCTTTCGATGGCCATGCTGATGGTGGGTTTGATCCTGGCGTACATGCGAATCGGTCTGGGGCAACCGATCGCGGTGATCGGTCTGGGGTTGTTCGCCGTGGTCGTGCTGTTTCAGCTCATCAACCTCCCGGTCGAGTTCAACGCCTCGAGCCGGGCGAAAACCATTCTTGTCAGTCAGGGGATCATCGCACCGACGGAGCAGCGCGCGGTCGGTAAGGTGCTCAGTGCGGCGGCGATGACCTACGTGGCCGCGACCATCGTGGCGATCATGCAGATGCTTTACTTCGCCTCGCTGATCTTCGGGCGTCGGGACTGACGCCACGTTCGAGATGGTCGGCCCGGTGCACATCGCGCCGACCCCGTTGCATCGCGAGACGCGTACGAGACAGGAGCGGGCGATGCGGAAGCCACACCACCCGCTCCGGTTGCCGCGTTTCAGTTGCACGAATGCGACGAGGGGTACTCCCCCGTCGCGTGCCCCGTCGCCGGGCTACGGATAGACCAACTCCGACTCGAACACGATGTATCCGACCTGCTCGGGCGTGTGTTTGCGCTCCGAGTCCTTGACCGTGTCCTCGTCGATCGCCAGATCAAGCTGGGTCGTGCTCGTCGGGTTGGAACCGTAGGTGTACGCCCAGCCGCCGTTGCCGCCGTCCATACCGGCCATGGTGGTCACCGCCACCGTCGGTACTGTGCTGAAGGCCGAACTGAAGGTGTAGGTGTACGGCGGGGCGTTTCCGATGCCCCTTACCGAGTCGGCTCCGAGCAGGGCCTCGAACTCGACACCACCGATCGTGCCATGACCCGCCTCGAAAACGATGAACCCGACGGTCTCGTTCGCTCGACCGGCATCTGGATCTTCGCAGACCGTCCTGCCGGTCCGCAGCACCGACGATGACGGCGGATTGGTTCGCGAAGTACCCCGGCACCAGAAGACCGACCAGTCGGCGTCGTTCTCACTCATCACCTGCCCGACGACCACCGGGTTGGTGTAGCCTTGGAGGTAGCTCTGTAGCTCACTCGCCCAGTTGTTATTCTCGGCGGTGACCGTCGAGTCGTAGATCTGTGCCTCGACGTTGACACCATCGATGGTCCAAGCGCCCTCTTCGACGACCAGGCAGTTGACTGTGTCGGACACGACCGAGCCGCTGCCCGCCCCCTGCAACCTGATGTCGAAGCTGGTCGAGGTCACGCCACTGATCCGCGTCACGACAGGTATCGAGTTGTTGTCGTACTGGATCGAGCAGACGATCACCGGGCTGATATAGGTGTTGAAAAGGTCGACCTGGACGTATCCACTGCCTACCGATGCGGTGAAGGCCTCCATCTTAGCGGCGCTGGCCGGATCACATGTGTCCGTGGTCTCGTTGCAGACTTCACCACCGCCGCATGGGTCTCCGGTGGAATCGCAATCATTGACCGCGTCGCAGAACTCGGTCCCGTTGCAATACGCACCGTCGTCCGGGCAATTGGCATCGTTGGCGATGTTGTCGCAGGAGTCCGTCCCTTCATTGCACGAGTCGTCCGTGCAGCCAACACCGTCGTCGCAGTTCACTGCGCTGCCACCCTGGCAATCGAGGACCGGATCGCAGGTCTCCGTACCGTTGCAGTACAACCCGTCGTCGCAGAACCCGTTGTCCGGCGTGTTATCGCAGGAATCGGTGCTCTCGTTGCACGCGTCGGTCGTGCAGGCAACGGCATCGTCGCAATCCACGGTTGTACCCGCCTGGCAATCGAGCACGGAGTCGCACCACTCGTCGCCGTTACAGAAGAGACCGTCATCGCAGTTGCCGTCGTTGACGACGTTGTCGCATGAGTCGGTTCCTTCGTTGCACGAATCATCCGTGCAGCCCACGCCGTCGTCACAGTCGACCGTCATTCCCGACTGGCATGCGCCGGCGACGCAGGCTTCGGCGCCATTGCAGTACACACCGTCGTCGCAGTCGGGATCGTCGGTGCAGTCGACGCATTCATCGGTGGCCTCCAGGCATGTCTGACCCGGACACGGAGCACCGCCGGCCTGACAATCGAGAACCGGGTCGCAGGTCTCAGCGCCGTTGCAATAGAGTCCGTCGTCGCAGTAGGCGTCGTTGGCGTTATTGTCGCATGAGTTAGTGTCTTCGTTACACGAGTCGTCCGTGCAGCCGACGGCGTCGTCGCAGTCGAGCGCAGTGCCGGACTGACAGCCGAAGACCGCATCGCACCACTC
>JASFUW010000499.1:0-3903 GCA_050050135.1 Phycisphaerae bacterium
CGATTCCTGGTTACACTGTGCACACATAAGGCTGCTCCTCCGTGAACGATAAACTGGCTTTGGACAACCTGTTTATCCCACGAAGGGCAGCCTTTTGCCATCTATCTGGTGAGAAGTGCGGGCTAGCGCCGGGCGTCCGGTGGACGCAGGAACCACCTTTCTAGCGGGGTCGCTAAGTCGCTGGGCAGCACGCCCGAGGGCAAACACCTGTGCACGGCAAAGGGATCGCAACAGTTCGGAGAGACGGGGTATGAGCGGGACCACCGAGACACGCGACGCCGGAACGCACGAACTGGATTCCCTGCGCGCGCGTGTCAAACGTCTGGAGCGAACAGAGGCACGGCTCAGACAATCATGCGGTCTGTTGCATCGGATCATCAACGGCATGCGCGAGGGGGTGATGGTCCTCGATCGCGATCTGACGATCCGGGAAGTCAATGACTGTTTTCTGCGCCAGCATGGCGGCAGCCGAGAGACCCTCATAGGACGGAAATGCCATGAAGTGAACTATCAGCGCGGCGTGATTTGCGCGGGGGCCAGCCAGGCGTGCATGGCCCAACAAGTCCTGAACACCGAACGGGCGGCGTGCGCGTCGCATGTTCACTTTGACGGCGACGGCGAAGAGTCGGTGGTGGAGCTCTACGCTTTCCCGCTCTTCGACGGCAATGGAGCGGTCGACAGCATTGTCGAGCTCTCGCGCGACGTCGCGGAGCATGAGCGGATCGAGACGACGCTGCGAGAAAAGCAGGACCTACTTACCAGCATCATCGAGGGAACGGACGAAGTCGTCTTCGCCAAAGATGTGCTGGGCCGCTACATCCTCATCAACCACGCCGACGCCAGGGGGTTCGGCAAGTCGGTCGAGGATATCCTCGGGTTGACGGATCGCGATCTGTTCCCGGCGCCGCTCGCGGACCAGATTGCCGAGACGGACCAACAGGTAATCGCATCGGGAAGGCCGCTCGTATATGAACAGGAGTTCAACTCCGGTGCGGGGCCGTCCCCCACCTACCTCGTCCGCAAATACCCGCGGCTCGACGGGGATGGACGCATCATCGGTGTCCTCGGCGTCGCGCGGGACATCACGGAGCGGAAACGGTCGGAGGCGGCGCTGAGCGCCAGCGAGGCCAGGTACCGGACACTGTTCGAGGCCGCGTCTGATGCGATCATTATGGCGCGACGCGAGGGCGCAGAAGTGGTGTTCACCGATTGCAACCTGCGCGCGCCGGCGATGTTCGGCTGCTCCCGCGAGGAACTGATTGGAAAGTCGCCTTGTGATTTCTCCCCGCCGATCCAGCCTGACGGGCGATGTTCGAAAGAGTCGGCGGCCGAGAAGATCGAAGGCGCGGTGGTCGGTGAGCGGCGGCTTTTCGAATGGAGGCACCGTCGGGCGGATGGGACCCTTTTCGACACCGAGGTTACGCTCACCCACATCGATCTTCCCGACGGTCCTTACGTCTTCGCGATCGTGCGGGAGATCACCGAGCGGAAAAAGGCGGAGGAGGAACTTCGCCTGGCCCAATTCAGCGTAGAGCATTCGGCGGTCGGAACGCTTTGGGTCGGGCCGGATGCGCGCGTGCTCCGCGTGAACGAAGCCTTCTGCCGTTCGCTCGGCTATTCGCGCGACGAGCTGCTGCAAATGTCGATCTCCGACTTTGACCTCGACTACCCGGCCGAGACTTGGCCCGACCGATGGGCGCGTCTGAAACGGGCTGGTTCGCTGACGGTTGAATCAAGACATCGCCGCAAGAACGGAGAGGTATTCCCGGTCGAGATCGCCGCCAATTACTTGGAGTTCCAGGGGCAGGAATACAACGTCGCGTTCATCCTCGATATCACCGAGCGCAAACGGGCGGAACAGGAACGACGGAACCTCGAGGCGCAAATCCAACACACGCAGAAGCTCGAGAGTCTCGGGGTGTTGGCGGGGGGGATTGCCCATGACTTCAACAACCTGCTCATGGGCGTTTTGGGGAACGCCCACTTGGCCCGTGAGATGTTGCCCGCCGAGTCGCCGCTGTTCGAGTTTCTCGAGGAGATCGAGACGGCGGCCAATCGGGCGGCGGATCTGACCCGGCAGATGCTGGCATATTCGGGCCGGGGCAAGTTCGTCGTCGAACGCGTCGACCTGGCAGAGGTGGTCGAGGAGTTGACCGACCTGCTGGAGGTTTCCATCTCCAAGAAGGTGGAGTTGCGCTACCGCTTCGCACCGGGCGTGCCCGCCGTCGAGGCGGATGTGACACAGCTGAGGCAGGTCGTGATGAACCTGGTGATCAACGCGGCGGAGGCCATCGGGAACAACCGCGGAACCATCACCGTGTCGACGGGCATCGTCGACATGGATGAAGCCGGCGCGGCTTCAGGCTCGCCCGCGGGTCAATATGCTTACCTGAGCGTCGCCGACGACGGTTGCGGGATGGATGGCGAAACCGAGGCCAAGCTGTTTGAGCCGTTTTTCACCACGAAGTTCACCGGGCGCGGGCTCGGCCTGGCGGCTGTTCAAGGCATCGTCCGAGGACACCGCGGTGGTATCCACGTCGACAGCGACTTGGGCACCGGGACGACCTTCCGCGTGTCGCTTCCCGCTTGTGCGGGTGAGAGGGCGACGCCAACCACAGAGCGAGGTGCGGCTCCGCCGCCACGCGGGACCGGTACGGTGCTTGTCGTGGATGACGAAGTCTTGGCGCTGTCCGTTGCGCAGAAGGGGTTGGAGTCGTGCGGATACACCGTCCTCCGGGCGCGCGACGGACGAGAGGCACTTGACGTTTTCCGTGCCAAACATGACGCCATCGATCTTGTACTCCTGGACCTGACCATGCCACACCTGAGCGGCGCTGAAGTGTTCGAGGAGATGCGCCGGATGACCGACGATCTCCGTGTCATCGTGACAAGCGGGTACGACGAGCAGGACGCGACCAGTCGGATCTCCGGACAGGGGTACGTCGGGTTCATCCAGAAACCGTATCCACCCCGGAAGCTCGTCGAACTGGTCGCGAGCATCCTGGTCGGCGACTGACCCGGGCATTGGTGAGTATGTCCGCTCATCGACTTGCGGCGTAAGCGGGTTAGCGTCTCGTTGACCCGCAATGCCGGTCTTTTGATAATACATGGATGCTCCCAGATCGCAGTACCAACTCCGCGGACAGCGGCGCCAGCCGGGACCAACCGAGCGACGCGTTTCTGATCGAAAGCCTCCGCGGGGGTGACTCGGCCGCGCTGGACAAGCTGATGGATCGGTATGACCGGTTGGTCCGATACGTCATTTACCAATTGAGCAAGGACCACTGTCGCAAGGACCCGGAATGGCTCGATTCTGTCGCCTCGGCCGCGTGGCTCGGCTTTTTCAACGCGACGTGCCGTGCCGATGCAGAGTCACCGCGGTCTACGGCCGCTCTGCTGACCCAGATCGCCCGTAACCAGGCGGTTACGGCGCTTCGCAAGACCCGCCGGGCGCCGGCTTCGGTCGACGTTCCTGAGAGTGCCGAGGCTCTACCGGGCACCGATGTCACGGATGACCCGGCTGCTCTGAACGCGGAGATAGAGGACTTGGGCATGCTCCAGGCGTGCCTCGAAAGACTTTCGGAGCCTGATCGAGCCCTGACCTCGCAGCTTGTAGCGATAACGGAGCGCCGTTGGCGTGCGGCGGCGGAGGCACTGGGGATGAGCGAATCCACGTTGCGCTCGAAATGGAGGCGCGTTGTGGACCAGCTCCGGGAATGCATGGACCGGAAAAGTCGGGGGGAGTTCGCGCCGCGCGGGCGTTAAGGCGACTCTTGGTATGGAGGCGCGACGCGTCTCCGGGAGCGTAACGGCTATGGCTCATGATGACAGGCTGGACTCGATCGAAGAGCGGTTGCTCACCCTTGCCGAGCTCGACAAGGCGTGTGTGCTCGACCGCACGCC
>JASFUW010000500.1:0-3902 GCA_050050135.1 Phycisphaerae bacterium
TTGATCTGCATCGGCGCCGACCGCCCGACCTGCGGTCCAGCTTCATCCCCATCCGCCCGCGAACCGACCGCAGTCCGGTTGTCCCACGCCACCCACTCATATTCGATAGCACGCCCCGGGGACAAACCCAGCGGCGCCATCTCCCACACGTACCGAACGGTCCGTTCAGACCCTGTGCCGCCGGTGTCTCCCTCGAGCAGACGCGTCAGGGGGATCGTCCGTCGTTCGCCGCCGAGCGGCTCGAACTCCAGGTCCAGCCGCTCCACCCCGAAGTCGTCCTCCACACGAACCGAAACAGAAACACTGCCGTGCGCTGTCACATCTGTGGCACCCTTGGGCTCGACGACGGTCACGCCGGGCGGCATGTCGGGAACCGCCGTGATCACGTGCGTCACCGCGCCGCGGTTTGCAAACCCGTGTTCGTCGATCAGTTCCGCCCGAAACCGCAGGTCCCTCGCGACCGCGAGCCTGGTCCTGAGCACCCGAGCTTCGTCAGCGTCCGCTTCCAGCGGAATCAACGCACCGTCCTCGCCCCTCAGTACGGCTTGCATCGGGGGCCGGGTCGGGGTGATCGGCTTGTTTGTCCGCAGCACAACCTCCACCTCGCCGCCCGTCGGGGCGTTGATCGGGCCGTCCGCCAGATCGTGCAACCGCGGCGACTGGTCTTGCGCATAAGGCGGCGGCTCGACCAGCGCAAGCGCCTCCACCACCTCCGGACGGTTCGCAACCCGGATCGTGTACGGATTGCGCTCCGTGCTATCGTCCCCGGCCTGGAACCAGTACGTAAGGTCCTGCGTCACCGCGTCGATCGTCGCGTAGAACGTCTCCTCGCCCTCCTTCTGCATGGCAAGCGGTTGAACCGTGCCGTCCTTCTCGCCAAGGTGAACGATCGCCCGTCGCACTCTTTTCAGACCGCGCTGCACGCGCATACGCACCGTCAGCGAGTCTCCCACCGCCACGATCTGGTCGCCCGTTAGCGGGAGGATCGACACTTTCCGCGGCCACTCGATCTCGGCCCACGGATGCAGGTATCGAAACGCCCCGACCCGCGCCCAGCTTGGCGAGACAGCGACCACCGCCGCCAGAGCTGCGACACTTGCGGCAAGCAGCGCCCCGTGTCGAACCAGCGGGCGAAGCGTCAACGCCGATTCCAGTGGAACCTCCCGGATCATGCGCTCGGTCCGGTCGACGACGGTTCGCATCATGCTGGGTGAACCCGCGTCCGCGCGTTCGATAAAGTCCACGCTGCTGGTCAGTCGATCCTGCAACGGGGTGAAATGGCGCTCCAACCGAGACGCGATTTGTGAGACACCGAACCTCGCGTGCAGCGGCCTGAACACCCAATGCACCGACGCGCACACAACGCCGGCCAAAAACGCTGCCGAAAGCGCGAGCCGCAAGGGCGGCGGAAAGTGAAGCAGCCAATCCAGCACCATGAGCGCGAGGAACACCGACACCGCTGCGGTCATCAGTACGAACAGCCCATAGAGGACCAGCCGCCGCCGCACGCTCGTACACAGCCGCGTCAGCCGATGCACGATCTGTGATGGTTCAGACATGTTCATGTCCACGTCAGACCAAACCAAACGCCTTTCGCAAAACCCACTCCATAGAGATCATTGTGGCAAAGAGAATCAAAGCCAACCGCGAATCCCATAATGGCTCTACGATGTCGTCGGGGACCAGCACGCTTCGGTTACGAATCTGCCCGAATCCCGCCTCCAACGCGTCAAGCCCGATGACCCGCCCGCCGGTCGCCTCGGCGATCTGTTCGAGCACGGCGTGGTCCGCCTCCGGACGCTGCGCCTCGAGGTTCGGGGTCTGAACCTGGACCAGTACCGACGGCGGAAGTTCACCCGGCCGTGCCGTCAGGTCCGCCGCCTCGATCGCCAGTCTTCCCGGTGTCGGCGCCACCCACGCCCCCTCGAAAACGCTCGACTCAGGTGACAGACGGGACACCGCGAAGCGTCCGACCAGCCCGGTCGGTGAGACGGCACCTTCGTCCGCAGCCCGCACACCCGACGGTTCATCCTGAGTACTATCTACTCCCGCGTCGGCCCCGATCCCCACCACGCTGAGTTCGATCGTATCCCCGAGCGATGCGGCCAGCGGTGCGTCGACCACCTCGACCTGCACGCGAATGGGACTTCCATAAGGATACGATCGCCGGTCCGCCCGGATATCGAAACGACGTCCCATCGACACCCGCGAGCCCCGCATCAACTCACGCACCACCTGGACCCAATAGGTGTCATGCAGCAATTCGCCCGAATGGCGCCGCCACCGCCATGTATCGTCGGTCCCCTGGAAGAAGATCGCCCCCGCACCGTATCGACCGACCACGAACAACGGCATCGGTTCCGCCCCGGCCCGCAAACGCGGATATTCAGCGAGAACCGTGCACCCCGGCTTCGCCCCCAACGTTCGGCAAACCCAGTACAGTTCCGGCAACGCATCGAACCGCCGCCCCTTAGTCTCGCGGTCCTCCTCGAAGCGGAACATCCGGCACATTTGCCCCTCGGGCGTCAATTGAGGCCGAAAACCCGAGATCAGCGTTCGGTCGTACCGCCCGGTAAACGAAGGGTCGATCCGCACCGGGACAAGCCTCTCGAGCCCGGTCCCAACGAACCGATGCGGCGCCCATCGCTCGCCCGCGATCAGTCCGAACCCGCCGCCGCGGTTGCCCACGAAATCGAGCAACATCCTCGTTTGCGCGTGTGTCAGCCATCCGGCACGGGGATCCACGTCGCCGAAAAGTACCACATCGAACTGATTCAGTTCCTCGGGTGTATCCGGGAAACGGCGGACCGGATCGCTGCCCTCCTGCACGAACGATTCATCCGCCTCGAGCAGAAGCACGCTCAGCTCCACCGTCGGCTCCCGCAGCAGCGCGTTTTTCAGGTACCGATATTCGTAGCGCGGGTAACCCTCGACGTACAGCACGCGCAGGCGATCTTCCAGGATGCGGACGTCCACCTCTTGGGCGTTGTTGTCCAGCGTCCGCTCGTTCGCGATGGGCAATACCTCCACACGCAACCGCAGCGCGCCCGCTCGCTCAGGCTTGAACCGGAGTTCGACCGACGAGTCGACGACGGCGGCTTCTCCGGATGGTTCGATCGTCAGCGACTCGACGGCGAGTACATGCGCGTCGTCCGATCCACCGCCGACGCTCGCATCGAGCAGTCGCACATGCAGTTCGGTCGGCTCCGTCAAGCCCCGCGCGATGATCCGCGCTTCCACGGCCAGCATATCGTTCATGAAAGCGCTCGCCTCGGCGCGAACCGCTGCCAACTCCACGTCTCGGAGCGTCGCGGGCGAACCGATCCGAAGCGGGAAGATGGGCGTCTGTCGGTCGCGCGCCTCGTCGAGCACGTCCCGCAACGCCGTTGGGTGCACACCTCCGCTCGCCGCGCCGTCCGATGCCAAGACAATCGCAGACAGGCGCCTCCCGCGGGCGTTTTCCAACACGTCACGGATCGCGCCCACCAGATCGGTCGTCGGTTCGTTGGCGTTAATCCGGCCGAGGGCGTCGGCAAGTCTCTCGCTCGCGCCGGGTTCGCCTCCGCTTCCCCCGTCGATCCCCGCGGCGTGATAGAACCCTTGGGTCGTCACGTGGCGACCGAAGGCAAGCAGTTGAACGCCTCCCGCCCGCGCCGGATCGAGCAGCCGCCGCAGCGCCGCACCCTCATCGCGCTTCAGGGCCAGTTTGACGAGGTCCAGACGCGATTCACCCCGCACGTCATTGACACTGCGAAGCCCGGCACCCGCTGCAAGCGCTTCTGCCAGCGATGCATCCCGGTACGACTCCCGGGTCTGCATACTGACCGACGCGTCCACCAAAAGTGCCACGTGCGACGGCTCCACCCGATCCTGCCGCAGCACGAGGACAGGCTGGCACAGCA
>JASFUW010000501.1:0-3894 GCA_050050135.1 Phycisphaerae bacterium
GTGTGCAGCGGCTGCACTTCCGTGTTCGGCCTGGCATTCGGCGGAAGCGGAGGCAGCTCGGTGATCCGGCTGACGCCAATCAACTTCGTGTGTTCCAGGTCCTGCGGCGCATCCGCCGCGAAGACCGCCACGCTAAGGGCGAATACGCCCAAAGCACAAAGACATTTACATTTCATCTTCCATACCTCCAAATAGGGGAACGTTACCCTGACCCTCTAGAGACACATGACTTCAACGATTACCTACGATTCGTAGCCATTACCTCGAAACACACAACGACCCTTCCGTTTGCACCTCCTTTATCGATGAGAACCGGCGCGAGTTTCAGCGAACAACCCCCGACAACCTCAAAGGGATCGCGGCGAAGAACCCGGCCACTACCAGAAACCAGACCTCACGATCACTTTCCTCCACCGTTGACTGACAGCCACGATCATACCACAACCGTCCGCCGCGAAAAAGCCCTTTTTGCCCACGAAAGGCGGTTTCGAGATACGCCCGCCCCCGGCTCTGTACGAAATACAGTCCTACTAGATCAAGCTTCCCCGGACACCTACGGACAGTGAACCTGGGGACCCGGTAGTGGCGGCGCCGCAGCACGGAACGCATCCACGCAGGACGCTATGTCCACGAAATCAACCTTCCGGTCCGGAATCGGCGAAAGCACATCGTTACTGATCAGATCGGCCCGCGATTTCAACAAAGCAGCCGGGACGTTCTTGAATTTGTCAACTTCCGCCGAAATGTCCACGAAGTCCACCACGCCTTGCGGCGGATTACAGGACGAACCACAACTGGCCCCAGCCACGTCACCGAGCACGCTCGTAACCACAACTAGCGTCTCCGAATAATTCGCCTCCTCGCCCAGTGCACAATCGGCAGCGATCGCCTGGATCGCGTAGGACGCACCGGGAATGATCCCGGCGTCATATGCGTGGACGATCCCGTACTGGCTCCAGTCATCGTAGTGCGGTGCCCCGCATTGCAGCGTCGCGGCCCAGAACGTCGGCGCCGGGTTATCGGAATCACTGCTCGAGGCCTCGGTCACCTCGAACGGTTGACCGACAAACCACGCGTCGCCGTTGAACGTGTCAAACGGCGCGGGAAGCTCCACGAACGTCACCCGCATCGCCTCCACCTGCTCACCGCTTCCCGTGCTGAAGGAGAGGTACCGGTTCCGACTTCCGAACCCGACGTCCGCCACACTCGGGTCAGGAATCGGCGCTTCCGCCACCGTGCAGTCCGACGGGACCACGCCCATGTGCACCGTGCCGCGCCCGGATTCGCTCTCGAACCCCGCCACCCGGATCGTGACGCAATCGCCGGCAGCCACGGACATCGGTTGAACGAGCTTTCCGGACCCGCCGTCGGCCAGCCCGTTGCAGGTCTCGTTGGCAGCCTCCACACGCGCAAAGCCTGCCATGCCCGGGCATGCACAGATGGTCGTGTCACTCGCGTCGCGATAGACCGATAGTGCGGAGTCGTATGTGCTGTCCTTATCGCCCGTAGCACACATATGCGCGTAGAAACGACCATCAAGCGGGACGATGTAATGCACCCAGATGTCAGAGCCGATCGCGAACGGGCCGCTCTCGCCCTCCTCGGTGGTGGGTCCGTCGGTGCCGCTGCACGTGCTATCGTAATCATACGTGAACGGGTTCTGCCCCGTGACCACGACGTCCATATCCGTACAAGTGTCTCCCTCGGGCGGGTTCTGGTCACAGGCTAAGCCACAGTCCGGGTTCGTCCGGTCCCAGCGGTTCGAGCCGCACGCAGCAAGTTCCAGACCCCCGGTGCACGTGTTCGACCCGTCCGGCGGTGGGCAGTCGCAACAGCCGCCAAAAACAGGATCAGGCACGTCCAGATTGCGATCCAGGCAGAATGACAGGTCTGCGGCATCCGCGCCGCGCTCGCTTCCTTCCGCGTATCGCGCCCCCACGCCAGGATCATCCAGCTCGGGGGCGCTCAGGTTGATGCCGTGCACGCTGAAGTTGTTGGACACGTTGTTTGTCTGCAACCAAGCCCATTGACATCCCTGCGAGGTGCTCGTGTTGTTCGAGACTTCAAGCCAGTGCTTTTGGCCCGGTGTCAGCCCGACGATCGGCGAATCGAGCACCAGCTGGTACTCCCACAACTGCGCCTCGGCGGACGTAGGCGCGGTTCCGCCAAAAAACCCGTGCTCGACCGTTCCCTGGATAACGCTCCCCGGCGCCACGGTTGACGTACCCACCAATCCACCCGGCATGTTTCCGGCGTCGGCATAGACCCGAATCAGAAAGTCGTTGGTCGTAATGTCTCCGGCCGCCCAACAGTCGCATTCCGGGTCCCCCTCCGTCTGACACGCCGCCTGATTCAGGTAAGTACCCCACACACACATGACCTCGATTGACGCGCCCTGTGGGACAAAGTCATCCGCGACCACGGGACCGTTCGGAAGAAGTGACCGGTCGCTCATCGCCGCGGTGTTGAACCCGCCCCCACCGAGCACGGGGCGCTGGCAACTGGACGCGGAAGCGATTTCACAGACCGGACAAGGCGGCGGCTGATCGCCGCACACCGCACCACCCACGTACAGACCGCCCTGGGCAAGACAAACCTCATCCGTTATCGAACCGCCGGGCGTGCCGTCGTCACACTGACCCGCCCCCATGCAACAGGACCCGGTACAACACGGGCTGTCCGAACCGGGAAAGTCACAAGGGAGCGAACCGCAACTCTCCTCGTCGGGCAGCCAGTAGCCGCCGGAAACCGCGCAGTCCGTTTCGCTCATGAACACGCATTGGCTACCAACACAGCAGGGCGCGTCTGCACGCCGAGCCGACGGTTTCTCATCCGCGGAGGCCGCTGACGGTGTGAGCCTTGGAACCGCGCACAAGGAAGCCGCCACCACGACGGTCGCCGCACGCAAGCGCCGTAGCTGAACATCAACGCTCATTCTCAAAACTCCGCATCTCCTGTTACCACGCGCTTACCCGCTCGAAGTGGCCTAGCAACGGGTCATCGCGTGGACGACCTCCCCACCAAGCGCTCGACTCGGAGCACCGAGGGGGACCGGGCTCGGCTGACCTCGGTCGTCAGGGAGTGCCAGAGATTTGTCCCCAAACACCGGCCCTGCTGAACCGGCACTTCTCTCCCACGCCCGTCGCGACTTCGGCCTTGAGCTCGGGCAAGCCCCCCGGAAACTCTGGACGCGTTTTCCGACGAGTATCGCGTGCACCAGTATACCAAAGTGCCCCGCGTCAACGCGAGACCCCTCTCGCCTTTCTCGCGGAACGCCTGACGCGTCGAACACACGGATGCCAGGTCGTTGGGACCGATAAACGCACGCGGCCCCCCTTGCCGGCTGGAGCGAGCACTGGCGACCGCCGATACGCGCGATGCCCGGAGACCACAGAAGCAATGCCGCGCCGTGGCAGTCGACCCGCCGACGGGACGGCCGCATCGAGGACCGATTTGAAAGTGAAAAACAGCGCTGCCGACTGGCGTCCTCGCGCGTGTGCCAGCCGCGTCCGACGCTGGTGCGCACGCTCGTTACCCCGCCCGGCGCGGACCCGGGGTGCATTCGCGCCGTACACCGCGCCGCTCGTCGCCGGTTTATGCGCCATGGTTATCGGAACCGCGAGCGCAGACCCGAAAACTCGAAGACACGCCCAGCGCACGGCGGTGCCCGCGGCTCGGTCGGGAAAGAGCGCCGCTCGCGCCCGGAAGGATGTCGTAAAGGAAGCCCTCCACCTACGCGACGCCCAGCTCCAGGACCTCACCACTCGAAAAGGGCACGCGGGCAGTCTCCGGAGTGAGGTTGCTGTTAACGGCCAGCGTTGGACCCTGGTCCTGGAGCCGTTTTCCGTTCGGTCGCCGGATTTCAAAGTCCTAAAAACGGCGGAAGCCGGTGGC
>JASFUW010000502.1:0-3893 GCA_050050135.1 Phycisphaerae bacterium
AGCCTGCTCCGTGAGACTGTCCCCCATTACCCCTCTCCCCTTGAGGGGAGAGGTCGGGTGAGGGGTGAGACCCCATGCCGCAACGTTCACACGCCACCCGTCTGTCGTTCTACGGCGGCGATGACCCCGGCACCAACGTTCCGTTGACGGTGTTGCTCCACACATACACGTCGATCGAGCTCGGCGCCGTATCCGAAAACCACGACCCCCCGCCGTTCGTGATCGTGTTCTCATAGAACCACAGCCCGCGCGGCCCGTCATACCCCGAGCCATCCGGTATCTGGTTGCCCCCCGCGACCTGCATCGCCGACCCGCCCGCGAACGTGTTCCGCCGGATGATCGTGTCGCGATAGTCGCTGTTCAGCAGAATCAACCCGCTCGCACCACCGATCGTGTTATCCTCCATCAAAAGGTTCTCGCAGTGCTGCGACAGGTCCCAGCTCCCACTGGTGATCCCCAGGTGGATGGAAAGCCACGTACCTCCGCCCGCGAATTCGTTCCCGCTCACCACGATGTTCCGTGATGTCTCGTGGTTGGCACCGATTCGCATGTTCGTCCGGCTGTCCTCGGGATCGTGGAAGTACGTGCCCTGGATCACGGCCCGATCAATCACCGAGCCGTATAGGTTGTGCGAACCCATCGCCGGCCCGATCTCGCTGTTCAGCACCGCCAGTCGGGAACCGCTGTAGAAGAAGTTGGTCACTCCCGCGTTCTTCAGCGTCGACTCCACGACGAACATCTTGTTCGTGTTGTTCACCCCCAGCGGGTAGGACACCGCATCCGCCGAGTCGTAGTTCTCGATCGTCACGCGAAGCAGCAGAACATCCCGGCTCGTCCCGACCGTGAACCCGTCCGCCAGCCCGCCGCCGCTGCAATTGAAGTGCAGGTCCGCGAACGAAACCGTCGTCGCCGAGTTCGTATTGATCGGCGCAGCCGAGCTGCCCGACCCCGAGCCCGTGTATTGAATCTTCGGATCGCTTCCCGTCCCGTACGCACCGAGCAGCACGCCGATGTTCCCGCTCAACACCACCGCAGAGCTGTACGTGAACGTATCGCCGCGCTTGAACAGCACCCGGTCACCCGCGCTCAGCATCTGATCCGCAGCCACGAACGCCTTGTTGTACGTCTTCCACGCCTGCCCCGCCGAAGGACCCGTCCCCGAGTTCCCGTCGTTCCCGTCCGACCGAACGTAGTACGTCGTCCCGCTGAACGGCTGCACGGTGATGGAGCGGCTCGCGGACGACACGTGCCCGTCCCTGTCCGTGACGTTCAGTGTCACCCGATAGGTCGCCCCCACACCCGTCGGCTCCCCGTTCGGGCCCGTGCTCCCCGGCGGCTCGAACACGTGCGCCGCGTTGAAACCGTGTGACGTCCCCTCGACCGCATACGTGGTGCCGCCGAGGTGACGCTCGAACGTCCACACATACTCCGATAGCGCCGTACCGAGCATCCCCGCGTTCTCGATCGATTTCCCCTCGCCGTCCTCGCTCGCCGTCCCCTCGAAAAAGACCGCCAGCGGCGCAGGCCCCTCCGTCCGACTCGCAACGATCACCGGCGCGGGAAGCGCTCCGCTCGCCCCCACGGTCATCGTCACCACGGCTGTTATGGCAGTTCCAACGCTGGGATTCACGGTAATCTCCGCATGGTAAGTATCGTCGGGAAGGCCGGTGCGATCGACGGTGGCGATGATGGTGTCGTGCTCACCCGAGCTCTCCCCGCTCGACGGTGACACCGAAAGCCACGAGGCGTCCCCCCCGACCGTGTAGTCTAGCGATCCCGCACCACAATTCCACACCTCAAATCCCAACGATGTCGCCGCGGACCCGAAGCTCAGCGACGTCGGGCTCACGCACAGCGAAGGCGGTTCCTGGCAGTCCGGCGTCCCATCCCCGTCCGAATCCACGTCTGAGACCCCGCATCCGCACGCCCCAGCCTCGGTTTTCTCAGGGTCGCCCGGACACCCGTCGTCGCAATCCGCGGTTCCATCCCCGTCCGAATCGAGATCGGGCGCACCCGGACACTGGTCGACGCAATCCGGGGCGCCGTCGGAATCCGAGTCGGCATCCGCCACCCCGCAACCGCACACGCCCGGCTCGATCTTGTTCGGATCGCCGACGCATTGGTCAACGCAATCCCCTGTCCCGTCCGAGTCGCTGTCCACGTCGCAGTTCGCCGCACTCACCGCCAGGTCGTCCCAGTACTTGATCCCCGTCGCCATGCTCCACACGCCGATCGTACCTGACGTCAACCGCGTGGCACTATCGTCATAGCAGTCGATCTGCCAGCTCCCCGGCTCGCTCGTCCCCTCCTGCCAGACCTTCGCCCGGATCTCGGTTCTCGATCCGGTATCTTCGACTTCGACGTTGAACCGGTACCAGATATTCGCCAACGGCTCCACGCCCGACACGGCCGTCCCGCCGGTGATGCTGGTTCCATGCGGCGAGATTTGGAACGCATCACCGCCGTACCCGCTGAATCGTCGCAAGCGGTAGTAGGTGTCGGCGCTCGGATACGATGAAAGGAACGTCACCCCGACGCCGCCGTTGACGTCGCTGAGCCGCATCCGCCCCGTCAAGGTAAACGACGGCCCGCTCGTGACGTCCTCCCCCATGTAGTGCGAATGAATGTTGTACGCCGTGCTGGTCGTGCCCAGCGCCGCATTCCCGCCGACGCTGAACACCGCAAACAGCGCATCATTCTCCGACATGCTGTTATCCGCCGCCGTATCCATCCAGTCGACCGGGTCGGACCCGACGCTGTATCCGTCAAAATCCTCCACCAACGCACCGCCCGCAGGCGTGTCACAACCATCGGGAATCCCGTCACCGTCGGAGTCGACGTCGTCATCATGCCCCGGGCAGACGTCCTCGCAGTCGTACGCCCCGTCCCCGTCCGAATCGACGTCCGCCGCACCACAACCACAAACACCCGGCTCCGTCTTGTTCGGATCAAATCGACAATCGTCGTTGCAGTCTTCCACACCGTCATCGTCGGTGTCATCGTCCGCGACCCCGCACCCGCACACACCCGGCGTCACCTTGTCCGGATCAACCGGACACGCGTCGTCGCAGTTCAGCGCACCATCCCCGTCAAAGTCCAGATCGGGCTGGCCCGGACACTGGTCGTTGCAGTCCGGCACGCCGTCGCCATCCGAGTCGACATCGCCCGTCCCACACCCGCAGATACCCGGCTGCGTCTTGCCCGGGTCGTTCGGGCAGCCGTCATGGCAGTTCGGCATTCCGTCGCCGTCAAAGTCGGCGTCAGACACGCCGCAACCACACGCGCCCGGCGTCACTTTGCCCGAATCGAACGGACACGCGTCGTTGCAGTTCGCGGTCCCGTCCGAATCAGAATCGAAGTCGCGCACGCCGCAGCCGCATTGCCCCGGCGACGTCTTGAACTCGTCGTTCGGACACAGATCGTTGCAGTCGTAAGTACCGTCACCGTCACTATCAACGTCACTCACCCCACAACCGCAGACCCCCGGATCGACCTTGTCCACATCCTGCGGACACCCGTCGTCACAGTCCAGCACGCCGTCACTGTCCGAGTCCACGTCCGGCTCACCCGCACACTGATCATTGCAGTTCGCCACCCCATCGCCGTCACCGTCCACGTCCGACACATGACAACCGCACACCCCCGGCGACGTCTTGTTCGGGTCCGTCGGGCATCCATCGTGACAGTCCAGCACGCCGTCATCATCGGTGTCGACGTCCTGACCGGCAGGACATTCATCATCGCAGTCCGGAACGCCGTCACCGTCACTGTCCTCGTCCGACACCCCGCAACCACACTCACCGGGATTTACTTTGAACGGATCCAAAGGGCAGTCGTCATCACAGTTCAACGTCCCATCGCCGTCGGAGTCGACGTCCGGCGCACCGGGACAC
>JASFUW010000503.1:0-3877 GCA_050050135.1 Phycisphaerae bacterium
AGTCCAACCGACCTTTTGCGGCGGCGGGCACCGCCACAGACCTTCCACGCCCTCATCCGCCGCAAAAGCTCTTAACTCATTTTGAGTGATCGCTGACAGCATGCCATGGTCGATCTTCCTGAAGTCGCATTGGGACTGCATCGCCGCCACGGATCTGTTCACCGTGGAGGTCTGGTCGCTTGCTGGGCTCACCCGCTATTACGTGCTCTTCTTCATCAAGCTGTCCGACAGGCGCGTTCACGTGGCCGGGATCACGGAGTATCCTCACGAAGCGTGGATGAAACAGGTTGGCCGCAACGTAACCGACGCCTTCGACGGTTTTCTCTTGGACATCCGTTACCTGATTCTGGATCGTGACAGCATCTTCACCGCGGCATACCGCGACCTGCTCAAGCATGCGGGCGTCAAGTCCGTGCGTCTTCCGCCACGGTCGCCGAATTTGAACGCTTACGCGGAAAGATGGGTTCGGACCGTAAGAGGGAGTTGTCTGAACCGCATGATCTTCTTTGGCGAGGATTCGCTTCGCAGAGCCATCAACGAGTTCCTAGCGTACTACCATCATGAACGAAACCATCAGGGCCTCGGCAATCGACTCATCGACCCTCGAGAGAAGGTTGGTGTCACGGAAGGCGCTATTGAGTGCCGCGAACGCCTCGGTGGGTTGCTTCGCTACTACTATCGCCCAGCGGCGTAGTCCGCAGGCGCGGGAATCGAGCTGCGATCAAGCGAGGGGTGAGCGCGCCGTGAGCGTTGCGTGATCCAAAGAGATCGATTTTATCCGCCATTCTGGGAGTGCGCAGCACGCCTCTCGGGCACGATCGAGTTTTTGGACACTACGGGCTCCTGCCTTCAGCAAGAATTCTAGAATCTGTACGCTGTTGCTCTCTGCGGACAAGCTAAGCGGGGTGCTGCCGAAGCTGTCAACGCCGTTGAGATTCGCACCGTTCTTCAAGAGCAACGCAGCCAGTTCAGGCGATTCCCCGATCGAGGCAAGTAGCATTGGTGTATTGCCGTATTTGTCCTTCAGGTTTACCTGGGCTCCCTTGGCGAGAAGGACCCGGGCAATGCCGGATCGGTTGAAAGCTGAGGCATAGTGTAGCGATGTCATGCCCGCGCTATCCGCTTGTTGAACATCGGCGCCCGCCTCAATCAGCGCATTCGCGGCGCCTGCGTGTCCGCCTATGATGGACATGTGCAGGAGCGTCACTCCTTCTTGATCACGCACATTGACGTCAGCTTCTGCGTTGAGCCGGCTCTTTATTGCCGAAGCGTCTCCACGAAGGGCCGCCCAATGCAAGTCGGTCAGGTCCATGATCTTAGTACTACAGCGCCGCTTGGTCATGGGTTATCCCGTCGACACGAGGGTAACTTCTCGATCCTGACGCCTCTGGTAGCCAGCTTGGCGAGTGTTTTCTTGCGATGACTCTCGCGGGTCAATCGGTTGCGCCACTGGTGGTAGGCGATCCGGTTCGAAGCCTGCTGGTACAGGATGATTCGGGCTGACCTGGGCAGGCTCAGCGCCGCCACGCAGACGGACGCGGCATCGCGAACCTGCTCGACGGTCAGTTCCTCGTGGTCGTCCGTTTTTTTCTCTCAGCGATTGACGCGTGCGCGAGCAGAACAGGTGACTCAGTTGGGTCACGTACATGTGCCGGTGAATTGACCGCCAGCCGCGAACTTCGAAATGGTCCAGCCCCAGTTCGTCTTTGGCCTGACGGAAACAGTGCTCGATCGGGAAGCGGGAGAAGGCAACGTGCAGGACCCACTTGAGCCGCTCGATGTCCGAGCCGGCCGCGATGTTCGAGACGAAGTACTTCACCTCGTCGTGGTCCAGTGTATTGCGGGCGACGATCAACGTGTGCGTCGGTCCGGGAAGACCATCGCCGTGTTTACGATAGAAATCGGCATGCTTGACCTCCCAGACGATCGGGCCCTTCTGGCCATCTTTGATGTGAAACCGCTGCCACATCTGCTTGCGAAAGACGCTAGACTTCGCGACCAAGTGACGCGCTTCGCTCGGCGGTGCCGCCGTGACCGCCAGACGCGGAAAACGTCGGTGTTTTCCGGGTTGTTTGAACTCCCAGGCCGTCGGGCGAAGAAGCACACGCGGGGAGCGGACCCATCCCGTGAAATCGCTCGGCACCTCGGCCACGTATGTCTGCCCCAAAGAGTCCAGACCATTCAAGAAGCTGCCGTCGCGTCCATAGAGTTCGTCGAACGTCCAAGCTGCCACGCGAATGCCATTCTTGAGACACTGCCCGATTTGATCGAGAGCGATCTGGGGCTTGGTTCGGAAGGTCACGTCGTCGGGAATGTGAACGGCCCGGCGGCGAGCCGGGTCGCAGGCCCACTCCTTGGGCAGGTAAACATCGCTGTCGAGCAAACACTGGAAGTCACCGACCGCATAGCCGGTATGCACACTGACCACACAATTGTCCACCTTCCCGGTGTTGCCGCACCACTGGCGTTTCACCCCGGCCGTATGCGTACCTTTTTTCGGGTGCCCGGTCTCGTCAATGATGCCGATCGCGTTGGAATCGGAATGGTCACGGGCGACGACACGCTGCGATCGGTCACGCAGCCGGACTTCGTCCCATTCGACCAACTCAAGGAATCGTTGGAGCGTCCGCGGCGGCACCTCAGCCGCCAGCGCCATCGGCTCGACGCTCTTGCGTGGCAGGTCCGACAGCTGGCCCGAAACGTAGGCTCGCAGGCGATCGCGCGGCTCGCTGCGCCCGAAGCAGTCGTCAAACTCGCCCAGAAAACGCACCAATTCCGACTCCAATCCCGCAATCTCTGTCGCATCCATGCCGTAAGTCCTCCAATGACAAACACTTGGAAGACTTCATCGACTCAACTCACACCCCGGCTTGAGCCTATCCGGCGCTGTAGTATTAATCATGCGTGCTTTTGCGGCTGAGTCTCACCGATACGCAGCGCACAACCAGATCCTCGCGCTAGTGCCCCTAGGTCTCTTGCTAGCAAGCGTTCCTCCCCTGCCGGCTACTGCTGCGACGATTGTAGGGGTCGTCGGAAACCCGGAGTTCGCTGAGGGCTGGTGCGACTTGCTTACGGGTGCGGGCTACACTTGCAACCTACTCCCAAACACGGGCCCAGAGCAGTCCTTGGATGTCTTCGACCTCGTGATAGATATTTCTACGGTCTGGAAGGATACCCAAGGGGAACTGGGCGAACTAGTGCGCTCTGGCAAAGGCGTCATTACGTGGGCGAGTGTACCATTCGAGCTCGGCATCGACTCTGACCCCACGGTGCAGGCGTGGATAGGCGCCAACCGGTACACCGGGGGCAGCAGCCAGATTGTCACAACGGCTGTCGATCCAGTGCTCGGCGACCTTCCTATCGGGACAGTACTGAGCGACTGCGCCGCCTCCGTGTGTCCCGCACTCGCAGACACTTCCGGGCATCCCCACGCGAAGGTCCTGGCCGAACTGGACGCCATTGACGGCGGACCCGACGCATTTGCCATACTCCGGAACTATTGGCAGGGCGGGCAATCGGTGTACCTCACCGAGTATATCAACCCTGGCAGTCCACAAGATGATCAGATCATCCTGAACGCCGTGCGCGAGTTGAGCCGTGGGCCGGTTCCTGCGGTTTCGCATTGGGGGCTCGCAGCGCTCGGGTTGCTGACGCTCGCGGCTGGGTCGGTGTTGATCCGCGGCCGCAACCGCCTGCGCGTAGCGTGAACGACGGTTCGACGGAGTGCTGTGACAAGGAATGGACCAACTGCGTTGTATCTAGCTCGATCGATGTGGATTTCGCGCTGGTTGTTAGCGGGATCAGCGGCAAGCGAGCGTGTTGTCCCTCGGGATTCGGCGCGTGCCAGAACAAGACCCGCGTCCAGTGCGAACTGATG
>JASFUW010000504.1:0-3863 GCA_050050135.1 Phycisphaerae bacterium
CCGATGCCACGCCTCTCTAGGCGCAGGTCATCGCCTGCCGCACGCGCGGACTTCATCTCGTCGAGAATCTGCGGAGCAGTTGCAGCGAGCTCGGACTTCGCGGACATGGCGCCTTACAGCCTATGTCAGGAAAGGAGACGGCTTCACTGCGTCCTCGCTCCAGCTATCGTTGCAGAAGTGCCTCCATCCTATCAAATGCCTTGTTGATCTCGTTCTCCGAAACACAAAACGACAGTCTAAGGTGGCCCTCGCCGGTTGGCCCGAAGGCAACACCCGGAGTCGTCGATACCCGTCCTTCGTCAAGCAGTCGCTTGCAGAACGCAGCCGAGTCCTTCCCGTCGTCCAATAGAATTCTGGGGAACATCAGATAAGAACCATGCGGTCTCTGGTAGGCGAACACGGAGCCCATACGATCAAGCCGCTGGCACATGAGGTCCCTGGCGGTGCAGTAATGCTCGCGGAAGTCCGAGACGCAATCCTGAGGACCCTGCAAGGCTGCCAGCGCAGCATACTGGGATACCACCGGCGCGCATATGGCAAACGGAATGTGTACCTTGGCGATCTGTTGAATCCATTGGGCGTCGGCGTGTATGTAACCGACGCGCCATCCAGTCATAGCATAGGTCTTCGTAAAGGTATAACAGCTTACGGTGTGCTTTCGCATCTCCGGGATCGAGGCAATGCTGAAATGCGTGTACCCGTCATAAGTGAAGTACTCGTACGCCTCATCAGTAATGACCATCAAGTCATGCTCGAGGGCAAGGTCTGCCAGCTTTCGCAGTTGCGCCTTTGCGAATACCGTGCCGGTTGGGTTGTTCGGCGAACAGTAAATGATGGCCTTGGTCCTGGGTGAAATACTTTGTCGGATAGCGACAATGTCCAGGGCAAACCCGTTCTCTTCAATGGCGGGGACCAGTACGGGTTTCCCGGACGCAAGAATTACCTGGTGAATGTGCGTTGAATACGTGGGGCTTGGCAGAATGACCTCGTCACCGGGATCGACCACTGCCATGACTGCAGCAGCCAAACCTTCAATGGCGCCCACGGTGATAAGGACCTGGTCAACATCCGCGCGTACCTTGTTGTCTCGTGCGAGCTTCCCGACGATCTCCTCCCGCAATGCCGGCAGGCCCGAGGTCTCAGAATACCCCCCGACAAGGCCGTCATTGACTGCTGAGATTGCCGCTCGTTTGATGTGATGCGGTGTGTCGGACGTCGGCCTGGCCCAGGATAGGAACGCAACGTCTTCGACCTGTTTGGACAATCGCGTCATCTCGTGGATCGCGGATTGGCCGATCTTACTCACACGGTCAGATGCTGTCCGTAGGCCCGGCATCCCATATCCTCCTGATCAAGGGGCTCGACGCTGCCCAATGACGGATCGGACAGTATCCTGGCATAGACCTTCTCTTGTACTTACTCTTATGTTCACTTTGGAAACGCCGATTCCAAAATCTCGCGTTCCCCCGCCACGGGCAACTGTGCGCAGGATCTGCTCAGTATCAGTAACGACCGTGCCGGCCAGCACAGTGACACCCCCAGGCGAGTTGACGAAAACCTCGGGGACGAGCGGTGTTGACGGACCGAGCAGGACGACCTCGCGGCAGTTCGCGGCCGCAATCAAGAGAGTATCAATCGTGCCGTTCATCAGGGTTGTAGCTGTGATCACGGCAACCGAACATTCGGGAAGAAACGTGTACGCCTGGTGTGCGTCGAAAAGACCAGGGGCTGAACGTTGGCCCCGCTCAAAGATGGACAACCGTCGCACACGGCGATGAATGGGTTGGATGATCGGCTTGAAACAGCCCACCATACCCACATGATCATCAGGCTTAAGTTCGAGCGCCCGCAATAGATCACCGGGGGCCGTCGCCCATGCGGCTCGCGTCCCACAAGTTCGGAACCGGTTAGCCAGCGCATTGGCTGTGGCAAGTCCAACCGCGGCGTACTTGGGCGAACCCAATGCCTGCAGAGCCTCTGTTGCCGGAGCCCCCGGGCGAGGCAAGATACCGACAACATGGTGTGATTGATCGTCACAGACGTCGGGACACAGATTCGCGACGCCGGCTCCACCGTCGTCGAGTAGCACCGCAAGGTAACGCGCGCCCGCCACCGCGTGGCGGATTGATCGTTCTCCAGCTGCGTCCATTAGGTGACTTAGAAGCAGTCCAACGAGCGTGCTGGTGCGTCCAGGGTTGCCGATAGCGGGCCCGTTACTGGGTACCCGATGGCGAGCAGAACTGGAAGTGGAGGGACGGGCCACTATCGATACTCCGCCACGATCCACCAGCCAGCAACGGTGACCCGGGTCCCGGGCCATGACGGGGACCGGTGACCCCCACCAAGTACGACCGTCCTGCCTGTGCGTGTGGACATGCCCGACCACCGAGAATGCTTGAGAGCGTTCGCATCGAGCCGTCGGCCAGCAAGCACACTGGCCGCTGTCGAATAGTCAGCGGCGGTGCGCGCAACCGATGCACGCACACGGCTCCACCGGGTCCACTCACGCAAGGTCGAGCTGACCGAGCAAAGTCGTCTCCAACCGCAGAACGAACCGAGAGCATGTACTCTGCAATGCTGGTTCATGTTAGACCATTGCAAAATGCGCGCCTCGGCGACCGTTCCCGCGCGGCGTCCATCGTCGTAACTGCCTTGTCTGACAGTGCTTAAACACCCTACATGCACTACCTGAGCATCCGGAGTCGTTCTTGCTACTTGTACGTCAGTTGCAATCGCTGTTCCGATACCTTTGGGCAAGGCGTTCATATGCCATGGAGGTCAAGATCGTTACGCCTAACGGCCAGCTAGACGAAGCCGTCCGCGAGTATGTTGGGCAGCGGCTCCGAAGTGGGCTCTTACGGTTTGATCCTCGGATCCCCAGGGCCAAGGTTTCGTTCTCAGGCCTGAATGGTCCGTACGGGTCGGAACAGCAGTGTCTCTTGGTGCTGAGTTTGACACCCAGCGGTGAAATCAGCATCGAGCGGAGAGGCGCAGGTGTCCGGCTTGCCCTGGGCCGTGCCGTAGAGACGGCCACCCGCGAGTTGCGGCGCCGATTCGAGGCAACAGGAGAGTCCGAAGGGGGCGTTGCACGAGGTCGACGAGAAGGAGACTGATTGCTGCCGGAGAATGTGGCGGACGCGTGGAGGTCCTGTACACGGGTAGACAAGAAAGGGGGCAGTGACAATGCCAGGTGGAGACGGAACTGGACCGATTGGCCTTGGGGAAATGACAGGCCGGGCAGCAGGGTTCTGCGCCGGATTCGCGGTACCCGGACACATGAGCCCTATTCCGAGACGCGGTCGCGGTGTGGGTCGAGGTTGGAGTCGTAGGCGAGGTCGGGGACGGGGATGGGGCTATGGGTATTATCCGGTAGTCGCCCCCGGTTTATCCACTGCCTACGGAGAAACCCCGCCTTACGTGCCGCCCTCGAGCAAACACGAACTGCAAGCGCTCCAGACACAGGCCCAGCATCTCGAACGCACCGTCAACGAGATCAAGCAGCGGATTACGGAACTCGAGACCACTAAGGACGAAGGGGTTGACCTTGGCGCCAAGTAACAATGCACGATCGGCGGGGGCACGTGGCCACACCCATCGGCGCGGCGCTTCCGGGTGCCATAGGTGGGGCAAAGGGAGAAGGCAGGGCAGACGCTTGCAGCGACCCCGCCAGGGGGTTACGACTGATGAACGACCAAGACCCGCAACGTTACCCCCGTCTGAATCGCGCGCGGTGCCGGAAGTGACGGGACCGGCTAAGACACGACCGGCGGTCTTGCGGTCAGCTCATCTGGCGACTGACGCTGACGACACCAGAATCGCCCCGGCCAGCGCTACGCCGGTGGCGTACATCGATGAGCAAATGT
>JASFUW010000505.1:0-3858 GCA_050050135.1 Phycisphaerae bacterium
CGTGGCGCATAGAAGCCCGACGACGAGCCAGGTGCCCACGCCGCCACTGCCACACGTGATGGGCAGCCAGCATTCGCAGGCGTTGCCGATGCCGTCGCGGTCGCTGTCGACCTGGTCGGGGTTCCAAACCAGCAGGCAGTTGTCCGAGACGCCCTCGAAATCGTCGGGGACGCCGTCGTGGTCGGAGTCAGCCGGGGTGGCCAGGGCGTATTCCGAGAAATGCCCGATGTCGACGCAGCATTCGGCGATGGTGTTTCCGTCGACCTCGGTAAAGGTACAGGGCAAAGCCTGGAGCCCGCAAAAACGCACCTCGCAGGTCGCGCCGCCGCAGTCGTCGTCGATATTGCAGTAGTCGCAGGTGTTCGGCGCACCGCAGGCGAGTCCGCGCCGGCTGAGCCGCAGATTCAAGCGGTCGGCCATGCTCAGGTCGGTGACATCCAGTGTCATACAGAGCGTCGCATCGCCGCAGAGGTCGAGGTTGTCCGGCTCGAAGTGGTATTGCATCTCGACCTCGGAGCTGCCGGTCAGATAGATATAGTGCGGCTCGTCCGGTTCGCGCTCGCTGACGGTGATGGTCTCGTCACTGCACAGGTCGTCTGGATCGAATGTTATCGTTACGGCGCCGTCCGGTGTTGTCACCGTCCCGCCGGTACCGGCGTCGATGGACTCTTCCGCCGTGCCGCAGGGCTCAGAGGTACACGAAGCCCCCGAGACGAACGTGGCTGAGACTCCATCCGGGCAGTCCGCGATCGACGTGACATCGGTGCAATCGCCGAGCCACGCGCAGCAGGCGCCTGTCGGTTCGACGATCGGCTCGCCGATCGTTACGGTCCAGTCGGAGCCGACAATGACCAGCACTTCGTCGTACGGCAACTCGTGAATCTCGTTGGTGATGAGAATCGGCTGGACGTCGGGGTCTTTGCCCGCCTCCCCGGGTGCGACTTTGTAGTGAAACAGCTTGTACTGGATCAGCGGCGGCTCCTCGGTCACGCCGAGACCAAGCTGGAACCCGTTAGGGTCCGTGCCCTCCAGATTGATTCCGTCTTCCCAAACGAAGACGGGGTTGAAGCCGTCCGGGTCGATGTCGAACGTGCCCTCGTGCGCGATCGTTCCCGCGGGAAACCGGGCCGGCGGTGGGTCCGGGTTGACGTCGTAGAGCGTAAGCGTCTGCGCTGTTTCATTCACAAGGGTGATCGAAGATGGCGGGAGGGCGATGGCCACCCGCGAGCAGACGAATGCGAGGCTATGCAGGACAAACAGGATACCCGGCGTCGCAATTCGTGGACGTGTACCGGTCATTGGCCGACTCCTTAACCTGTGGCGGCGCCGACAGAAAGGACACGGGCCGCCGTCGCAGCCGGCGAAGGGAGGTGCCGCAGACCGGGCTTACTCGTCCAGCGGCGGAATCTTCCCGGCTTTTTCGAGCATTTCGCAGAGGGCGACGGCCGCCTCCTGCGGCGTGACCTTTGATGTATCAAGCACCATCTCCGGCTTTTCCGGCGCTTCGTACGGGTCGTCGATTCCGGTAAAGCCCTTGATCTCGCCGGCGCGGGCCTTTTTGTACAGCCCCTTGGGGTCGCGTTGTTCGCAGACTTCGAGGGGGGCATCGCAGAAGACTTCGAAGAAGCTTTCGGGACCGACGGTCTGACGCGCCAGGTCGCGGTCCTTGCGATAGGGGCTGATGAACGCGGTGATGGTGATCACGCCGGTGTCGACGAAGAGCTTGCCGACTTCGCCGAGACGGCGGATGTTTTCCTCGCGATCCTCGGCGCTGAAACCGAGGTTCTTGTTTAGCCCGTGACGGATGTTGTCGCCGTCGAGCACGTAGCAGAGATGGCCACGCTGGATGAGCGCGTGCTCGAGGGTGTAGGCGACGGTGCTCTTGCCGGACCCGCTCAGACCCGTGGTCCAGATCAGGGCACCTTTCTGCTCGAGCAGCGTTTCGCGCTCCTCCCGGCTGACATGTCCTTCGTGCCACGTGATGTTTGTGGCTTTGATCTTCGTCACGCTGCCGCTCCTTTCGCTGCGTCAGGGTCTATCGCTTATGGAAATCGAGGTCTCGCAGTATAGGGAGCATCACAAGCGGGCTCAAGCGAGCGTGAGCACGGTCGGAGCGGAGGGGGTCCGCAGCGCCGGACGAGTGCCGGTTGAGGGGACGCGGACGATCCGATAACCTGAGCGGCATGTTGCATCGTAGGTGTGTCATCCTCGCCGTGCTGGGACCGATCTGTGCCCTGGCGGCGGCTGATACACTTCCCAACGGCGTGGCTGTGGGCGACGTCGACCAGAGCTCGGCAGTACTTTGGGCGCGAAGCGACGTCGTCGGGCCGATCACCTTCGAATACGGAACCGATTCCACGTTCGCGATGGTCGAGGACACCGTCGCGGCTGAGGTCGTCGACCCGCTCGTCCCGGTCAAGGTCGAGATCACGGGTTTGTCCGAAGCGACACGGTACGTTTATCGCGCGGTGGACGCATCCGGAAACGGGTCGGAGGGTCGGTTCCGGACGTCGGCCGGTGACGGGTACGGCGGCCTTAAGTTCGGGGTCTCGGGTGACTGGCGCGGGGAACTCGCGCCCTACCCGGCGATCTCGAATCTTCCCGATCGTGATCTGGAGTTTTTCGTAGCACTCGGCGACACGATCTATGCCGATTTCGTGTCGCCGGCGGTGCCGATTCCGCAGGCTCGCACGTTGGAAGAGTACCGCCTGAAGCACGAGGAAATCCTGCAAGCCAAGTTGGGGCTCGCCTCCTGGATTGACGCTCGGGCGTCGACTTCGATTCTGGCGATGATCGACGATCATGAGGTTACGAACGATTTTGCCGGCGGTGCCCCGACGGGGTCCGATCCGCGATTTGACGAGGCCGGTGACTTTCTGAACGAGACGAATCTGTTCAGCAACGGGCTGCAGGCGTTCCAGGAGTATCACCCGGTCCGCGATGAATTCTACGGCGATACGGGCGATGCACGCACGGCGGGGAAACGGAAGCTCTACCGCTTTCGCACCTACGGGCACGACGCGTGCGTCATCATGCTGGACGCCCGGTCGTTTCGCGATGAATCGCTCGAGGATGAAGACTTCGATTCGACGCGGGCGTTCATGCAGGCCTCGTTCGATCCGTCGCGGACGATGTTGGGCGAAGCTCAGATCGAGGACCTTCTGGCCGATCTTGAGCAGTGCCATGAGTTTGGCGTTACGTGGAAACTCATTATCGTGCCCGAGCCGATTCAGAACTTCGGTCCGGTGGCGGCGGGTGACCGCTTCGAGGGGTATGGGTACGAGCGAAGCCGACTGCTCGGGTTCATCGACGATAACGGGATTGACAACGTGGCGTTCATCGCCGCGGACATCCACGGGACGGTGGTGAACAATCTGGTCTACCAGCGGTCCGTGGACGGCGGGCAGATCGAAACGACGGCGTTCGAGGTGACGACCGGGGCGGTGGCGTTCGATCGACCTTTCGGGCCGGCGCTCGCCGAGAGCGTGCCGGCGATATGGGAGTATTACCAGCGGGTCCCGCCGAACGTTCAGGAGAATCTGGTTCGCACACTGGGCAACCTGATCGTGCGTCTGCTGGGTTATCCGGCGATCGGGTTGGAGCGGTCGCCGATCGACGCGAAGCTCATTCAGGGCCGGTATCACTCGACGAACACCTACGGGTGGACCGAGTTTGAGATCGACGCCGTCACCCAATGCCTGACAGTGACAACCTATGGCATTGATTGGTACGGCGAGGAGGAATTGGCCGACGATCCCGACGAAGTGATCTCGCGCGTCCCTCGTATCGTGAGCCAGTTCGTGGTCCAACCCCGCCTCGACCGCACCGACCCCGATGCCCCACCGCCCTGCTTCACGA
>JASFUW010000506.1:0-3760 GCA_050050135.1 Phycisphaerae bacterium
GGGAGGCTCCAAGACCCGGCAGGCTTGAAATCGGGCCTCGGTGGCACAACGTGAACGCCAGCCGGTGTCAGGCGCTCGGTGGTCCTAGCGGTCACAGCGATTTCTAACTTCTTTTCTCCCGCCTCTTATTCCTCTTCCGTTCTCTGAGTCAGAATGCAGGAATGCCAGGATCGCTCGGACCGACGGTGCTCCTGAGGACCCACGGCGTCCCATCCCTGCCATCCGTCCCCCGCTGGGTCCGCCGGCCTGCGACGCTCCTCGGCCGTTCGAGAATCCCCAGCGCCGCATCGGTCGCCTGTACACCCCGGCACATCTCCCCGTCACGCCGCTCGGGCATTTGCCGCCCCGAGACGCACAGACCGTCACGGTTTCCGGCGGCGTCGTCGCGTGCCGTGGGATGGGCGGCTGTTCACCCATGATCGCCGTCATCGGGCATCGAAACCTGCTGCCATCGGCCATACGGCTGTCCGCCCGGGTCATTCGGCCTAGAATCGGATGCGTCGGTATCCGATAAGAGTCCAGGGCTGCACCATGAGGGCTATCGTGAACAACGCCGGGATGATCAACGCTCGTATCCTTCCGATACGCACGCTCGGTCCGCTCCTTTTCCTCGCCTCGACCGCGTCGCTCTTCGCGACCGACTTCGCGTTCGACCGTCACTACATCGACACGGAGTACGGCGGCGACGGCGGCGTGGGCTGGGTGGCCGCGGGAGATATGGATAACGACTGCGATCTGGACATCGTCGCAGGCGGCGGGTACGCACTCTTTATATACCAAAACGACGGGTCCGGCGGGACCTGGACGCGGTTCGGCAATCTCGATTCGACCGGTCAGTTCGGAAGCAACGGGGCCGTGCTGTTTGACCTCGACGACGACGGCGATCTGGACGTTGTCGGTGCCGCGTACCTCTCCGACCTCGGCTGGTGGGAAAACCCGGGCCCTCCGCTTGGCAATGACCCCTGGACCTTTCACCGCTTCGCCGGCGGGCACGACGGTTGGTTTTTGCACGACATCATCGTAACCGACCTGGACCGAGACGGTTCAGCCGAGGAGTTCATCACCGTCCTGCAGCAAGAGTACTGGGACGCTCCGTTTCACGTATTCTGGTTTCGTCAGGGCGGCGACCCGGCAAGCGATTGGATAAAGCACGTCATCACCGAAAACCAGCCCGGCCCCAACAACAACCACGCCGGGATCGACACGGCCGACGTCGACGGCGATGGTGACGTCGATCTGGCATTTTCCAACGGATGGTTCGAGTCGTCGGGCGACCCCGGATCGAGCTGGACCTGGCACGCGGTCACCGACCTGTACGGCGTCTCGAACACGCTCGTTCGCGATATGGACGGCGATCTCGACATGGACCTGGTGATGTCGGCGGGGCACCACGGCGAAGGCGTTTACTGGCTCGAGAACGACGGGAACCCCCAACAAGGACCGTGGACGCGGCACGACATCAGCCTGGTGGCCGGCGACCCGACCGCCCGACATTACTTCGCCGTCGATACGCCCGAGCACCTCCACCACCCGGAGGGTCTCGCCGTCACCGACCTCGACGGCGATCGGGACCTCGACGTGGTCGTCAGCGAGCTTTTCTTCGGCGAGGACGAAGGCGAACCGGGTTGGAGCCAGACCGCCCACAATCTCTATATCTACGAGAACCGCGGCGGCGTGCCGCCATCATGGCACCAGCACAACATCGCCCCGAACAGCTACCCGAGCCATCTGCTCGAGCTCGTGGACATCGACGGCGATTGCGCCCCGGACATCATCTCCGAAGCCGCCGGCACCACGGTCGTCAGCTTCTACCGGAACCTGGGCATCCCCTTGCACTACCCGCCCGCCGGCGGCTCGATGGGCGTTCGGACCGACGCCACGCCGAACGGCTGCGACGTCCCCATCTGCGCGCCGCTGATCCCGTCCGTCGCCACCTGGGGCCTGGTGTTCATGCTCTTGACCATCCTGTCGGCCGCAACCATTCTCATTCGCCGACGCTGTACCGCGCTGTCGGGGTGATGCCATGGCGTGCAGGGCTCGCATCCTTCAACCCCTCTCCCCGCGAGCGGAGAGGTTGGATGAGGGGTGGTTGCCCACGACAAGTAGCTTCCCGCCTTACTAAGCCGGAGAACCCGACCCTGTCCGGGGAGAGGATGGGTGAGGGGTGAGCGCTGTGGTGCCGTCCCTACCGCCATCTAGTCCGCACCGCCATCCACTCCGAACCGCCATCTGATCCGAACCGCCATCTAATCCGAACCGCGACTGTAAAGGAGCGGCCAGCTCGGCAACCGGAACCGCGATTCCGGCGCCCCCCGGACAGCAGGCCGAGCAAGCGACGAACCATTCCCGACGCCCCGGGAGAGCAGGTCAAGCAAGTGACGAACCACTCCCGGCGCCCGCCAGCCTCAGCGGCCATTAACCGTCCCCCCTCCCAGGGGGGACTAAAGGGGGGTGATGCCTTGCCGGCTCCTGAGTCGCGACGACGGGCAGTCACACTTGCCCCCGCTCACAAGGACGAACCTCCCCTGCTTGATAAGGGGGAACAGAGGAAGGCGGTTGCTCCCGCTCTTGGTATCGAGCCCCGGGTTTTCCGTCCCCCCTTCCAGGGGGGACTACAGGGGGGTGATGCCTTGCCGGCTCCTGAGTCGGGACGATGGGAGATCACGCTCGCCCCCGCTCACAAGGACGAACCTCCCCCCTTAATAAGGGGAACCGCAGGGCCGGGCATCGCTCGCCCCCTTGACAAAGGGGGTCGGGGGGGTTCCTTCCTCTAGTTTCTAGTTTCCAGCCTCTAGTTTCTCGTCGACGCGCTTCGCGTCGACGTCATATCGATGGCACCCCATCTCCTCGATCCGCTTCTTGGCTTGATTCAGGGTCTGGCGTGCCGTGTCGCGATCACCCTCGAGCAGTTGCAGCTCAGCCGTGGCGAGCAGCACCTCCGGATCGCGCCGATGGTAGCCCATCTCGTCAACCATCTTGGCGGCGATGTCCAGATGCTCCCGCGCTTTCGCCTTGTCCTTCTCCGCCAGGGCGATCCGCGTGTATTCCAGATGACCGTCGCCCTCGAACAACCGCATCTCCCCCCGGGTAGCGATCAGCATGGCCTCATCCACGTCCCGTCTTGCACTCGGCATATCCCCCTGCACCCGGTACAGCTCCGCCCGGGCGAGGAACATGGGCGGCAGATACTCTTGAGTGCGCGCGCGCCGCATCCCTCCAACACCCTCTCCGAGATGCACATAAGCTTCTTTGCTCCCAGTGAGTCCCTCGCGCCGATACTTGTCCAAGTGTGCCCGCCCAAACGAAAGGTTGTCGAGAGCGGTTGTCAACAGCGGGAGCTTGTGGACTATGGCCCACTGCAAGGTCTGTGTCGATCGTCGCAGAACTTCTGGGTACGCACCTTTTCCGAGCAAGAGCTCGCAGTAGCAATACCCACCGACAGAGTAAAGATATGGGGTCTCGATTTCCTTCTGGATCCGCTCCGCCTCGTCAAATAGCGAGTGAGCCGAGGCGATCTCCCCGCGTTGATGCCGGGCGTGGGCGAGCGCGATCCGCCTGTCAACGCGCTGGGACCAAGCCTTGCTACGGTCTGCGCACTGGACACCGAGCGTTGCGTACTCGACCGCTTCCTGCGTTCTCCCGAGTAAGAGGTTAGCCAGACTTAGCCCAAGTTAGACACCTGCGGGCGATTTTCGTTTTTTTCACGCTCTGAACCCTCGTTGGCGCCGTCGCTACGGGGGCTTGTCGCTGGCAAACGCGA
>JASFUW010000507.1:0-3754 GCA_050050135.1 Phycisphaerae bacterium
CTTGTCGGCTGAGGTCCTGCTCGCTCACGCGACCCGGCGCCGCCGGATCGATCTCTACGCCCGGTACGACGAGAGCCTTGAGCAGGAGCCACTGAGTCGATTCCGCGAGTGGGTGCGACGGGCGGCTGACCATGAACCGATCGGCTATCTGGTCGAGGAGAAGGAATTCTTCTCGTTGCCGTTCCGGGTGACGCCCGACGTGCTGATTCCGCGTCCGGAGACCGAGGTGCTCGTCGAGTGCGCGATCGACCATTGCACCGAGTTGAAGCTGAAGGAACCTCGGGTGCTCGACGTGGGGACGGGGAGTGGTTGCATTGCGGTGGCCGTGCTCACGCAAATCCCCGGTGCCCGCGTGGTGGCAACGGATATTTCGCCGGCCGCGTTGGACGTGGCCAGGGAAAATGCGGAGCGGCACGACGTGTCGGACCGGTTGACGTTGGTGGAGGCGGATTGTCTTGAACTGCCCGACGAGGTGATACCGGACGGCGGGTTCGATCTATTGTTATCCAATCCGCCGTACGTCGCGTCGTCGTCGGTTGCGGAGCTGTCTGCCAGCGTTCGAGATTACGAACCATCGATCGCGCTGTCGGACGGGGCGGACGGATTGTCGTTTTACCGCCGGATCGGTGCAGGGGCGGCCAGGCTGCTGCATGTCGACGGCGTTGTCATCGTCGAGGCGCAGGATGGTCGGGCGGCGGCGGCTTCGAAGATCGTCGAGGAAGAAGGGACGTTACGGCACAGGCGGACCAGAAAGGACCGTGTGGTCGGTCAGGAGCGGGTCCTGGAATTTACCGTGCGCCCCGGATATCGCGTACCGGGCGGGTAGGGACGTTCAAAGAGAGGATTCACGGTGCAGTACTTCGAGATCGTCGGCGGCAATCGGTTGAAGGGTTCGGTTTCGATAAGTGGTGCCAAGAACTCGGCACTTCCGATCATGGCTGCATCCATCCTGATGGATGGGGAGACGACCTTGCACAACGTGCCCGACCTGGCGGACGTTCGGCAGATGCTGGTGCTCCTGGGGCGGCTGGGCGTGAAGACCCATCGGCGTGACGACGGGTCGCTTCATCTGCGGGTGGAGGACGAAATGAACGCCCATGCGGAGTACGAGCTGGTCAGCAAGATGCGGGCGAGCGTGTGTGTGATGGGGCCTCTACTGGCCAAGCGTAAGCGGGCGCAGGTGTCGATGCCGGGGGGATGTGCGATCGGTGACCGCCCGATCGACCTTCACATTCGCGGGCTGTTGGCGCTGGGTGCCGATTCCGATCTGGTCAACGGCGACGTCCTGCTTCGTGCCAAGAAGCTGGCAGGGACAGAGGTTTTTCTCGGTGGGCCGTTCGGGTCGTCGGTCACGGCGACCGCGAACCTGATGATGGCGGCTACCCTGGCTGACGGACGGACGGTGATCGAGGCCGCGGCGTGTGAGCCGGAGATTGTCGACCTTGCGGATTTTCTCAACGCGTGCGGTGCACAAATCGCCGGGCACGGGACGCCGCATATCACGGTTGAAGGTGTTGATTCTCTCGAAGGGAAGGAGCATCACGTCATTCCCGATCGAATCGAAGCGGGGACGTTCGCGATCGCGAGCGCGATCACGAACGGCGACCTCGAGCTGCGCGGTGCCCGGATCGATCATCTGCGTGCGGTGGTCGATCGCCTGCGTCGCGTGGGTGTGATTATTGATCGGGGCGAGAGGGGGCTGTCGGTGTCGTCGTCGCGTCGTTTGGAGCCGATCGAAGTGACGACGCAGCCGTATCCCGGGTTCCCGACGGATCTGCAGGCGCAGTTGATGGCGCTTTTGTCGCTGGCGGACGGGAACAGCGTGGTGACGGAGAAGATCTTCCCGGACCGTTTTCTGCACGTGGCGGAGCTCAACCGCATGGGCGCCCGACTGCGGAAGGAAGGCCCGACCGTGATCGTGGAGGGTGTCAAGAAGCTGATCGGTGCCCAGGTGATGGCATCGGACCTTCGGGCGTCGGCCGCCCTGATCCTCGCGGGGCTGATCGCGAAGGGGACGACCCGCGTGCACCGTGCGTACCACATCGACCGCGGTTATGAACGGATCGAGGAGAAGCTGGGTGCGGTCGGGGCCAACATTCGACGACTCAACGAATAGGCGGCCCCGCGCATTGGAACACCGTGAGGCGTTCCGGAGTGCGTGCACCTCGTCTACACCGCTGTTATGCCGGGGCGTGAGGCTGGCGTGTCGCGCGGTTTCTCGGACGCACTTCGCAATCGGAGGTGGGCCGACGACATCGGTGACGTTGCGTTTTGACAACGCTTTGGCACATCCGTCACCGTGTGTGCGGGGCATCGTTCGACGAGCCGTGCGCATAACCTATTTGTAGGAAGTAGGTTGCCGAGCTCAGCCACGCGCGCTCCTCGCTGCCGCGGCATGGCATGAACGCTGCTCGATTCCCTGGGCGTGCGACGGCACCGGTGCAGGTACGTGCGCGGCGCGTACAGGACAGGCGTCGTCAGCACAGGGGGGAAGAATCGAAACGCGTACGGGGATGGAAGCCAATGAACGAGGAAACGTTTCAGCGGAAGCTGGCCGAGTTGATCGCGGAGATCGGTACCTTACCGGCGGGGGAGCGCGACAAACTGGAGCTGCTCGCGGAGGAGACGCGTGAGCGGCATCGTCAGCTCAAGGAGACGGTGCACAGTCTGCAGGAGAGCATCGACTTCGTGAGGTTGAGCATCAAGTACATGCTGTTTGATCTGGAGGCGACGCGAAGGGAGAACGAGCAGCTTCGGAAGATGCTGGACGATAACTCCTCGCGCTGAGGCCTGCCGGTTCCCCGACACCGGGAGGGGGAGAGCTTAGGTGCGACCCGAATTGGTGGGGATGCTGCGGCTCACCCGCCACGGGTCGCCAACGAAGAGAACCCACGAGTGCACACAGCTCGTGGGTTTTCTTTTTCTTTCGCACGTCGGGGGCGACGGGCAGCGTCATCGAACCCGACTGACACGTCCGTCGCGGTAGCGCACGTCCTGTGACGTTCTGAGTCGTTCATCCGGCCAAAGGGGGTCGGCGTGATCCTGGAACACTCCAGGCTTTGTCCGTCTTTGCACGGATCGTTCACGTCATGCTTGATCAGCGGCGGGGCTCGGCGTGCTCGCGGGCCGGCGGCGCGGGGGCCCGGCGAGCGTTCAGACTGCGCCACGGCAGGTGCGTTTGCTGGTGCGAATTTGCGAGGTTATAATGCCGCCGGTTGGGGTCCGTGGTTGGACGAGCTGTGGGCCTGTCGGCGCTCGAGCGGACGGGTGGTTGGCCGGGGCGATCGGTTCCGACGCTCGATGAGTCGGATGTAGATTCGCTGTTTTGTTTGCCGGTTGACTGGTGAATGGTCGCGGCGTACGGTGGATCGGGCGGACGGCTTGGGTGAGACTCGCCGGAGTCGGTCGTGCGTGGAGACCGTCGTGTTCTGCCCGAGTGTTCGTCTGACAACAACTTTGGAGAGGTGGGTGAGTGGCTGAAACCAACGGTTTGCTAAACCGTCAGACGGGTTTACACCTGTCTCGCGGGTTCGAATCCCGCCCTCTCCGTTGACTCTCGCACACATGCCATGAGTTCTTGGGCAAAGGAGCCTGTGGCGTTTTCCTTTCTGCTTCGTAGGCGCCGGCCCCGCGGCGTGTCTCTGGGGGGCAGGTCGGCTGTCACCGATCAGTTGAAAACCGGCCAGTGATTATCGAATCAAAACCGGCCATTGATTTCTTGTCTTGTACGCTTCATCACATCCTTTTTCAAGCT
>JASFUW010000508.1:0-3739 GCA_050050135.1 Phycisphaerae bacterium
GGGTCATCGATCGGATTGGGAAGAGTGCGTGGACATGCTCGAGACGTTCCGTCCGCTGTATGGGGAGTATCCGTTCATCAACGAGAAGTACGGGATCTACAACTTCCCCTTCGGCGGAGGCATGGAACATCAGACCATCACCGGGCAGGGGGGGTTTTCCGAGTGGTTGACGGCGCATGAACTCGGGCATCAATGGTGGGGTGACGCGGTCACCTGCAAGACGTGGAACCACATTTGGCTGAACGAGGGGTTCGCGTCGTATACCGAGGCCCTTTGGGAGGAGTTCAAGGCTGGGAGCAGCGGACTTCCGGCGCTGAAGAGTTACATGGCTGGGATGAAGTACACGGGCGGGGGAAGCGTCTACGTGTATGACGACGAGGTCGACGAACTGTGGGAGATTTTCAACGGGAGCACGAGCTACGACAAGGGGGCGTGGGTGGTGCACATGCTGAGGCACGTGCTCGGGGACGAGAACTTTTGGGACGCCATCGCCGCCTACCGGGCGGCGTACGAAGATAGTGCGGCTACGACCGAGGACCTGCAAGCGATCTGCGAGGGGTTCTACGACGGTGGGAGCCTCGACTGGTTTTTCTTGGAGTGGATCTACGGCGAGCGGGCGCCGTCGTACGCCTACGGCTGGACGTCGTCGCAGGTGAACGGTCAGGACTATCTGCTGTTGTACATCGACCAGACCCAATCGGCTGCGTACCAGCGGTTCACCATGCCAATCGACATTGTGGTCAACGGCGTGACAAACGTCGTGTTCAACGACGCGGACCCGGAGCACTTCGTGATTCCCACGGGGTCGACGCCGACGATCGTGCAGTTCGACCCCGACGCCTGGGTGTTGTGGAGCAGTGCCTCGGGGACTGGTTATGTGCCGGGACCGCCGACGATCGTCGAGACCGTGCCGGCGCCGGGGGCGGTCGTGGACCACGCGGACCTGACCGATACCGTCACGGTGTACTTCCACACGCCCGTGGACGCGGCGAGCACGGACTTCACACTGGTAGGCGATAGTGCCGGAAGCGTGTCATTCACCGCGGGACCGCTGTCTAACGCCAATCCTGTCGTGCTCACGCTGGATGCGCCTCTGCTTCCGGACACGTATACGCTGTCAGTGAGCGACGCGGTGGTGGGGACGGGAACCGGTATCGCGCTGGACGGTGAGGTCGCCGACCCCGAAGACCCCGAGTCGCTGCCTTCCGGCGACGGGCTGAACGGGGGCGGTGCCTTGATCCGGTTCAGCGTGGTTTCTTTCGAAGGACTGGGCGATTTCGACGATGACGGCGACGTCGATTCGGACGACGCCGACACGTTCATCGCCTGCTTCACCGGCGAGGAGGGCGGGCCGGTGGACCCGGGGTGTGAGCCGGGCGATTTCGATCTGGACGGCGACATCGACTGCGACGATTGGGCGCAGCTCAAGCTGGCGTGGACAGGGCCGGGCGATCCCCCCGTCTACGAGGTCTGCGACCCACCGATTCCCACCGTGTCAGCGTGGGGGATTGTCGTGCTGGGGCTCGGGGTTCTGAGCGTCGGGACGAGTCTCGAACGACGCCGGCGACCGATCCGCGCCTGACGTACGTTGGCCGCAGGGCGGTAGCGTTTCGAGCGCGACGGCACGTCTCGTGATTGTGCAAACTTGTTAATGTGGCTAAATTGGAACCGCGGTTGACGCCGTTTGTAGTAGTATCGGTTCGAGGATCGCGGGCGCCACCCACGCGGCGACACGTGAGGCGAGGGGATACTCCTACGCAACAGCGCTCCGTGTTCCGAGAAGGCTTGCGTGTCCATGTTTCAATGCGGCGGCGGTAACGGTTTCTATCCAGGCACCCAAAGAACGAGAGGATCAGAGCAGTGGTCAAGCATGTGGTTTGCAGCACGTTGACGCTTTTCGCCATTTTGATTCCGGGCGGCGTTGCGCGAGGGCAGAGTCATTTGATGCGCTACGCCGACGTGCACAAGGACAAGATCGTGTTCACGTATGAGGACGATTTGTGGCTCGCCGGCACGGATGGCGGGCAGGCACGCCGCATCACCAACGACCCGGGTTCGGAGCGGTGGGCGAAGTTCTCGCCGGACGGGAGGCACATTGCGTTTACCGCGCAATACGACGGCGGAAACGACGTTTACATCATGGACGCCCGCGGAGGCGTCCCGGTTCGCTTGACGTACCACCCTGCGAGCGATCGGGTGTTGGGCTGGTTTCCGGACGGGATGCACGTGCTGTTTCGGTCGCGGCGCGAGTTTCCCCTTCGGGCGGAGCGGATTTACAAGGTGTCGGTGATGGGCGGTATGCCGACGGAGCTTCCGGTGGACCGGGCCGGGCTTACCGCGCTATCGCCGGACGGGAAGCATATCGCGTACAACCGCATCAGCCGCGAGGCGCGCACCTGGAAGCGACATAAAGGTGGCACCGCGCAGGACATCTGGATGGGCAGCCTGGAACGGGGGGACTTCAAGAAGATCACGGATTGGATCGGAACGGACAACTTCCCCATGTGGCGCGGGCAGTCCATCTACTTCACGTCCGACCGAGAGTTCGGCACGCTGAACATCTACAAATACGACGTTGACAGCAAGGACGTGACAGCGATGACGTCGTACAAGGACTATGACGTCAAGTACCCGTCGATCGGGCCTGACCAGATCGTCTATCAGTACGGCGAGGAATTACACCTGCTCGAACTGCGGTCGGGACGTATGCGGTTGGTGGGGGTCGAGATTCCGACCGACCTGATCCGGATGAGGCCGGAGTTCGTGGACGTGGAGCCGACAAGGGGCTCCTTCAGCCTCTCCCCCACGGGTAAGCGCATGCTGCTGGAAGCCCGGGGCGAAATCCTGAACCTCCCGGTCGAAGATGGTGACCCGATCAACCTGACAAAGACCGCAGACACACGGGAGAAGAACGCGGCCTGGTCGCCCGACGGACGGTGGGTGGCGTTTCTGTCGGACAAGACGGGCGAGGAGGAGATCTATCTGATCGACCAGAAGGGCGAAGGGGAGTGGCGACAACTGACCGCGGGCGGGCAGGGTTTTCGGATGCAGCCGAAGTGGTCTCCGGACAGCAAGTGGCTGATGTTCTCGGACAAGTTCCTCCGGCTCAACCTGGTCAACGCGGAGTCGGGCGAGATTTCGGTCGTGGATCAGAGCGATTACGACGACGGCTGGTATCGGTGGGGCATTCAAGACTACGTCTGGTCGCCGGACAGCCAGTGGATCGCCTACAGCAAGCTCGAGCAAAGTCTCAACGAGGCGATTCTCTTGTACTCGATGGGTGAGAAGAAGAGCTATCGCGTGACGGACGAGATGTACCCGGACTGGAGCCCGTCGTTCGATCCGCAGGGGCGGTATCTGTACTTTCTGTCGAACCGGAGTTTCAATCCGATCATGGGCTTCGTGGATCGCAACCACATTTTCCTGGACATGTGCCGGCCTTACGTCGTCGTGCTGAAGGATGGTGAGCCGACGCCGTTTGCGCCGAAAGACTCCGAGGAGGAGATCAAGGAAAGCGAGGACGAATCGGACGAGAAAGAGGGGGATGAAGAAGGAGAGGCCGAAGAAGAGGACGATGACGCGATCACCATCGATATCGGCGGGATCCAGTCGCGGGTCGTGGCGGCGGAAGGCGTCAAGGCTGGGAATTACTTCCGGTTGGAGGCGACGGAGAAGGGCTTCCTATATCTTGCCAAGGACGAGCCGGAGTTCGAGAAGTATCAGACGGTTACCGACTCCA
>JASFUW010000509.1:0-3692 GCA_050050135.1 Phycisphaerae bacterium
TGCCCAACTCGGCATGTTCGTACGTCCCTCCAGTGGGCAGGTCTACAGCGACATTCCCGGGGAATGCTCCGTCACGGAGGACCCGCCGGGAACGCACACGGCCACCTGCACAGCTCTCCTTGACCACTTCTCGTACTACGCCATCGTGGCCCCGGCGGAGAGTCAAGGAATCCCGACCGTCTCCGAGTGGGGTGCCGTAGCTATGGCCCTTCTGATGCTGACGGCCGGAACGCTCGTCTGCCTGGGCAAGAAGCGCGCTGAGGTCGTGTAATACTATGGCAAGAGGCTTGGTCGCATTACAGGGAGCCGCGCGCATTTGTCGGTAAGTTCGTCTCGAATCCGCCGCGAGGCCGGTGGAGTTGGCCGTTACGCTACTCTGCCGCACCACTCCCGCCGGATTCGCGTGTATCGAGTCCCAGTCTTACAGTGTCACAAAGGGCTGCGGCCGTCATGTGCTCCCTCGTTTGGCCCCCATCTCGACCGCCACAGCGAGCTTTGGTCGCTCAACGGGCCCCCGGCCATCGGACGAACCGGAAAAAACCGGCCGGGGCCGTTGCGGGAATCTGAGCCGTACCCAGAGGCGTGACACGAACCTGTCGTGCGAGGTCCACCGCTTGCCTGCGGCGCGGGACCCGGTCGGCCGTCGCTCGCCCGGACCGAGCGCCAGCGAGCTGGCGGCGGCCGACAGGGTGCGCCGTAGGCCACGCCTGCGGCCGGGCTCCCCGAGGCCCGTTGGTTGGAGCACGGGGTGGGGGGAACGGCAGCTCCGGTCCCGCGACGCCGTTCCGGCGACGTCCGGTTACACTGGCTGGCAGTCATACGGCGCTTCGACGCGACGTCGTCGGGGCGAAGGCCGGAAGGCCCGGAACCGTCGGGCGCGGGCGCCGGGGAGTGGAGATGCAAATCCCCATCCCGGAGGCGTGGTTGAAGGCAGACCGCCTGGCCGGATACTGCGGCGGACAGTACGATGGAGCGTCGCGTGGTAGAGATCTTCAAGGCTCGCGGTATAACTGGGAACCGCGCAGGCGAGCGCGCTTACCTATCTTACCAGCACGCGTGTTGCACCTGGCGAGGATCGCGAGCAAAGCCCGTTATGGTGGTTCCTGAAACGGCCTGGTGGCCCCCTGATGCAGCGGTAGTATTAGGGAATCAGGCTCGTTGAAGCTTGGAGTAGGAAGCATGCCTCGCAATCTACTGCTGGCGATTCTGGTTGCCCTCCCGCTGGGCCTCTACATTTGGAAGTACGCCGCACTTTACTGGCAGCGGCGTTCCGGATCGCGCGCTCCGCTCGAGGATTATCGCGAGTTCTTGAATCCTTGGAACGCCCTGACGCCATCAGCCTTTGCGAACTCGTCGACGGCGTACAACTTCCAGGTAGCCTCGATATCCTTTTTCGTCGCGCTCGGTTACTTCTCGCCGGTTGCTGCGTTGGTGAATATTGCCTTTTGGGGCCTCGGAATTCTGCTGTTCTCCGCCGCCGTCTCAAGGCTGTCTGTATTCTTCGGGTCGCGCGGGTCTCTGATGACGTGGCTGGGTGACCAGTATTCTCACCCCGGGCTGCGGACGGTAGCTGGCGTCCTCGTGTTCTTAGCCTTTACCGGACTCCTCCTTGCCGAGCTTCTATTCGGGTCGATGATCTTCACTTCCATCGGCTTTAGCCACATGACTGTCATAATCATGGCATTCTTTTTTGGTTTTTTTATTCTCTTGTACTACCTCAGTGCGGGAATGTTGTCGGTAGTCGAGACGGATGAGAAGCAAGTGCTCATTTCATACGTGGGTGTGTTTGCTGTCATCTTCTGGTGCGTCCAAGCTGCCGCCTCAACGACCGAAGAGAACCGCGCCGTCGTATTCGCTGTGACCACGGGGCTGTTTGTGGTCACCGCCGTCGGCTTTACCCTTCTTTGGCGAGAGCAGCGTACGCGCAAGACAAGCAGTAGTCCCTCCGATCGTGTGATGAAACTTGTCTTCGCGGCAAGCTCGCTTGTACTTGCATTTCTGGCAACGCAATCGTTCGAACCACGATTTCCGTCGGCCTTTGTGCCAGACGCTATCGATAAGTTCGGCGAGTTCAATGATTTGACATACGCTAGCGCTTTCATTCTCACACCCCTCTTCTGGCAGTTCGGGGATGCCACACACTGGCATCGGCTCGGGGCTCTCAGGATGGGGAATCCTGCGGCACCTGCTTTGCCTGTCGCGCGATCGGGCATTCGGCGGTTCGCATGGCAAAGTGCTGTGACAATACTGCTTCCTGTCAGCGTCGGGGTCCTGTTGCACTATCTGCCCACGCCAGTAACTGAGGAGGGTGCAAAGGCGGCGGTTTTCACGCTTGCGGGGACCCTGTTTGACGGCAACACGATGCAGTATCTGGCTGGTAGCCTGTTTGTGGTGGCCGTTGCAGGTATCATGCTATCCACGGTTGACAGCCTGCTTGCCACTTCAGTTCTCGTATTCATCTATGACATCAACAACAGATCGCGGACTGTGGTGGATTCACACCGCGAAGCGGACGAACTCGGGAGCACCGCGGCGTTTGGCGACGAATCGAGGGGCATACTCCGAAGCGCGCGGTTTGCAGCAGCTTCGATTATCATGATCGGGCTCTTGGTCTATTTCATCCTCTATGTCCTGAATATCGATCTGTTCGCCTGGCTATTCGTGGGTTTCTCTCTTCCGCTATCGCTCGCGCCAGCCGTGCTTCTTGCGATCCTCGTGCGCAAAACAGCTTTGGAAGGGAACGTAGCTCTGGTGAGTATTCTGTGTGGCGCTACTTGTGCCATTGGCATGTTCGTCTATTCAATGTTTGATGATCGCTGGACATACGCGCCGCCAATCGGGGCACTTGGTGCGTCGACTTTGGTTCTTTGCGTGGGGATTGGGGTGCGCGCTGCCATTAGGCGTGGGAAAGTGAGATGACGATGACAGATCTGACTACCAACCCGGCGTCCGAGCTCGCGAAAGACCCGACGCGAGTGTTGGACGAGCTCCAGGGACACGAGGTCATTATTATTGGAGTCGTGTTCGTCTGGCTCGCGTTCATGACTTTGCAGTTCCTCAAGGACGGAGTGCCCAGCTGGAAACAGGTTTCGGATCGAATTCACGACAAGCTCTTTCTTTTCGGCCATGTAGAAGGCATGCGGCCGCATTCGGGTCATGTAGCAGGATCTGCCTCGGGCCTGTTGCACACGAGCGCGGTACAATCCCGGAATCACAATTCACGGATAATATCGCTTTTCAAACAGTGGCTTGTAATGGCGCCGCTTTTTGTCATTTCGGATGTGTTCTTGAGTGTTCTCATTGTCAGTGCCGCGTTTGCGTTAGTGGTCTTGTTTGGCTTGCGGGAGCCTGAGTTGTGGAAAGTGCCGGTGTTGACGGTCGGGATCGTGGACTTGAGCGTTGTGCTGTGTAGACACCTTGCGAGCAGGAGGGCGGCGTGGGTTGAGCATTTGGAGTCCAACTCCGGGAGCCTCCGCAGTTCTCTTGGCACCGTGTATGACGTGCAGTAGGTGCGGCGGCGGCGAACTGTGGTTACGCGAACCGATAAAGGCAATCGGTGGGAGGCGGGCGAATGCGCTCACGGAATCCGGCGATTCGGGGGCTCCTGAATGAGGTATCCTGTCCGAGTAGAACGGGATGTCCTGGCGGTGCGCATTGGCTTGCGGGCTATTCGCGGCGAGCTCCCGGTAGGC
>JASFUW010000510.1:0-3689 GCA_050050135.1 Phycisphaerae bacterium
CAGCCCGAAACACGGATCATTCGTGATCGTTCCGAACTGCGTCAATCGGAAATCGGGCTCCGCATATAGCACGTCGCCGCGGGCGGCAAAAGCGGCAACTTTCTGCTCAACCTTCCCCCTGGGGACCTTCACGACGGTAAGACCGTCGACCGAGTTGAACGACTTCAGCTCTGAAGTACCCAGACTCGCGTGTACGGCATCGCGCGAGGACTTGGCCGTCCCCGGGGCGAAGCGCACGAGCATTCGCTCGGGGTGGTAAGGGAGTTGGTTGTCTGTTTGTTGTCCCGAAGTTGCGGTGATTGTGACTGCCGAAAGGACTACCATGACGCGGAGGTCAGCAGTACGGCGCATGAGTTTCCTCTCCATACCGATGCTTCGTGTGACGCAGGAGTATCGTTCCCGTACAGAGCATTAACAAGGTCAGGGCGAGCATCCCCCATTCCGAGACCGCGGGGATGTTCCCGCCGACATCGTAAACGTAACCCGACGACCCGAGGTCGCCGGCCAAGGCGCTCAGTTCCCCGGAAAGCGCGACGGAGTTTCCGATGTGCGCGCCCCCACCTGCCCCACTGGGTGTCAGGCGGTCCAACGGAATCCATCCGTCGCCGTGGCGTATGAAAAGGAATCCACTCCCCAAAACCCCAGTCCCCGGATCGTGCAAAACTGCGCCGACGACGGCCTGATCCCCCTCGATCGCGACAGCACGCCCAAACTGGTCGAGTCCACCAACGTCGGGATGCTCGACCAGGCCCCGCGGCTGCCACACCGATCCAACAAGCTCAAAAGCGTACGCGGTACCGGAATCCTGCCCCTGGTTGTCGTCGGACGGCGCGCCAATCACGATGTGCGTACCGCTGATGGCGACAGCCGACCCGAAGTGATCGTCCGGCATGGCATCCCACGCGGTCAGCTTGTCCTCCTCGACCCAGGTTGTTCCCTCACGCCTGAAAACAAAAGCCGATCCTGTATGCACGCCCATGTCGTCGTCCGAAGGACCACCAACGACCATCCGGTTCCCGCTCAGGGAAACGGAGTAGCCGTAAGAGTCCGCCCCGGTGGCATCGGACCCAAGGAGCTGGGCTTCCTCAACCCAGGTTCCGCCATCGTATCGGAACACGAAGACCAAACCCGGGTTCGTATTACCGACGACAAGCAGGTCGTCCTCCAAATCGATCGCCAACCCGAAGTTGTCCTGGTATGTTCTGCCTGAGTCGAGCCTCGCCTCTTCGACCCACGTACCCCCGGTGTAGCGAAATACGTAAACCGCACCGAGATGGGGAAATTGGAGGTCGTTTGCCGGCGCCCCCACCGCGATGACGTCACCGTCCACCGCGACCGAGCCTCCGAAGTTGTCGTACTCATCGATATCCGACGCGGTCAGTGTCGTTTGCGATCGCCATCCAAGACCATCTTGCTCGTAGACGTGTACTTCGCCGGCCTCGTTCTCGAACCCAACGATCGCACCCGGGTCTCCGATGACGATGAGCTCCCCACAAACGTCCACCGAGGCTCCGCCCGGTGTCAGTACGGCGATCTCTTCCCGCGCCTGTGCCGGCGCCAACATGCTTACTAGAACCCATACGAGGAGCGTTGCGCGAAAGCATGGAAGTCGCGCGGAAGGGGACATGTTGCCATCCTCTTGATGCTCACGTTGAATCGACATGACGCTGCTCCAGAGCCTACGATGCCTCGTATTCTGTCGGAGGTCCGCCACGACTGCGAGTAGATCTTCTCATTCGACGCGAGAGCCTGCAGCTTTCGCAATCCCGGAGAAGGGCCGTCCCGACGATGAGCACCGATAGCGTCAGCGCGACCATTCCCCATTCAGAAACAGTCGGAATGTCACCGCCGAGATCATAGAGCAACATCCCCGACCCGGTGTGAAGCTGAATGAGCGCGCTGACGGAACCTTCCACGGCACTGGCATGCCCGAGTTTCCGCACGGCGGGGTCGCTCGGTACGAGCAAATCCAACATCTGACATTCCATACCCGCACCGGCTCGGCAGAAGAGAAACCCTACACCCTCACCAGCTCCGATCGGGTAGTACGGGGCCCCGAGGATGATCCAGTTACCGTCCATCGCGACGGACGACCCGGCAGCTCCGCCGACAGGGTATTCCGGATACCCGAGCACGTGCGTCTGTTCCCAGAGCGACCCGCTCCACTCGAAAACGTACGCCCCGCCGACGGGCGCGTGCTCACCGTCACGTTGCGGAGTTCCGATGACGATCCGGGTGCCGTCCATGTCCACATCATGCCCGAACCTATCAACGGGGCTTGCGTCGGACGCAGTAAGCTTGGCTTCTTCGGTCCAAACGGTTCCAGCGCGCCGAAAGACGTAGGCCGACCCAGAGTCGGACCCGGTGTGATTGTCAAGAGGGTGTCCCACCACCAGGCGATCGCCGCTGAACGATACACTGAACCCGAACGAACCGACCACCCCAAAGTCGCTGCCCATCAGTTCCGCTTCCAGAGCCCAGCTTCCGGTCTCGTACCGGTATACGTTCACCGAGCTCGAGAACGGATTCCCAATGGCGACGCGGTCCGCTTGTGCTGCGACCGAAAGACCGAACATATCCCAGGGGTTGGGAATCCCTGAATCCAGTGACGCTTCGTTGACCCAGGTCTCGCCGGTTTTTCTAAATATGTAAGCGGCCCCTTCGTGATGAAGTTGAAAATCGTCCGCCGGGGCTCCGACAACCAGCAGGTCGCCGTCTATCGCCACCGCGGCGCCGAACCAGTCGTACTCGCCTGGAACCGGCGCGGTCAGGGTGGCGCTCAGCGCCCGGTTAGCGCCGTCGCCCTCGTAGATGTAGACTTTTCCGGCGTGGTTGATGAAGTCTACGGAAGCCTCCGGGTCTCCTACGACGATGTGATTCCCAGACATGTCCACGGCCGATCCGCCCGGTATCAGCACGGCGGTCTCTTCCCGCGCTAGGGCTGGCCACGCCGCACCTATTAACAGCCACGCAAAAACCACCGTGAGATTGCAGGGAGTCAGTGTCGGAGAAGACATGGCACCATCCTTCAGACGCTCAGTATCAGTGGACATGCTGCGATCTCTACCGTTTAACGCGCCTCACATATTATCGGGAGGACGCCGCTGCGCCAAGCACCTCTTGCCAACAGGAATGAACCCTCGGCGCTCTGAGAATGGAGTAGCAGGGTCGTGAGGGCACATTCGCGTGCCGAAAGTCCGAAAAAAAAGCGGCCCCAGACGTGCGATGCAGCACATGTTGCATTCCCGGTTCACACCCTGCCTACCCCCGACTCGGCGATGTCCACATCTGGAACGCCGGGCACACCGTTAAGAATCCGACCTTCTTGCGGCATCACCATTGGTCCTCGAAGCCACCGTCATGCGGATTGGTGCCAGGGCGAGTCATCCGGCCGTCGGGTTTAACGTATGCCACGTCTGAGCTGTCTTGGCATTCACGCCGTGCCGTGGCGAGTGACGCGGGCACAGCTTCGAGAAGTCAGGAAGAAAGCGGACATCCTGCTCTTCCACAAAGCGGAATGTTGCCATGTCCTTCTCCCTGGTTCCTTCGGTGTCTCGATTCAGTTCCGCACGGAAAGGCGACCCGATAACCACAGGATCGACAGCCGACCCCGGTGGGTCGTGCGGACAACCGGGTCCCAACCCCCGGTCGGGTACTGGCAAGCAGGCCGGGAATGGGCGGAACTGGCA
>JASFUW010000511.1:0-3666 GCA_050050135.1 Phycisphaerae bacterium
TCGGCTCAAGAACAGGAAGTTCCTGGCTCTGCCGAAAACAGCCGCTTTCAGTCACGAAGAAGGCGGCGAGAAGAAACTGCCCGGCCACCGCACGGACGAGAAGCTTCGCAACGTCTTCGCCGAGCGCTGGAACGACTTGACGGACGCGGAACGCGACCAGGTCGTCGAGGACGTCCTTTCCTATGAAAAAAGCGACGCCCTCGTCCGCCGCGGCATCAATCGATGGGGGCTCACGACCGAGCAAGCCGAGCAACTTGCCCACAAAGTTGCTTTGGAGGACGGTTTCTCCGCCCATTGCGTCCCGGCGCTAACACAACTCGTGGCCGAGATGGACAAAGGCACGCCATACTCGACCGCCAGGAAGAAATTGTTTCCAGAGTCGTTCGAGGCGCATGAGGTGTACGACGAGCTCCCCCCGCTGTCGAAGGTGTCCAAGTTCCGTGACCTCCGCAACCCCGCCGTCATCCGAGCCCTCACCGAGCTGCGCAAGGTCGTCAACACCGTGATCCGTAACCACGGCAAACCGGACGTGATCAGGATCGAACTCGCCCGCCACCTAAAAAAACCGCGCAAAGTCCGAAAGGACATCAGCGATAGAAACCGCGAGAACCAGCGTGAGCGAGACGCCGCCAAGGCGGCCATCATCGCCGAGGGGCGGATCCCGGATCCCAAGCCCGTCGACATCGAAAAATACCGCCTCGCAGACGAGTGCCATTGGATATGCCCCTACACCGGGCGGAACATCACCATACCGTCCCTCTTCGGCCCCACGCCGCAGTTCGACATCGAGCACATCCTTCCCCTCTCCCGCTCCCTCGACAACACCTTCTTCAACAAGACCCTCTGCGACATCGAGGAAAACCGGAATCGCAAAGCCAAGCGCACACCCTACGAAGCCTACGCGGGTGACGAACAGCGCTATCACGAAATTCTCGAACGCGTCTCACGCTTCTCCGGTCGGGCCCGCGCCGAAAAGCTCCGCCGCTTCAAGATGGAAGAGATACCCGAAGGCTTCACCCTGCGACAACTCACCGACACCGCCTACGCCTCGCGCCTCGCCGCCGAATACGTCGGCTTGCTCTACGGCGGACCGGTCGACGCCGACGGGCGACGGCGCGTCCAGGTCAGCGCCGGCGGCGTCACCCATCACCTTCGCAACGTTCTGATGCTCAACGCGGTTCTTCCCAGCCTCCCCGACAGCCCCGCCCACCGCGCACCCGAGGATGTCTCGCTTAGTGAGAAACTCCGCGTAGATCATCGCCACCACGCCGTCGACGCCGTTGCCATCGCCCTCGCCACCCCCGATATGGTCAAACGCCTCGCCGACGCAGCGCAACGCGCAGAGCGCGAAGGCGCCAGGCGCCCGTTCCTCGCCCTGAAAGACCCCTGGCCCGGCTTCCTTGAGGACGTGCGCAACGCCATCGACAAAGTCGTCGTCTCCCACCGCGTAGACCGCAGGCTCGCAGGCGCCCTCCACGAAGAAACCAACTACTCCAAACCCCACCGCGCCGTCCGCAAGACCAGCGCCAAGACCGAACTCGTCGAATACCGCCACGTCCGCAAGCCGCTCAAGGATATGAGCGTTTCGGAGGTCGCCCGGATCGTTGATCCGGTCGTCCGCCAACTCGTCGAGGCCAGCCTCGCCCAAACCGGTGCAGACCCCAAAAAGGCCTTCGCCTCCGACGACAACCTCCCCTACCACACCACACGCGACGGCAACCGCATTCCCATCCGCAAGGCCCGCATCCGCAAGCGCACCAACATCATCCAGGTCGCCGACGGACCGCGCCGCCGCTGGGTCGCCCCCGGCTCGAATCACCACATGGAAATCGTCGCCGTCCTCGATAAGGATGGCAACCCACAGAAATGGGAGGGTCACCTCGTGTCACGCTTCGAGGCCGTGCAGCGCAAGAAGCGTGGCCAGCACATCTACCAGCGCGATTTCGGCGAGGGCAAACGCTTCGAGTTCTCCCTTGCCCCGGGCGAGATGATCGACGTCGAATCCGATAAGTTCGGACGAGGCCCCTTCGTCGTGCGCGGCATTACGGGACAGAGAATATATTTCGCCAGGCATCACGACGCCAGGTTGAAAGCCGACATTATCAAGGCAGGTGATTGGTTCCGCCCGTCTGTCGGCACTTTGATGACCCAAGCCTGTCGCAAGATTCGCGTGGACTATCTCGGAAAGGTCTCTCCGGCCAATGACTGAGCGCGTGCTGGACCTGACAGGTGGGGGCGCCTACCTCAAGGTCCACAACCGCCAGCTTCTCATCGAACGCAACGACGAGCCGCCGTGCTCGGTCCCCCTCGCGGAACTCTCTGCCCTCGTCATCGCCCACCCGCAGGTGCTCTGCACGCAAACCGCCTTGGCGGGCGTGGTCGAGTCCGGCGGTGCGGTCATCGTCTGTGGGAAACATAACCGTCCCGTCGGTTTGATGCTCTCGATCGACGGGCACTGCACACAGACCGAGCGCTTCATGGCCCAGGCCGCGGCGAAGAAACCGCTCAAGAAGCGTCTCTGGAAGACCATCGTACGCGCCAAGGTCCTCGCCCAAGCGTCACTTTTGCAGCGCATCCGGGGGGATGATCACGGAGTTCGCGCCCTCGCCTCTCGGGTGCGCAGCGGCGACCCCTCCAACGTCGAAGCCCAGGCATCGAGGCGCTATTGGCCCGCCCTCTTCGACGACCCCGACTTCAGGCGCCGCCGCCACGGCGGGGGCGTCAACAGTCTCCTCAACTACGGCTACGCCGTCCTGCGCGCTACGATGGGCCGTGCGATCTGCGCCGTCGGCCTTCACCCCTCCGTCGGCGTCCATCATCACAATCGGTACAACGCCTTTTGTCTCGCCGACGACCTGATGGAGCCCTACCGCCCCCTCGTCGACGAGGTCGTGCTCGAACACGCCGCCGAACGCGGCATGGACGCCCCCCTCGATCCCCGGGCCAAGCGTGCCCTGCTCGAGGCACTCACCGGACGTTACCGCCTCGACGGCGAGCTGCGCACCTTGTCCGACGCCGCAACTCGCACCGCGTCGTCCCTCGCCAAGGTCTTTCTCGCCCGGGAGCACTCCCTCTGGCTGCCCAAGGAAATGGACCGTGTCCCGCCGCTATGATGTCCCCTCGGAGTACCGTGCCATGTGGCTTTTCGCCATGTTCGACCTGCCGGTCAAGACCAACGCCGAGCGCCGCGCGTACACCCGATTTCGCACCGCCCTCTTGTGCGAAGGCTTCTGCCAGTTACAATACTCGGTCTATGGTCGCTATTGTGGAAGTGACGAGTTCTGTCAGGCCGTCAAACAGCGCGTCCGCGCACTCGTTCCCGAAAAAGGGCAGGTGCGTCTGCTCGCTGTCACCGAGCGCCAGTTCGGCCGCATGGAGGTCCTCCACGGCAGAAAACGACGGAAAGCGGAGGAGCCGCCCGAGCAGCTCCTCCTTTTCTGACCGCCAAATCCGCCGCAACTCCCGTCGCCTAAAGGGTTTACGCGGGGTCTACTGTACCTGAGCGACGTTTCCCGGCAAACCACAGCAATCGTTGTGGATTTGATCGAGCGGCCAGTACTGTACCTGAGCGACGTTTCCCGGCAAACCACAGCGCCCCGCTCGCGGCGTCCTGAGGATACACTACTGTACCTGAGCGACGTTTCCCGGCAAACCACAGCACGGGCG
>JASFUW010000512.1:0-3664 GCA_050050135.1 Phycisphaerae bacterium
GTGAGATTGACGTCGTTGATGTTGGCCAGCGTTACCAACCACGCCACGACGTCCGCGAACTCCGCCTCCTTCTCCTCACGCGAACCCTCCCGCAATGCCGCCGCCAGTTCACCGATCTCTTCCGTCAGCCAGAGAAACGTCGCCGCCGTTCCCCGCTCGCGATCCTTCTCGCTGTACATCTTCTCGATCAGCGCTTGTAAGTCATCCAGCGTCATAGATTCTGATCCCGGCGACCATTCCCGTCATCAAGCAATCCGCAAACCCGGTTGGAGTCCACGCGCGCCGCGACATTCGACCATGTCGCTCCGACTTCGCTCGTGCGTTCACGAATCACCCCGCGTATTGACGGTAATGATCGATCGCCCTGCGCAACCCCTCCTCGAAACTCACCTGCGGCTTGAACCCGAGCATTGTCTCAGCCCGCGTAATGTCCGCGCACGAGTGTTTCACGTCCCCCGGCCGAGCATCCTCGTAGCGCGGTCGCACATCCTTCCCAAGTGCCACGTTGATGGCCCCGATCACCTGGTTCACGCTGATCCGGTCGCCGCACGCGATGTTCACCGCTTCACCGTGTGTCCGGTCGGCCTGCATCGCGAGGACGTTGCCGTATACCACGTTGTCCACGTACGTGAAGTCCCGCGTCTGCTCGCCGTCGCCGTACACCGTCGGCGGCTCGTCTTTGAGAATCGCGACCGCAAAAGCGGGGATCGCCGCGGCATACTGGCTTGACGGATCCTGACGCGACCCGAACACGTTGAAATACCGCAGCGTAATCGTCTCCAAGCCGAAACACTCCGAAAACGCCCGACAGTAATGCTCCCCCAGACACTTCTGCGCGGCATACGGACTCAGCGGGGCCTGCACGATCTCCTCGTGCTTCGGTGACTCCTCGCTGTCACCGTACACGGAGCTGCTCCCGGCGTAGATCACGCGCCTCACCTTCCGCTCGGCCGCCGCCCGGAGAACATTGAACGTACCGTTCACGTTCGTATCGTGACTGGCCTGAGGCTCCTCGACCGATTTCGGAACCGACGGGATCGCCGCCTCATGAAACACGAACTCCACCCCGTCACACGCCGAAAGACATTGCTCCAGGTCGCGGATGTCCCCCGTGATCAGTTCACAGCGGTCGCCCAGGTGGGACAGATTCTCTTTCCGCCCCGTCGCGAAGTTGTCGATCACCCGCACCTCGTCCCCCCGCTCGACGAAATGCGTCGCCAGGTGAGACCCGATGAATCCCGCGCCGCCCGTCACCAAAACCTTCGCCATGCGTCCCTCTTCTTGTTCGTGCCGCTTTCAGCCTGCCTGAGCTGTGATCCACGCCTCCGGTTTCGCGAAACCGCACGACCTTGGCCAACCCGACGATCCGACCTCACCCACCACCCGTCAGGGCAGAATCTACCGAGCCGCGTCTTGCCCGCCGAAGCCTATCAGGGACTCGCAAACATTTCAAAGCCGCGCCCTGCGCATCGAGCTTGTGAGTACCGCGCGAGTTCGCGGGTCCCCCATGCGCGGCCTCGTCAGTCACGTTGTTCAACGTCCAGCCCCTGAGGCAACCGAGCCCCCGCCCCGAAACCGGCCGTCTAGAGCGTTATCCAATCCCGCCCGTTGACCCCACAGCCACACCTGCCGTACACTCCGACCCGCGGCGCGGACGAACAGCTTCATCGCTACCACGGCAGGTGACGCCGATGCGACGGTTCCGCTGGTCAATCTTGGTCCTGGCTTTGTCGCTCGTTGTGACGGGTTGCGCCACCCCCGCACCCACCGTCGACCCGGAAGCAAAGAACCGAATGCTCTCGCTGCTCTTGCCGGTCGAAATCGAGATCGTCCAGCCCTTCACCCGCGTCAAGAGCTTCGACGACGATCCCACCCCCGACGGCATCGAGCTCTGGCTCCAGGCGGTCAACGCCCTGGGCAACAACGGGCTGAACATAGTCGGCACCGTACGCGCCGAACTCTACGAATACGTGCCCGCCAGCGCCGAACACAAGGGACGCCGCCTCGAGCACTGGCAGATCGAATTGGCCACCGCCGACCAGCAGCGAGGATACTGGAGCGGCCTGACCAAGATGTACGAGTTTCGGCTCGCGATCGATCCAGCCAAGATACCCACCGCCGTCCAGTATGTGTTAGCCGTCACCTATAACGCACCGACGGGCGAGCACCTGATCGACGAGTGTGTTATTGCCTACCATCCGGTCGGCGGCTTCGCCACCGGGTCCACCGGCGAAGGAACGTGACGAACCCATGACCGAGCACGTTCACAAGGAGTCCAACAACCATGGAATACGCACAACGCCGAGCTAGATCGCTGATGCTCACACTCGCGCTGGCCATAACCGCCATGCTCGTCGGATGTCAGACGGCGGACAAACTCGTTTACGACAACTATGCCCGAATTCAACCGCACCTGTCCACCGAGTCGGACGTCGCCCAGATCATCGGCCACCCGAGTAACAAGCTCGGCGAGCGCTGGATGTACGATCGGCCCGACCGCCACCTCCACGTCTTCGTCGACTTCGACGAAAGCGGACGCGTCGAGCGCAAGCAGTGGATCGACGCCGCCGGCGAGACCTGGGAAGACTCCGCCGACACCGACGCCACCGGTTCATCGAACGAACGCACCGACATCCGCACGACCAACCCATAACCTCCCCTCCCTCTCGGGTCGAAGACGCCGACCCATCGGTGGAGGGGCCGGGGGAGGGTACACACCGTAGGGTGCGGCCTGGCCGCACCACGCGTAGCTACGCCAACCCCTCCCCGTCAAGTGACTCGAGCTTGACAACATTGCTCGGCGGATACCGGAACGCCCGCGACCGCATGTCCCCCGTCTTTTTCCCGATCACGATCATCATCACCGGCACGTGCTTCTCATCCAACCCGACGAACTCGCCGACCGCCACGGGATCGAACCCGATCATCGGGCCCGTCGCATAGCCCATGTCATACGCAGCCAGCATCAGCGTCATCGCAGCCAGCGAGCACGATCGAATCGCTTCGTCGCGCTGCATCTGTCGCTTCTCCGCGTAGAACCCGTCGATCATGGGGATCATCGCTTGCCGAACCGGCTCCGGCGCGTCCTTGTAGATCTCCGCTACGTCCCTATGCGCATCCAGCTTCCCCGCCACGACAATGACCGCCGATGCGTTCTCGACCTGCTCCTGGTTGTACGAAATCTCACGAAGCTGCTTCTTTCGTGCAGAATCGCGCACTACCACAAACCGCCAGTGCTGCAAGTTGAACGACGAAGGCGACAGAATGACCCGCTCGAACAGTGCCTTCAGCTCGTCATCCGTGATTGCATGGTTCGGGTCGTAGCTCTTCACCGAGCGCCGATTCGCGATGATCTCGTTGAGTTCCATTCGTTCTCTCCGGGCCTTTCTTCCGGTCTACTTGTCTAACGCCTCATAACAACCCCGAGCCGCAGGCTTCACCGTGCGCGGTGCATAACAACCCCGAGCCGCAGGCTTCAGCCTGCGCGGTGCTCCAAATCCCGACTCACCTGCAGGCGTTCCCCCGCCGCCGGAACGCCGAGCCCCCCCTAGCACATGCGCCAAGTAGCGCGTTGTGCTTCGTGCTCGCTCGCCTCGAGTCCCGCTGGACGCTTCCCGAGCCAAGTAGACTAGCGACCTCTAACCCGTGCGCCCACCGACCGACC
>JASFUW010000513.1:0-3662 GCA_050050135.1 Phycisphaerae bacterium
GGCGCCCAGAGGTTGACGGCGGCGGTGTTGAGCAGGCGGCGCGCATGGTCAGAGAGCGTTTCGGCGCTCGCTTTGTTCTGCTCGTGCTTCTCTCTGCGTTTGGCGGCCGCGAGCTTGTCTAGCGCCAGCTTTACCTCTGGCAGTTCGGAGAGAGGAACCGAAGGGATTAGAGGATGCGTGTCGTACGATTTCGAGATCGGACCGCGCCCAGGCGGCTGATAGTCGATCTTGACCAGCATCGGGTGGGGCCAGGGTCCTTGAGCTTCGCGTGCGATGCACTCACCTGGTTGCAGTGCGGGGCACATAACGTCCACCCCTGGCACATTCAACGTACTGCGTGCCGTGGCCACGGACTCGGAGTCACTCTGGTTGAATATCAGATGGTAGCGCGGCTCAGATAGCACGTAGGGGCTCGCATGACGCATACGCCCCATGCCAACGACGACCATGATCCCAAACTCGCGTCCGAGACGAAGTATGTGCGCCAACGGGGACATCCGATCGGGGAAATGACGGTCGGCCTCGGCGGTAGCGTCCGTGTCCATCTCGTCAAGACACAGGCAGATCTCAGCCCGGTCCGTCTTCTGATGGCGGTGGATGCGGCCGAAGAGAATCTGGGCCAGGATCAGGTCAGTGGCGAACTGACGCACCCACGAGGGTTCCACGAGCGGCATCTCGAGCAGGAGGTGCTTGCCGGGACGAACAATGTCGCGCTCTATATCCAGGCCTCCAAAACAATCGAAGATGTGCGCCGATTGCGTGATCGCCTCCAGTACGCCGATGAGTGTCCTGCCGTAGTCAGGCTTGGCCGCCCAGAGAGTCAGATCCTTCGCCAATGCGACTTCAAGGACAAGGCGCAAACTCGGCCAGCGGAGAATCGGGCCCGGCTCAGGGTTGAGTTGGGCGAGGAGCCAGCGCACCATGTTCGCGAAGCACGTCCAAGCGGCGACCATTCCCGAACGCGCGGCGAACATGCTGGCTACGAGATTGATCCAGGCGTTGGGCGGAACTCCCTCCGGCGCGGCCAGAGAAATCCGGGTCCGCGGGTCGTGGTAGTCCAGGCGCACCCAATCGGGTCCGAGCTGACCGGGTAAGTGTCCGTAGTCTCCTTTACAGTCCCTGACGATAAGACAAACATGGTGCGCCGGATCTCGGTGACCGAGTTGATAGAGCTTGATGATGATATTCAACAGGGCCACGGTCTTGCCGGCGCCCTGGGCGCCGGCGATGAGGACAGATCGCGGGCGATCACGAACACGCAGCCCGAAGCGGACGTCCGGGGCGTCGACCAGCGTGCCAAGTTCAATATCGGGAGGCCCGTCAGCATACAGCTGCTCCCACCCCGGGGCACGATGCAAAACGTTTGGGTAGTCAATCGCGTGCTGCACGAGCGGCTCGATCCTGAAGAGGTAGGCCCTGGCCATGTCGTCGTCGAGCATTCCGTGCTCGATCATTCGCTTCACGTGTCTCAGGTACGAGTTAGGTCCCTCCAGGTTGTACTCAGTGATTATGTTCCACAGTTTTCGCAGATGTTCTCCGGTGCTCATCACTCGCTACTCCTTGGCGAAGAAGACGCGGGAAATGACCTCCTTCCAGGACCACTTTCGTGCACAGCGAAGACAGCGGAATCGGCCATCCGTGCACAACTTGCAGTGCCTCACACAGCACAGCGTTCCGCACGTGCACGTTCTGGCGCGCGTCAGCCGTACCAGGCCATGGCTTGCTGCTTGACGGATAGGAAACGAGTAGGGTGGGTGGCGGCAGAGAGAACAAACACCAACCTGGACCGGGGGATTTGCATACATCATGCCCACGTTGAAGTTCGTGCCGTCGGTGAGGATGATGTTAGTGCTCACTTTGTGGCGTTCGATACGGCCATCCGGGTAGCAGATTGTGAACTCCCCAGCACCGATCCGGAGTATTTCTTCACCGTTCTTATCACGGATGACGGAGTCGGTCTGACTGATAACCGGCGCGCCTTGAAAGTTGGGTTGCGGCATGGCTACGCTCCCAGTCCAAGGGCTTTGCTGGCCCAGTCGATGAAACAGACAACAGCTACTATGGCCATGTACGCGGCACCCAGAGCGATGGCCAGTGCGATGGCCCACACTATCACGACAATCACGGCACGACTCCATTCCGCGACCCCGACTGCGATGCGCCGAGGGAGTGACTGTCGGTGTCCCGGCGGCTGCGGTTGGAGCGGGCTGTTCATGGGATTAGCTGTCATGGCTTGTCTCCTCGTCTGAAGCTTCGAAGTCTGCTGGCTCATAGGCGCCGTCAGCGATGCGGCGGAATCGCACGGCGATGAGTCTTCCGATACACTTCTTCGGGAAAAGCTGCTTTGTCGGCTCGACGTCCTGTCCACAAGCACGGAAGAAGCTCGCCGTCAATCCGCCGGGACGGCAGGGCAAAGGAAGTAGGACAGGCCCATGCCGGCGCCCACGCTGTTCCGCAGAGATGTGTTCGAGGGTAATGAGCATACCTCGAGGTTTTGTGTTCCTTTCGACTCGTATCACCCGCATCGGGTGGTTGTGATGCTCGGAAATCTCCGGCCAATCGGCTACGCTTTCTGACCAATTGCGCGGCATATCTGATACTCCTTGTTGAATTCAAGTTCGTTGTTATCACTCGCCTGCCAAGCGGCGTACGTTGGGACGCAGAGTGCGTTACTGATAGAATCCGGGTAGCTGCCCGGAGCAGAGGGCATCACGCTGAGACTGCCACACTTGCCGGGATCATCTCCAGCCACATCCAAGTGCGTTCCTTGGGCCAGCAGACGCGATACCCTCCCGCTCGGATGGTCTTGAAAAACCGCGGACGCCCTTTCTCCTTATGAGCCTCACGGAGTTTCAATATGCGGGTGGCGAGAGTCGCGCCATTGTAGAGACTCTCGAAGCCAGTGATCTGCGCAATCGTCCTGGGGTCCAAGTAGATTCCAGGGTTGAGTTGTATGGCCTCTAGTATGGCCAGCGCTTTCGGGCCAATCAGAGGCCACCTGCCGTGGTGTTCCACCCAATCTCCGGATGCAGCGCGAAAGCCGAAGACGCCAAGCGAGCGCGAATGGAAATGATCCAAGGCGGTGGTGTCTATCCGGTCGAGCTCGGCATGCGGAATCACGGCCGTCGACATCTCGTTTCCATCGTAAGTCAGCAGCTCGTACTGGGAGGGCTGGTGAGGTTGTCGGTTCATCGGGTTCTCTCCTATGTTTTCAAGAGGCTTGGCGTACAGGTTCGGGACTGACGACCGCCAAAAGGCGGTCGTCCTCGAGGATGGTTCTCACGTCCCGCACGACCGCTTGGACTACGAATGCCGGGTCGCACGTGTCTGATAGAAAGGCTGTTGCTTCGAGCCGGACGTCACCGTCATCCAGGTCGGGGACGAACCTGGCGGCCTGGGTCGCCGCCTGGAGTTTCCAGAGCGCCAGCAGGGCCGGGACGTGATTCCGCCGGATTCTGCCGAGCCGCACGGTCAGCCGGAGGGTCAGCACGGTCCCATCGCGGCCAACGGCCAGGCAAGCTGTGTGGCACTGGGCTTCGGTCTCCAGGATGCCGAGGGCGAGGTTTCCCCGGCCGTCTTCATCGATTGCGTGCCAATGCGATCGCATGGCCTTCAACGCTTCGTGGAACAGCCGCGTGGCCCCCGGCTCCGTCCAGGTCTGG
>JASFUW010000514.1:0-3645 GCA_050050135.1 Phycisphaerae bacterium
CACGTCGGACGTCCCCTTTGCGAAGTTTGTTCCCACGTCGGCGAAGCTGTTTGTTGCGGTTCGCGGACCCGGAAGGCTCAACGAGGCGTTGGATCGAACCCATGCATGGGAACTGGTGTCCTTGTTCGGCGGGATACCGAAGCCGGAAGCCGACCGGTCCTTCGATCTTCGAGGCGCTGTTCGGCGGTTCCTCGGACCGCACGCGTCCGTGGATTTCGACGAGCTCCTCCGGTCGGATGCGGGCCTGATCGCGCCGAGCTGGTCCGAACTCGGTAGCGCCGTATGGTTCGCCCAATTGCCCGATGAAGGGACGTTGGACCGGTGGTTTCCACGGAGGGGGCGGGTCGACCCGGTCACGACGCGAGGGCTCTCCTGCTTTCGCACAAAGGATGGCATGATCGTCTGTACGCGCGATGAGACGGTGGCCATCTCTCGACGCTGGAAGGGCGCATCGTTGATGCGCGACACGCTGGGCATGATGGACCGGCCGGAGAGGGGCGGGCTCGAACAATCCGAGACGTTTCGGAATCTGATGCGCTACCTCCCGCCCGACTACCTCGCCGTCGTTTATTGGGCTGACGACGAGCAGGAAGGTTTTCGAGAGGACGGGTTCTCGCCGCTGTGGCCACCCATGGATCGCGGCGTCATGGCGCTTTACGAGGGCGAGGGGCGCATCGACGTGGCGATTCGAGGATCCCTGTCCGCGCCGAAACAGCGATCCAGGCTGTCTCGTCGCGCGGTCGACGCCGTTCTGCGGCTCCCCCGGACCACGCTGTACGCGACCGCGACGACGGTCGATCTCGACGCGGCCTACAAGGCTGCCACCGCGGGTCGAGAATCGGGCGTATTCGCGCACTATCTCAACCTGTTGCGCGGTATTCAGCGCGGCACGTCCGCGACCGGTGACGATCACGCCGAGTTCGGTCCGCACGTCATCTTCGTGTGGGGGCAGGATTTGACCGAAGCGGGCTCGTCGCCGCAGTTGGCCGCCCTGATCGAATGCTCCGATGCGGCGTCTGCCCGGCAATACGCCAAACACTTTGCAGAAGGTGTCATCCGGGTGTTGACGTTGATCGATTCCGCCGAGTCCCCTGATGATCTCGAGATTCATGAGACCCGGCACCTGGGTGTTCCGGTGTCCTACGTTTCACTCGAGAACCGGGGAAAGGCGACACGCGTTCCCGTTGTCGAGCTGCTGTCGGGGCTTCAGCCGGCGTGGGCGGCGCACGAAAAGTGGTTGATCGTCGCGCTGAACCGAGCACACGTCGAGCGCATTCTCGACGCCCAGTTCAACTTCACCGATTCGCTCGGCAGCGTGCGCGACGTCCGCGATTTGAGCGCGTCATCCGCGACCTGGGGCTCACTGTCGGTCGCACAGGCGAGCCTGGCGTCAAACGTGCTCGCCCGTTGGCTCGAGGCTTTCGAGGCCGGGGCCCCGTCGCTGTTGGACCCGGTCTGGTGGAAACGGCAGGGCGTCTCCACGTCGCGCCGAGTCCTTCAGCTCGGGATCGGCATGAGAATCGTCCAGGAACCGGGTGTGGTCGTGATCACGAAGGTCTTTCCCCATACGGCGGCTGACGGGCGGTTGAGGGTCGGCGATCGTGTCCTGGGGATCGATGGGAACCTGCTCTCGCTCGAAGCCCCCAACGCCGACCTCCGCAAGCGTTGGTCAAAGAGTGGATCCACGTCGGGACCCGTGCTGAGGGTTGAGCGCGATGGCACCGCCACCGATGTGGTCGTGCCGAAGCGGGCCGGTTCGGTAGCCGCGTCGGAGACGGGCTTCAGCCCCGCTGACGCCGTGCGCGAACTCGCGTCTCTGGCGACAACCCTCCAGTTCGCCAGCTTCGCCGTGGACGCGTCCGATCCGCGACACTACTCTGCCCGACTCTCGCTGCGGTTCGTACCCGAGCAACTCACCAAAGCGCCGCCGCGCTGACACTCGGCAAGGTGAGTATGAGTGCCGCGTAGCGCCGACTTCGTATCGGGCTGTCGAGTGCCGCTTGGGTGGCGCTCGCCACGTTCGGCGACCCGTTGATCCTCGCGTCGATCGTTCCGCCGCATCTCTTGCTGCCTGCAACAGGCGAACGGAAGAAGGACCTCACTTTCGGATGTAGGCGACCTGATGGATCGGGTGACCCCGGCGGGCATACTTGATCTCGAAGTTCGTTCCCTGCCAGTCATCCGCAGGTCCGGCGTCGGTGGTCTCCCAGGGGACCTCCGCGAGCGCGGTATGCGCATCCATCACGGAGCGGATGACGCTGAAGTACGCCTCGTGGTCGGACTGGATCAGCCAGCACGCGCCGGATCGAAGCACGCGCACCGCCGCCTCGACGAAATCCGGTTGAATCAGACGTCTCTTGTGATGGCGTTTTTTGGGCCACGGATCGGGATGGTAGACGTGCAGCGCAGACACACAGGCGGGCGGGAGGTGGTTGATGACGAAGTGCCTGGCGTCGGTCCGCATCACGCGAACGTTGGTCAGTCCCCATCGTGCCATTCTGTCGGCACCGTAACGGAAGTACTTGTTCGCCCACTCGATGCCCAGCATGCGCAGATGCGGTCGCGATCTCGCACGGCTGAGCAGAAATCCCCCCTTGCCGCAGCCGATCTCGATCTCGAACGGACCGGGCGAATCGAACCACGCCATCGGGTCGACGATCTCGCCGTCGGCGGGTGGTGGCACGACGATGTCGGTTATGGTGGTCATCTTCGCCCACGTCACATCGGTTTCACGGCTGATCGGCCGTCTCGGCGACCGCCGCCTGTTGCGCTTCGGTCGGAACCTGCTCGATCCGGCGCTTCAGCTCCTTGAACATTTCGTCGATCGGCCCATACAGCTCGACCAGCTTGGCTTCCAGCTCGACTCGTTCCTCGTTGGCGCCGCTAAAGCTTTCGATCTTCCGTTCGAGCGCGTTGATCTCCTTGCGGTGACGGTCCCGGTGTGCCAACGCCCGTCGCTTCAGCTCCGCAAGGCACGATCGCACGGCTGTCTGTTGGCCGGCGTCCAGTTCATACACGCGTATGAAGGTGTCCACGTATCGGTCCCAGGCGTTGAGTTCGAGGACGATCTGATCGGTTTCGGCCGTCTCCTGCGAACCCGCATCTGCCCCGTACGCTCGCTTTTCGCGGTCCCGGCGGCGTCGGGCTCGTTCGGCCCATTGCCTTCTGCGCTCCTCGTCCGGGGGTTTCCAGATGTCGTTGACGTCGACGTCGCCGGTCTGCCACTTGTCGAGGGTCTTTTTGGCAATCTGAAGGCCCGCTTCGAGCTGCAGCGCCTGTAAGTTGAACTGCTCTCGTTGGGCCGGGGTCAGCAGTTGAAGCAGCTCCTTCTTGCCCTCGGCGAACTCGATCTGGAGCTTTCCGAATGCCGGACGTACGCGCTTTGCCCACGCCTGCACCTGCTCTTTGGGGGGCGGCTCGGTCTCCCAACGCATCTCGAGAAACTCGCCGAGCAGCGGTTTGAGCGTCGAGCGGTTCTCCTCGAAAAACCGCCCCCATCGCTCGATCACGCGGTCGCGGGCCTGCGCGCAGTGGGGCTCATCCATTTCGTACAGATCGCACATCCGGTCGGTCCAGCGACTAAGCAACCGTTTCGTCTGCTTCGGCGTCGGCCAGATCTGATCGATATCGGGGACCGCCGGCGCG
>JASFUW010000515.1:0-3616 GCA_050050135.1 Phycisphaerae bacterium
TTCGACGGCGTTGTCGGGAAAGAGTTCGCGGAACTCTTCGTAAAGCTGAGCGGCCAGCGTCTTGTTGTGGGAGATGATGAGGGTCGGACGGTTCAGGTTGGCGATGACGTTGGCCATGGTGAACGTCTTGCCCGAGCCGGTGACACCAAGCAGGCACTGATGCTTCGCCCTGCTCAGGAAGGCTCGGGTGAGCTTCTCGATGGCCTGGGGTTGGTCGCCCTGCGGCGACATGGAAGAGGTCAGTTTGAACCGGTCCAATGCTGCACTCCGCGCACCATGCGTTTTCGAGAAGCTCATGGTATCAGGGGGCGCGGGGGTCTACAAACCACCCCGCAGCGCCATCGTGTGAGACTCGTTCGGGCGGTGTGGTTGCCCGCACGCAACGGCACGGCGGAGGGCGCACGAGCTGCGGTCAGCGGCAAGCCACGGTCCGCGCAAGCTGAAGCGTGCGGCTCGGGGCGTCGTGCAGCTCGTGGCGCGGGCGGTCTATGCGCCGGCGGATTCGCTTTTGAGGGGGCGGGTCATGAGTTCCCGGATGGCGTCTTCGGGGCGGCGGTTCTCGAACAGGACCGAGGCGATGGCGGACACGATGGGCATCTCGACGTCGTGTTTGTTTGCGAGGGCGAGGACGCTTTCGGTTGTCGCGATGCCTTCGATGACCGAGGACGTGGCGGCGACGACCTCGTCGGTGGTGGCGCCTCGGCCGATGCGTTCGCCGGCTGTGCGGTTTCGACTGACCTGGGAGATGCAGGTCGTGATCAGATCACCCACGCCGGCAAGGCCACGGAAGGTGTCCGCGGAGGCGCCGAGGGCGACGCCGAGTCGCGTGATCTCGACCAGTCCCCGCGTGACGAGCGAGGCTTTGGCGTTGCAGCCGCCGTCGATGCCGTCGCAGATGCCCGCGGAGAGCGCGATCACGTTCTTGGATGCCCCGGCCAACTCCACGCCCACGGGGTCGTTGCTGGTGTAGACGCGAAAATAATCCGTGCTGAAACCCGACTGGACAAGTGCCGCGACGGATTCGTCTTCGGATGCCGCGACCACGGAAGCGGGTTTCTTTGCGGCGACTTCGGGGGCGATGCTGGGGCCCGAGAGGGCTGCCAGGGGAACGTCACCCACGAGACTCCGTATGATGTCCGTCGGTCGCAGGAGCGTGCCGACTTCGATTCCCTTGGCGACGCTGACGATGGGGACGTTGCGTGGTGCGTTCGGGACGAATCGCTCCCAGACCGATCGCATGTATTGGCAGGGAACGGCTGATACGATCAGGTCGGGATCGTCAAACGCGTTGACGGGGTCCTCGACGATGGTCATGGACTCGGGCAACGGGTAGCCGGGAAGGAACTGTTTGTTCTCTCGATGCTCCGCCAGTTTCGCGGCGTGCTCGGGAAACGCGCTCCACATGGTGACCCGCGTGTCGTGCTCGGCGAGGAGGATGGCGCACAGGGTCCCCATGGCCCCGTCCCCGATGATCGTTGCCTTCTCGATGGGTTTTGCGGGCATACGCGACCTTAGCGTCTCGGTGAACCGCGTGGGGTTCGATTACGTCGGAGGCCGTCGCGCGCCGCTCAAAAGCCCGAAACCGGGATGTTGAACATGCCGAAGACGAAGCTTGTCAACAGGTTGCTGACGGTTCCGAGAAGGAGCGTCTGTGCGGTTTCGGCCAGGTTGACGTTGCACGCTCCGGCCTGGAGCAGGATGCCTGCGCCGGCGAGGACGCCCATCCTTCGTGCGACGAATCTGAAGCGTTTGTGCATCACGTGTGGTCCTTTTTGCGCCCACCTCGTTTCGATCCGGTGCGGATGGCGGCTGCTTGTATCACGCTGCCGTTGTCGTGGCACCGAGTCCACGCCGGGTGGGCGGAGTGGGTGGAATCAGTCGGTTTTGTCCTGCTGCGGCGATGCCTTCTCCAACAAGACGAGTTCTCTGGCGACGAAGATGGGGATCGGATTGACGCCGGTTTCCCAACGCTTGTTCGACGCCCGAACGCCAACGTAGCGACCGAGGAAGGTGGCAACGTCTATGGTCGAACCGCGGGGTATCTCGACATACCCGATGGTCTGCCCGGAAGGTGCCTTGGTGTTGACCAGGCGATAGCGACGGGGGAAGGAGTCGGGAGGGTGTACGGCGCTGACGCGCAGTTCGCCCTTGGCATCCAAACCGGTGCGTGTGGGTGTGACCGCGGTGCGGAGTCTCGCACGATCTTCGAGGTATTGTCGGCGCCTGGCCTCGGCGTCGTCGACGAGCCCGTGGACTTCGCGCACGGTCTGGATGAGGTCGTTCATGTTCGTCAACTGGGCGACGCGGGCGGAGGCGTAGCGGTTGGCGAAGTCGTCGGTGGATTGATCCGCGATCTTCTTGTATCGCTGGATGAGCGGTTCCAGACGACGCTCAACGGCCGGTTTGGCGAGTTCCGATCGGACTTCCTCGTCGAGTTTTTCGAGCCGGCGGCGTTCGGTCGTCGGTTCGTAGGACGCGAACGCGGACGGTTTTTTCGTGGCGGTCGCGGGCTCGCCCTCGTCGGGCGGTGATGTCATGGTCTTGTCAGCGTTCGCAACGGTGGTGCCCGGCGGCGTGGGTTGCCCGGTTCCCGGTTTGCCGGCGGCGGGCAGCGCTTTTGACGCGGTCGGCTGAGCGGTTGTGGGGGTTGAAGGCGATGGCTGCGCGGTCGAGCCCGTCCGCAGGCGTTCGTCAGGTACGTACTCGACGAAGCGGCGGCTTACCCAGACGGTTGCGCCTTCGGGCGGCTTGATGCGCAGGAACCCGTCCGGCTCGCGACCCAGGACGTCGACCTGCGCTCCTTTCGAGAGCTTGCGTTGCACGGTGTATTTGTTCTTGTTCAGCACCGAGCCGGTGCGAACGCGGACGTTGTCGCCGTTGACGACGCCGGTCTTGCCGTCCGGTGAATCGACGTAGTCACCAGAGATCAGGCTGTATACGCCCGTTGGCGGCAGAATCTCGAGCCAGTCGCCGGACTCGCCGACCACCGTCACACGGTCGCCCGCGTTGAGCTTGGTGACGGTGTAGTGGTTGAGGCTCGGGCCGCTCCGGACGTAGAGGTCGTTCGTGGTGACCTCGCCTTGGGCGATTACAGGTTTCTCGGGCGTCCTCGTCTGGCCAGTGGTTGTGGGAACCTGGGCGAAGGTCGCCCAGACGATCAACATGGTTCCATGATAGATAACTTGCGTGCAGCACATGGCGGGTCATCCTTGCGAGTGGTTACCTTCCAACGAATCTCGTGGTCTGCTCCGTACCGGATTGAAAAGTACTCACAGGTGCGGTGTCTGTCAATGCACGTGAACACCCTGACGGGGCGAGAGGGTGTCTGGTATACTGCCCCGCTTCATGAACCGGTATCGTGAACCAACCGGATCGGCCTTCTTCGAGCGTTGCAATGTGTCCGTTCCGATCGAGGCGGCGGTTGTGAGTTTTTGTCGCGGGCGGGAGCCGGCGGTTCTCGAAAGCTCCCTGCGCACAACAGGTTACGCGCGATATACGGTTCTGGCGTGCGACCCGGTCGGGACGTTCGTGATCCGTCGGGAGGCTGGGGGGTGTCCGCTAAGGGCGATGGCGGACCATTTTGGAAAATGCCCCGCGATTCGGATTCCCCACGACG
>JASFUW010000516.1:0-3616 GCA_050050135.1 Phycisphaerae bacterium
TTTGCATGCGTGCGGAGCCAAGGACCGGCTTGCGTTCACTCTTTAGCGGCGAGAACGGTGCTCACGACCAGATCGACAAAACGCTCGACGGTCAGCTCTTTGACGCGATCGCGCCCGCGTCGGATCAACTGCTGACGCAGGTCGCGATCGGTTATGACGCGTGAGATGGCCTGGGCGAGGCGGGTTGCATCGCGCGGCGGGACGAGCAAACCGTCCCGGCCATCGGTGACACTGCTGGGAATTCCGCCGACGTCGGTGCTTACGACGGGAAGGCTTCGGGCGCGGGCCTCGACGAGCACCCGGGGCGTTCCCTCGGTCAGGCTGGGTAGAACGAGGATGTCCGAACGATCCATCTGGTCGAACAGGTCGGGGCCGAAGGGGATGTATCCCTCCCAGTCAATCCGATCGGACAGATGGAGCTGTTCGGCGAGGCGGGTCAGTCGTTCATGCTCGTGTGAAAACTGATCCCACGAGCCGACGATCGCGAGGCGGACTTCGCGGTCGGCTGCGATCTGCGGGATGGCGCGCAACGCGAACTCCAGTCCCTTCTCGGGTCTAACGAACCCGACGAACAACAGTCGGATGGTCTCGCCGGAACAGGTGTCGTCACGGACGAAGAAGTCGTTTTCGGTGATGCTCGTGCTTACGACCTGGATCGTCCGCTTTGAACGGTAGAGTTTTGCCAGCTCGGCGCCGTTGGCCAACAGGTGCGACCCGCTCAACTTGACTGCGAGCCGCAACATGAGCAGCTCGAATCCCGCATACCACCATCCCAATCGCTGTATTCGCCTTCCGTAGCCGCGTTGGGCGCCGGCCATGATCGCGCGGGGATTGCCGACGACCCAGTGAACGACGTGCCGCCTGCGCAGTCGTGCCATCAGGTGTGCGGTCCAGATCAGAGGCCAGGTTCCCCGAAGGAAAACGGCGTCGCACGAGCCGGTGAGGCGCCAGTAGGAGCGCAACAACCGGTCCGGGCGCTTGAGCGCTCCCAGTGAAGAGCCTGGAATCGGCCAGGGACAGATGGTGATGTTCGCGGCGTCCAGGGGGAAATCGCAGGTATCCTGGGACGCCCGTGACGCGCGGGGGGCACCGTAGCGGACCTCGCGGAACCGCTCCGCAAGCAGGCTTACTATGCGGCCGAAGGAGTGGTGCGTATACCAAACACCGCCGCGTCGCCCGAGCGCGTTGCCGCAAACACCAAGGATGATCTGATCGGATCGCAAAATCATTCTCAGATTCGCCTGGTCGCGATTCGCATTCGGGGCTCCGAGCTCGCCTTCATCGGTCGAGCAGCCTGCCGTACACGTCTTCGACCTGGCGTATCGTTTTCCTGATGTCGAACTTCAGTCTGCACCGGTCGAATCCCCGCTCCCCCATACGTCGGCGCTGTGATTCGTTGGTCAGGAGCTTCTCGATCGCTTCGGCCAGCGCCGCCGAATCCGCAGCGGGGACCAGGACCCCTGTTTCCCCGTCAACGATGATCTCGCGGGCGGCCCCTTCGTCGCTCGATATGACGGGCACGGATCGAGCCATGGCCTCGACGGTCACCAGCCCGAATCCTTCGCCGGGAGGCAAGGTACAAACCGTAGCGATGTCGAAGTCCGCAACCAGAACGGCGGCGTCTGGACGCGGGCCCATGAACGTGACACGATCTTCCAGCCGCAGCGCAGCCCGCCTGGCAAGAAGCGACGCCTCGTAGTCCTGTTGCCGGGCGGCGGTCTGACCACCGATGCAGACGAAGTGGACGTTATGATGATGACGACAGACCCTGGCAGCCGCTTCGAGGAAATATGCCTGTCCCTTCAGAGGGTGAAGTGACCCGACGAGCCCGACAACCCTGGTACCGGTGGGCAACCCGAGGATTTCGTTCAGAGCGCGACGACGACCGGGCAGCGGCGTGCATTCGATCCCGTTGTACACGACCGAGAAGCGATCGCCGACGAGTTGCCGGATGCTGTTACCGGTCATCCGGCTGTTGGCAATCGACCAGACGCGGCGGCCCATGATGCGCCGAAGAAGCCACCCGGCCTTCGCAATAATCGTCCAGCGGAGGTCGCGAGGCGCTTCCGTGTGCAAGGACGCGCCAAGTGCACCGTTACGACGGCTCGCCGCCCGGATAGCGCCACGCCAATGCCAGACACACCTTCGGCGGGTAAGTACACAGGTCAGTCCGCCGATGAGATGAAAATGATGGTAATTCGTGTGGATGACGTCGATGCGCTTCGCTGTGACATACCGCACCATCGAGTGCGTTGTCGCCAGGACCCAATAAGGGAGCCACGCGTACCCCATCCAGCGTAGTCGGGCCCCCGTTTCCGTCGGTTGGCGCATCATGGGAGGCCAACCGGTACCCAAGATGTCGCACTCGAGGCCCGAGCCAATGATCTGTTCGGTGTAGGGCCCGGCCCCGCACGCTGCCACAGATACGTCATAGCTTCCACGATCAATCCCTTTGATCAATTGAAGCGTGGAGCGTGCGGCCCCGCCCCCTTCGCGTCCTCCTACGAGAAAGCAGATTCTTGGCTTGCCCATCTGCACCATGTTCTTTCGACTACCGCGCCATGGTCGGCGAACGGCGCGCGCCGGGCAGGAGTTGACGCAGGACGCGACCCAACGTCGAGAAATCAGTCCGTCGCGTTTTCAACAATTGCGTGAGCGACACGCCGCTAAGGCGCCTAAACGCCAGGGCCATTATCACGGCCTCGGTGACGTACGCAACGACCATCGCCACGGCCACGCCCAACAGACCCCAAACAGGAAGAAGAACATACATCAACAGGATATTGACGAGCACCGCCACCGCGATGGCCGCAGACGTGATACCAGGCCGACCGACTCCGTTAAAGTATGCTGAGAGAATCCTGGGTATGACCCGAATGCAAATGCCCGGCAGGAGGATCTGAAAGGGCAAAACGACGGGAAGGAAACGCGGCGATAGGACGATCGCGATGATCGGCTTCGCGCAGATCAGGAAGAGAACTGACACGGCCACGGTGCACAGAAGGCAGAGGCGGACAATCTGGGCGATCGCTTCCTTGTTGCCCTCCGGATCGGCGGAGGCCCGCGGAAGCATGGCTGTCTGAAGCGCGTCTGCCACGATCCACAGCCGCGAAGCAATGGCCGTGGCGGCGGCGAAGAGACCGATCTCACCGACTCCGACCGGGGACAACGACAAGATGATCGTACCCATCTGCACGTTGGCCATGCTGGCCAATTTGCCGAAATAGAAGCGGACGCCGTAGTGCAGTGATCGCAGGAGCCCCGCCAGTTGCGGCGTGACCGGCCGAGCACCATGATAGACGACAAGACCGACCGCCCCGGCAACGGCGATGACACCTTCGGAGCCGGCATGGATCAAGATGGCCAGACGAACATCCAGATGCGTGAGGCTTCCGATCAGCAACGCCACGAGGGCCAGGATGCGCGGACCTGCGGTCAGTATCGTGAACGTGGGCACCTTTCCCATGCCGAGATAGATCCGCGTGATATAAAGGTGAAAGATCGTCGCGGGGATGCAGAGTAGTGAGATCCTGAACAGGTCTACGGGCGCCTTGTCGAGGAACGGCAGGGACGTCAACGTCAGTAGATGGCCGATCAGGCACGCAGCGGCACTCGT
>JASFUW010000517.1:0-3608 GCA_050050135.1 Phycisphaerae bacterium
CCGGCGTGCGGGCGATTCCGAGGCGGTAGATTCGGGCGGTGCGCCGTTCCACGGGTCCTTCTGCGGCGGGCCCGTGCCACCCAATCCATGCACCCTTGCGCCCGGCGATTCGCGGTTGGTCCGGTAGGCGGGGCGTTCCGGCGAGCTCGTGCCGGGAACGGGCCCGGAAGACACTCCACCACGTCCGTCTAACATTTCAGTTTTTCCCATTGACGGGGAATTGTGCGGAATGTATCGTGTAGGAAACATGGGCAAAATACGGAAGCTGGCGATTAGAAATAGTTATAGGAAGTGGAGCGCGAGAAGCTGGAGACACGCTTAGTTGCCGTTTGATCCGACGCACGGTTCAGTCTCCGGTTGCTTGCGGGTGCTTCAAGTCTGGCTCGGAGGGATCGCAAGGTCAGAGGTGCTTGTCATGGTGGATGACCGAACGAAGCAAGTGTTTACGACGGGAGAGGTGGCGCGGATCTGCAAGGTCAGCCAGCAGACCGTGATCCGCTGCTTCGACGCGGGGAAGCTGAGGGGCTTTCGGGTGCCCGGTTCTCGTTTCAGGCGCATCCCGCGGGACGCGCTGATCGCGTTCATGAAAGAGAACCAGATTCCGCTCGACCAACTCGACAGCGGCAAGAAGCGTGTTCTGGTGGTGGACGACGATGAAGCCATCGTCGAGATGTTCACCGACCTGCTGGAGCGGGACGGGCGGTTCGAGCTCAAGACGGCAGCCACGGGGTACGAAGCGGGGATCATCACCGAGCGATTCCGCCCCGACATCATCCTGCTGGATTTCAAGCTACCGGACGTGAACGGGAATACGGTCTGTCGAACGATCCGCGCCAATCCCAACTATGAGCACATCAGGATCATCGCCATCAGTGGTGTCGCGGACCCGGATGAAGTGAACGAGCTGCGGATGGCCGGGGCGGACGACTTCATCCGGAAACCGTTCGACATCAACGCCGTGATCGCTCGGATGTCGGAACTGCTCAACGTCGCGTCGATGACATAGCGACCTTTGCGCCTGTGAGCATGTGACCCATGAGAGCCGCTCCCGCGTCCCAACAACGTCCCGCGCTTTCGGCACGCGAGCGGCTGGAACTGAACCTCAGCCAACTGGACCGATTGCCGACGCTGCCCGCGGTCGCGGCGCGGCTGTTGTCGCTGACCACGTCTGACACGAGTTCGGCGCGGGAGGTTACCGAGCTCATCGAATCGGACGCATCGCTGACCGCCGCCCTTCTGAAGTTCGCGCGAACGGCCAACGTCGGGGTCCGTTCGAGTCGGCTGACCGTGGCCCGGGCGGTGACGCTGCTCGGTTTCAACACGGTGCGGAATCTGGTCCTCTGCGTACAGCTCTATGACGCGTTCGGGCAACCGATCGAGAACACCGAGGCCGCTCAGACCCGGAAGGGGCTTTGGCTGCACGCCTTCGCGTCCGCCTGCACCGCTCAGATGATCGGCCAGCGCGTGGGAGGTTCAGACTTCGGCGCCCGGGCGTTCGTCTGCGGGTTGCTGCACGACGTCGGGAAGATCGCGCTGGACGCGTGTATGCCGAAAGCATACGCCCGAGTGGTTGACCGCGTGCGGCGGGAGCAGGCATGCATCTCGGACGTCGAGCACGAAACGTTCGGGTTCGACCACACCGTGGCCGGCAAGCGCCTGACCGCGCGCTGGGGTCTGCCGGACGACGCGGTGGAGTGTGCATGGCTTCACCATCAGCCGGCGAGGGGATTGCCGACCTCGATCCGGTTCCCGCGGTTCGTTCAGATCGTGCACGTTTCCGACAACCTGATCCGCCAGCAGGGGATCGGGTTCTCCGGGTACCAGCACGTTGCCGACACGGACGCACTGATTGAAGACCTCGGTCTGAGTGCCAAGGACGTGACGGACGCGTTGAACGAGCTGCCCCGCGTGATTCAGCCGTTCAGCGAATTGATTGACGTCGACGAACTCAGCAGCCGAACCGAGTACACCCGGTCGCTGATCAACGCGAACCGTCAACTCGGGCACCTGAACGCGCAGTTGTCGGAAGTGCGTCAGCGTCTGGAGGCCCGAGTCGCGGGCTTTGCCATGCTGGAGGCGTTCATCGGTTCGATGGGCGACCACGACCGGCTCCATGACGTCTGTGTGACGGCAGGGCGAGCGATCGGGCGGATGGCCGAAGGGGCGGAGGCGATGGGCTTCTGCGCCGAGGCGTCGAAGCGATGCGTACACGTGGGATCGATCACCGCCGTGGGTGAGGTCGGGTCCGCTGCGGTGGTGGACCTCGGGGCGTCGTGTGACGAGCTTCAGGCACTTTTCAGTGGGTTCGAGGTTCCCGGTCGCGGTCTGGTCCGCGCGCCGGCGGGTCTGGAAGCGTTGTGGCGGCGCGGCGCGGGATCGACGCCTGAAAGACCGGTTTGGGTGCTCCCCGTCTTGAACGGCCCGGAGGTCTTCGGTGCGGTGCTCGTGGCGGCCGAAGACGAACGGATACATCGAACGGAACAGGCCGCCGACGCCTGGAAGGCGCTCGCGACCGCGGTGGGGCTCGCGTTGACATCCGCCAAGGCTCGCATCGACGCCGAGCGGATGACCGAAGAACTGCTCGCGACGAACCGCCGCCTCGACGCGGCCCAGAAGGAACTCGTTGACACGCGCTCCATGTCGATGATCGCGGAGATGGCTGCCGGGGCGGCGCACGAACTGAACAACCCCCTCGCCGTGGTCTCCGGTCGGGCTCAGATGGCCCTGAAAACCTGCGGCGACGAGGAGCTGGCCCGGACGTTCCGCATCATCGTGGAGCAAACGGAGCGGGCCACGAACATCGTGGCCGACCTGATGGGTTTTGCGAAGCCCGAAGCGCCGCAACCGGTCGAACGGGCGATCGTCGAAGTGCTGGAACCGCGCTGCCAGCACTGGCGCGGGCGAGCCAAGCTCGAAAGCGAAGCTCTCAGTGTCACGGTTGCGGATCGGACAGCCACCGTCTACGCCGACCCCGCGCAGTTGTGCTGCGCTCTGGACGCCGTTCTTGCCAACGCCGTTGAAGCGATCGCCGGGACCGATGCCCGCGTGGTGGTTAACTCGCCGTCGCGCGCTTCCGATGAAACAGTTCGGATCGTTGTCGAGGACAACGGTGTGGGCATGACGCGGGAGGTTCTGGCGCACGCGACCGATCCGTTTTACTCGAACCGAAAGGCCGGTCGGGGACGCGGGTTGGGGCTTTCGCTCGCGTACCGGCTGATCGAGATCAACGGCGGGAGATTGCGACTTCGCTCGACGCCCGGCGCGGGAACGACCGTGACCATCGAGCTACCCGCCCGAGCACCCGACCCGTAACGCCTCACCCACACCCCACCGTCAACATCCTTGCGTAGAGCGAGACGCCGCGGAGCGGCGCGTTCTTCAAGCACTTGGAGACAGACCGTGCGTTGGCACTTTCATGCGGCGCACGTTAGACGCGGAAGCGCCGACCGTGACCGGGCCGCCCCGGTCGGACAGTGTGTGATGAGAAGCCGGTTGCAGAAAATCCTGCTGGTCGAGCCCGATGCGGACGTCCTCGAGATCCTCGTGGGCTCGCTGACGAGGCGTTTCGACGCCTATGTGACCTGTGTGTCCGACGGGGAATCGTGTCT
>JASFUW010000518.1:0-3608 GCA_050050135.1 Phycisphaerae bacterium
ATCCTGAACGGCGCGTCACGGATAATCATCGTGCACAATCACCCGGGCGGCAATCCAGAACCGAGTCGCGAGGACATTGAGACGCGGGAGAAGTTGGCCGAGGCAGGTGAGCTCCTTGCGGTTTCCGTCATGGATTTCGTGATTATTGGCGAAGGTGGACGGTATCGGAGCGTGTAGGATAGCGACCAAGGCGCGGAGCAGGCCAGCGCCTCGCAGGGAGCAACGCCGGGAAGCGTGGATCTGATCTTGTGGTTTCCGTTTGCTAACTTCGATCAACGGGGCGCGGTCGTTCCGACCAAAATCTCTGCTGGTGCTGCGACTGCCGCAAGTCTTCGTCGCAAACCGCAATAGCGCCGCGTGGCCTCCGCTCGTTTGACCGCAAGGGCTACCGCCTTTGACGTCCCGACGAGGACAACCAGTCTCTTGCCTCGTGTCACAGCGGTATAGAACAAGTTCTGTTGAAGCATCATGTAATGCTGGGTGTGAACGGGAAGGACGACCGCCGGGAACTCACTGCCCTGGCTCTTGTGGATCGTCATTGCGTAAGCCGGCATCAACTCGTCCAGCTCGCCGAAATCATAAACCACGGTTCGTCCGTCGAACACGACTTGCAGTTCCGAGTCTTCGGCATTTACCGCTTTGATGGTGCCGAGATCGCCGTTGAAGACATCCTTTGAGTAGTCGTTCTCCGTTTGCAGGACTTTGTCGCCGACTCGATAGACTTGGCCGAAGCGTTGGACCTCAGCCTTGCCCGGCGCCGGAGGATTCAAGCTTGCTTGAAGCAACTGATTCAGATTGCGTGAACCAAGATCGCCACGATGCATCGGCGTAAGCACCTGTACGTCCTGGACAGGATCAAACCCGAATCGCTTCGGTATGCGATCGGTCACGATCTGCAGGACTCGCTCAACGGCAGCCTCCGGTTCCTCGGCAGCTACAAAATAGAAATCCGTCTGACCATCTGGTGGCCGAAGATTGGGCATCTTCCCGTCGTTGATCCGATGGGCTGCTTGAATGATCTGACTCTCCGCCGCCTGACGGAAGATTTCAGTGAGGCGAACCGTGGGGACGGCGCCCGAGTCAATGAGGTCGGCGAGCACCAACCCAGGGCCAACGGACGGAAGCTGGTCCACGTCTCCGACTAGTATCAGAGTAGCATGATCGGGAACAGCCTGGATGACCGAGTAGGCGAGCGGCAGGTCCATCATGCTGACTTCGTCGATCAGGACAACATCTGCGTCGAGGGGATTGTCAGCGTTACGCTTGAACGCGTAGTTCGAAGGGTCGAATTCCAGCATCCGATGAATCGTCTTTGCTTCATGCCCCGTTGCCTCGCTCAGCCGTTTGGCGGCTCGCCCGGTGGGAGCGCAAAGGAGGCAACGCAGTTGCTTGGCGGCGAAGATTCGGAGGATGCTGTCCACGATGGTCGTCTTGCCAACGCCAGGGCCGCCCGTGACGATGAGTACCTTGGCTGTGGTGGCTGCCGCGACTGCATCGCGCTGCGCCGGAGCCAGCCGCAGTCCAACCTTGTTCTCGACCCAAGTGAGAGCTTTCTCAACATCGATGGTGGGTAGTGCGTGGCTGGCATTAAGCAGATCGCGTATTCGTGCTGCAAGCTTTGTCTCTGCGTGGTACAGGGTCGTGAGGTAAATCCAGTTCTCTTCGCCTACTCGGTCGCGAACCAGACGACCCTCGATGATTTCATGCTCAACGGCGGCTCGAACAATGCCTTCGTCAATCCCGAGCAACTCGCCTGTCTTCTTGATAAGCTGATCCTCGGGAAACGCGCAGTGTCCCTCGCCTGTCAATTCGAGGAGCACGTAGCCGACTCCTGCTTGTGCCCTCAGCGGTGAGTTCCTCTCGATCCCGAGTCGTTCCGCAATCTCGTCCGCCGTTTTGAATCCGATGCCCCTTATGTCGTGGGCGAGGCGGTACGGGTTCGCCTTGACAATCCCAATGGCGTCGTCGCCGTAGGTCTTGTAGATGCGGACTGCCCGTGCGGTGCCGACACCGTAGCTGTGAAGGAACACCATGATCTCGCGGACAACACGCTGCTCATGCCAGCTGCTGGCAATCCGCTCCTGGCGGGTCTTTCCGATGCCGTGAACCTCGATCAACCGTTCGGGCTCGCGTTCGATGATCTCGAAGACCTTTTCGCCGAACACCTCGACCAACCTGGCGGCGAAATGAGGTCCAATGCCTTTGACGAACCCAGACCCCAGGTAGCGCTGCATCCCTTCGGGGCTGCCCGGATGCGTGGTGCGGATGGACTCGGCCTTGAATTGCTGCCCGTGGTCCCGGTCAATAACCCAGCGACCGTGGGCCTCGACGTACTCGCCTGGTATCGCGAAGGCGAGATGGCCAACGACCGTGACGAGGTCACGCTGACCCTTGACCACAGCCTTCAGGACCGCGAAGCCGTTGTCGGGGTTGTGAAATGTCACGCGTTCGATGCATCCGACGACGGTTTCCGCGGCTCGGTTCATGCGAGGTATTATAACCCATGTCCTCGACGACCCGATGCGGATATTCTGGTAGGGTTCTGTGGCGGCGACCACGCAGGGGCAATGGTGGGTGATCGAATCGTGTGACCGATGCAGAAAAGATCGAACAAGAAGCCAGAGTACACGCCGAGGCAAGGGCAGTTCCTGGCGTTTATTCACTATTACACGAAGCTCAACGGGTGCCCACCCGCCGAGGACGACATGGCGCGCTACTTCAGGATCACGCCACCGTCGGTGCACCAGATGGTTGTGACTCTGGAACAGCGCGGGCTGATCGACCGCGTCCCAGGGCAAGCTCGCTCGATCCGCCTTCTGCTGGGGCGCGAAGATCTGCCTGGCCTGGATTGAGAGGTGGCTCATGCCCTGTGGTTGGGTGGTCGTGCTGTCGGTCGGCGACATTAGGGCGCGGTGCAACGAGCAGTCGGGTGAACGGGAGCCTCGAGCGTCTGCTGGCATACGGGGACTGACGAATGGGTAGATCTGCCATTGACAAGCCGTTTCGGATCGTGGTCGAGGGTCCGGAGCTTGTCGAACTCAGGCGTCACGCTCACCAGATTCCAGAATGCCCAGGCTTGGACCGGCGGATTCAGCGGTATCGCGGTAACAAAGCGCTCGAACTCTCGCGAGATGAGCTCGATTGGCTTGTGGCTGTTCTCGATGCCGTGCTGCACGACCCCAAGGGTTACCCGTGTGTCGAGCACCGGCCCTGGAAGCTTGAATACGTTCCGCTCACCGACGAACGATGTTTAGCGTGTCAGCGGCTCTACGACAGGCTGGAGCAGGAGAGCGACAGGCTATCCTGAGGAGCCCGGGGACGTTCTTCTTTCGCTGCCGCGGGCGCATCGCCGGGCGAAGGCCTTGGCTGACAACGGCTCCCCGGTGGCACGGCGGATCAGTTCCTGCCACGGATACAGGTTGCCTGAGGCGAACACCTCCTTGCGCAGGTAGTCACCGGCCTCCTTGCGGCCGAAGAAACTCGTGGCATCGCGATCGGCTGCACCAAGAACCACACGGGCGATGTGGTCGTGCAACTGGCAGGCAAAGAGCTCGCCCAGCATGTAGTTGTGGTAGTAGGCCGGGGTGCTGACGATGTGTGTCTTGGCT
>JASFUW010000519.1:0-3586 GCA_050050135.1 Phycisphaerae bacterium
ACGGCACGCACAAAGGCCACAGGGAACAGGGAACAGGGATCGCGGGAGAGCCGCGGTTCCGTTGGCCGGGTTCTCTGTTCGCCGCGGTTATTTGCCGGCCTACTCGCGTTCGCCTCAGGCGCATATTGGGCCGCATCACCTACCACCGCCGTCGCCGAGACAGACGTGGTGCGCGTAACCATAGAGACGATCTCGCAGGAGGTCATTCGAGGACAGTTGGTCAGCCTCACACAGGGCGAGGGGGCACTCGTGGCACATGGAGAACAGGCGACACAGCGGATCGCGTTCTCGGAGCTTGTCCGATTGCGGACTGACGCGCGGCCCTTACCACACCCCCAGGGAGATTACACGGTCAAGCTCGCGCATGGCGACGTGCTGCACGGCGACGTTGTCGGCGGCGCCGCCGAAGCGATAATCGTCGAAACTCCGGACGTGGGACGGATACGTGTCGCCATCGAGAACGTGAAAGAAATGGTGCGCACCAGCGCGGCACGATCAGCGCATCGCAAAGCGGTGGAGTGGTTCACGGACGCCGACGACTCGGGCGACGATGCGGTGTTGTTGCGCAACAGTGACGTACTTCGTGGATTCGTGGCGTCGGTGGACGCGATCGGGATCGCGCTGGAGAGCGAACTTGGTGCCAATCTGGTGCCACACCGGATGGTGGTCGGCGTCCGATTTGCATCGCCCGTCGCGCCGCCGCTCGACGTCACTTACTCACTGGCTACGCTGCGAAGCGGGTGCCGATTGACGCTGGATCGCCTCAACTGGACGGGCGGGGGTGTTGAGGCACAGTACGGTCAGGACCAGAAGCTCCGATGGGACGCGGGGCAGATCGTGATGATCGAGTTCGTCGGGGGGCGATGGGAGTGGCTGTCAGCGCACAAACCGATCAGTCATGAGCATACGCCGATGATGTCCGTGGGCTGGGAGTACACGTCGGACCGCAACGTACTCGGTGGGCCTATCATGGTTGGAGGTGAGCGGTTCGCCCACGGTATTGGGGTCCACAGCCGATCGCGTCTGGTCTACGACTTACAAGGCGACTACACTCGCTTCGTGACCTGGTTCGGCATCGACGACGAAAGCGGTCCTCTGGCCGACGCTTCTGTGGCGATCAAAGTCGACGGCCAAAGACGGTTCGCGGCGGAGCATGTGAAGCGTGGGCTGTTGCATGGACCTGTCCGGATCGACACCGCCGGAGCGAAACGGATCGAGCTGCTGGTCGACTACGGTGATAACGGGCACATGCAAGACCGTTTTAACTGGGTCGAGGCGGCCCTCGTCCGATAAGAACGGGTGCAAACGCGTGTCACCAGCGAGCGCGAGGTCGGCAGCGCTGTCTATGCACGTGGGCACTTATCGGCCGTGGGGTACGACGCTCGGGTGAGCTTCGCGCTTCGCCTTCTGTGGGCTTTTCGGCCGTCCCCGAATGCGGTCCAGCGACCGTTTCGGACCTGGCGTGCGAATCGCCCGGTGAAGACGCGGCTGTACTTGCAAATGGCGACCGACATGGCTAACCTCTATAAACGCGCGATCGATCGGTAAAGGGGTTTTGCCATCACTGTGGCCGTGGCCTGGTCGAGCGAGATGAAGCATCGCCGGCACGCGTAGCGCGCGATGCCGGGCCGTGTTGTCCGGGTCGCGCCGGCAACGGACTTCGACCGGGGGGACTACGCGGCGGCCCCGGTTTTCTCGGGCGCTGCAGACTTTGGGGAACGCAGTTACGGTCCCGATACGTCGGGGTCACGACTGCCGGTGGGGAAACATCACCATCAAACTGCCTGGGGGACCTGATTACGGGATGCCTTGCTAGGCTCTCTGCGCGATGAGCCGCCCCTCACGCTGATGGCTATTCTCTGGAGGAATAAAAGTATGAAGGGGATCGTGTTCTCAGGCGCCTTAAGCGCTTGCCTTGCGATCGGTTTTTGCGCCGCGGTCTGTGAGGCGTCAGGTGCAACTGATCTCGAGCTACGCGACGCGAAGACCGGTAACGCCGGTGGTCTGCAAGCGACCCGCTCGGTGAAGGTGGACACGAAGCAGCGGAGGGCGTTGCTTAAGCCGGCGACGGGCAACCGTGTGACCGCCGCCTCTCGGGCGAGAGATCGCGCCAGCCAACCGAAGAGTTCGGCATCGTTGGACGGTCTTCGCGCTACGCGAACGAGCGGGGACCTGAAAGGTCCCGGTGGATGCGGACCGGAGTGCGATAACTGCTGGATCGGCACGGCGTTCGAGGATAATTGCAACCCGGCGTGGGAGGGTGACGGGCAATGCGACTGTGGGTGCCAGTTTGCTGACGGAGACGATTGCGGGGCGCCCGATCTGATCATCCAAAGCTCCGGCCGCAGCCCGTCGACGGGGATGACCCCGGGCGAGTCGATCTACATCGAGCACACGGTGTTGAACCAAGGTACGGGCGACGCCGACGACCCCTTCTGGGCGACGTGGTATCTGTCCACCGATCTGAACGTGACGATAGACGATTACGCCATCGCATTCCATGACATCGCTTCTCTGGAGTCCGGAGCATCGGTCGCAGCTTCGTCCAATCCACAGGATCCGGTCTTGTGGCCTGATGTCGCCCCCTACAACACGCCGGGCGCGATCTACTATGTGGCGGTCATGGCTGATGATCTCGACGAGATCGTCGAGGGAGACGAGACGAACAACTGGGGCGCGGTCTGGCCTGTTGTCCTTGCGGGCGGAGACACAACCTGTCCCGGAACCGGCGGATGCTGCCAGGAGAATGAGACTTCGGGCTGCGACGACGCGAGTTGCTGTGAGACGGTGTGTACGGTCAACGCCTCGTGCTGCGACCTCGTCTGGACGCAGACCTGCGCGGATCTGGCCGAAGACCTCTGCACGGTCCTGTGTTCCGGGGACCCGGGGTGTCCGGGCGAGGGAGATTGTTGTGGTCCGAATGGCACGACCGGTTGTGATGACGCGAGCTGCTGCAACATTGTCTGTGCGGCGGACCCATTCTGCTGCAACACGGAGTGGGACGTGACGTGCGCCATCTCCGCGGAGGAACTCTGCACGGGTTGCCCGGGGCTTCCCGCGGATCAGTATGAGCCGGACAACTTCCCGGGGACCGGCACGGCGGTCAACTGCGGCGTGACGCAGACACACACCATCCCCGTGGACGGGGACGTGGACTGGTTCGCGATCACGCTCCAACCGGGTGACGATCTTGTCGCGGAGACGTTCAACCTGTCCGGGGCCAACCCGGACACGGTCATGGAGCTCTATGACGCGGGGTGCAACCTCCTGCTGGGTGACGATGACAGCGGAAGCGAGGCATTCGCCTCGCGCATTCAGTGGACGGCAGCGTTCGCGGGCGTCTACTTCATCAAGGTGCGAACCTTCGGGGGCGTGCTCGACGAATGCAACGACCAGGGCGGCGGGCCGAAGTCGTGCCAGTACGACATCAACTTCGACTGTGGGTCGTGCTGCAACCCACCGTTCTTGGCCGGGGACCGAGTGAGATTGAACGTTGACGACCCGGGCGGGGCGGCCGACCTTCCGGCGGGGACCTGCGGAACGGTGGCGTGTTGTGCGTCAAGCGACCCCGCCGAACCGATTCTGG
>JASFUW010000520.1:0-3579 GCA_050050135.1 Phycisphaerae bacterium
GCCGTACACAGACGCTTACCGGTCGCGAGGGTGTCATCAAGGGGGTCAGGCGTTGCGTTGTCAAGTGCATGTCACTGCGCGTTGGCCGGCGGGTCGCGTCTGGCTGGTCCTCGCAGCGGCGGCCGGATCCCTGGAGGTACACGGTCAGGCAGATCCCGCTTCCCCCTTGCGGGTGGAGCGCTCGCCTGTCGCCAGATCGGCATCGTTCGTGACAGCCGGGGGGCAGGACCCGATTCCCGATACCGAGACCGGGAACCGAGCCCTCGAAACGCCTGACGAGTTCCTCCGTCAATACGGCCACCTGTTCGGCGTCAGCGACCCCGGAGCCCAGCTTCGGGAACGCCGCGCCTGGACCGACGAAATCGGACACAGCCACGTCGCGTTTGAGCAGCTCTACCGCGACGTGCCCGTATTCTCCGGCGGACTCAAGGTTCACATGGACAGCCGCGGACGCGTCATTGCCGCCAATGGCGACGTCCACCCAACCGCCGCGAAATTGGACCCGACGCCTTCCATCTCGAAGGCACAGGCCCGCTGGCTCGCGCAGACGGCGTCCCGGTTCGACGGTCCGACGGTCGATGGCGTGGTCCTGGTGGTCGTGGATCCCGGATGGTACGGCGATCCTGTCGTTGGGCCGCACCTGGCTTATCACGTTACGCTGAGTGATCGGACGTCGGGCTTCGCCGAGCAGTTGTTTGTCGATGCCCACAGCGGTGCGATCCTGGACCAATGGGACACCACCTGTAAAGCGAAGTTCCGCTCGATTCACGACAGCAACCTCGGCAGCAACTGTTGCCTGCCACATGGCGGACTCGGCTGTGACGAACCGGACTGTGAGGCTGCGGTCTGCGATACGGCGCCGACGTGCTGCGACACCGAGTGGAACCTCTCGTGCGCCGCTCGGGGAACGGGAACGTGCGACGAGCTGTGCTGGCCGGGCGCACTCGCCCGCACGGAAGGCGATGCACCGACCGGAGAACCGGATGTCGATGCCGCGTACGACTACTACGGCGACACCTATGATTACTTTTTCCGGGCGTTCGGGCGCGACGGGATCGACGACCTGGGTTTGGCGATGGTCGCCACCGTTAATTCGCCGGTTGCGTTTTGCCCGAACGCGTTCTGGAGCAGCAGCCTCCAACAGATGGTGTTTTGTACGGGGACCGCAACGGACGACATCATCGCCCACGAGCTGACACACGGCGTGACGCAATTCACCGCGAACCTGATCTATCAGAACCAGCCCGGACAGTTGAACGAATCGTATTCCGACGTATTCGGCGAGCTTGTCGACGTGTTCAACGGCGACGCGGCATTTGCCGGGTATCCGACAGGCCCGAACTGGCCGGCGCACCCCACCGGGCCCGGGGTGGATGCTCCCAACAACGCTCGCACATCGTGTAGCCCGGCCGACGATGACTATCCGGACGGGGTGCGGTGGCTCATCGGCGAAGACGCGGCGGCGTTCGGTGGCGCCATCCGCGACATGTGGGGGCCGCCCTGCGAAGGTGACCCGGATCGTGCCAACAGTCCGCTCCAACTCTGCTCGCTGGCCGACTCGGGCGGCGTCCACAGCGGTAGCGGGATTCCCAACCACGCGTTTGCACTCGCGACCGACGGGGGGTCGTTCAACGGATATGAGGTTATCGGCGTCGGCCCAGTCAAGACCGGCGCGGTTTGGTACCGCGCGTTGACCGTGTACCTGTCCATCGCCTCCGACTTCCAGGACGCTTTTATGGCACTGAACCAAGCCGCTCAGGACCTGATCGGAACCACGCCGAACGACCCGCGCACGGGGCTGGCATCGGAGAGCGCATTCACTCAGTTCGACGCGACTCAGGTGGACCTCGCCCTGCGGGCGGTGGAGATGGATACGCGAGGGCGGTGTGGTTGGAGCTACGCCGTGCTCGATTCCGATCCGCCCACCGAGTGCGCGGACGCGACCGTGATCTACGAGGACGACTTTGAGAGCGGCGCCAATGGTTGGGCAGTCTCGAATACCGGACCGTTCGGACCTCCGACGCCGTACGACTGGGCGCAGACGTCGGAAGGGCTCCCGTTCTCGCGATCCGGGATCGCGTGGCACTGTGAGGACCGGAACATCGGAGATTGCGACGAGCAGAACGAATCGGCGGTCCATTCCCTTATGAGTCCGCTGATCCCACTGCCGCCGGAAGCGCGGCACGTGTACGCGTCTTTCACCCACTACATGGAATCGGAACCGGGATGGGACGGCGGTCATGTGGCGGCTCGCGTCAACGGCGGAACGTGGCTGGTGATCCCCGCCACGGCGTTTGCGTTCAATCCGTACAACTCCCTGATCCGCTCCGGCGGCGGATCGGGCAACGACAACCCTCTGGAGGGTGAACAAGGTTGGACCGGCGTCGGCGGGCGTTGGGGCAGGTCGGTGATCGATCTGAGTACGATGGCGTCGGGCGGTGACGCGATCGAGTTCCGGTTTGACTTCGGGAAGGACGGTTGTGCCGGGTATTCCGGATGGTACCTGGACGACTTTAGGGTATATGCCTGTCCGGACTGCAACCTCAACGGGGTCGCGGACCACCGCGAGTTCGTGATGACGGCTGCGTCCGGTCCGCTTCGCGGGCTCGGCACGCCCTTCCGCCCCACGTTCACGATCGAATCGGCACCGCGCGCCGCAAGCGACGTCACGTTGACAGTGGCTGCCATCGCGGACCTCAGCCACCCGAATGAAACCGTCGACGTAAGGCTCAACGGGGTGATCGTGGAAACCGTGTTCGCGTCGGGCGGGCGCGACTGCCCGCGTACGCCGTTGATCGAGACGGTTGTCATCGACGCAGCCACGTTCAACGCCGTCGCGGCTGATCGCAAGGCGGTCATTACATTGCGGGCGTCCGGCGCGGTGCAGCCGACGGCGTGCGGTGACAGCGGGTTCATCTCGGTCTTCATCGAGTATGACACCGATCTGCCGGACGAGAACGACAATCTGATTCCCGATGAATGTGAGAACTGTGCCATCGCACCCGCCCCTGCTCCCGAGGGCGTGCCGGTCATCAAGAACCGGTACGTGTCGTTCGTACCCGAGAACCCGGGGCGGTGGACGGCGTATCGGCTGACGCCGACTGATCTGCCCGCCGCGTTCGCGGCTGTCGAGGGCACCACGTTTTGGATCGGTGCACCGACGATTCGCAGCGAGGTGGCCGGGAATTCCGAGCCGACGAGTGCCGGAGAAGCGACACTCGCGGTGGCGCCGCTCTCGTGCGATCCGGTGTTTCTGGACTTCAGCCGGTTCGGACTGGTGCATGTGGCGGACGAGATCGTTGTGCCCGGCGCAAGCTATGACATCGAGGCGGTCGACTTTGCCTGTGGCGCGACGGCTGAGGCGTATTTCTCGGAGCCGATTTCGGTCCGAACGACGGCGTGGGGCGACGTGACGGGAGACTGCGCGGTGGCGTCGTGCATGCGGCCCGACGGTCGGGTGGATTTCCTGGATATCGCGGCGGTGGTGGACAAGTTCCGCAACCTCGAGACGGCGCCGAGCAAGACCCGGACAGATTTGGCGCCGTCGGTGCCCGATCTGCGGGTCGACATGAACGACGT
>JASFUW010000521.1:0-3574 GCA_050050135.1 Phycisphaerae bacterium
CGCAGCCACCGGGTCGGGCTCGTTTCTGTACGCCAGGTAGTAGTCATAGTCGGTATCTACGGCGAGCTCCGCAATGAAGACGTCCTCGGCGGGCACGTCGCGCTTGGTCACCCGTTCAGTCGCAACCCAGCCCGGTGTCTCCAACGCGACACAGCCGCCGCCCGATGCCACCACGTCGTCATTTCGATAGACGATGTGCTCACCGGGATCAGCCAGATCGGACTTCGAGCGGGCCGGCTCGACGAACCAGTTCGAACCGTCGGGGAGAATGACCCGGGCGTGCAGTCCGTCGGTTGCGATCGAAGCAGCGACGCGGCTCCCCTCGACACCGACCACCTCACCCCGCATCGTGCGGACCGGTCCCGGCTGAGCTTCGACATACTCCCCGCCGGGCAACTGCACTTTCAGGGTGTAACCGGGGGAGCGAACACTCTGGGGAACCAGGTCCAGTGCCCTAAGCTTGCCGTCGATCGGCACCGATACCCGGGCCGGTTGGCCGGCTTCGGGCAACCGCGACAGCGTCGTCAGCCCACCTTCGGTGACTCCGAACGCCTGTTGAATCCGCTGGGTCCGCATCGCGTCGCGATTCGCGGCCGGTACCGCCTCCGCGCCCGTCGCGCTCGATTTCGCAACACAGAGGCACGCGAGTATCACGGCAGTCACCGTGACCCAGTGACGACTCGGATGTCGTCGAGATTCCCGTGAACAATCCCGAACCATGAACCTCTCGCGTTGCGACAACGGCACAACGAAGTCCGGTACGCGCACATCGGCTGTGGTGCGCCTGGTTGCCGATTGACTATCCAGCGCGCCCGCCGTCCGCAATCCACGGAACCCGGGTTAGAGCCCCGCGGATGCGTACGGAGACCGCACGTGAATGATTATGTGGGGCGATTCCGGTGAATTCAACCGCGTTTCAAGGCAGGGGATTCAGCGCCGAAACGTGAGGCATGCGGCAGACGTCCCCCGATTATCGCGCGTTGAGCCCTTGGAGTTCACGACAAGACCTTCGCTGCGGGCCCGCGCGCTACCCCGTCGATCTGTCGCTGTGTCCGCATGGGGCTAACCTGGGGCGTTTTGATCGGTCAGTTTGCACGTCGGCGAGCCTGAGCGTCATCGTCGACCGGCTTGACCGGGATGCGCCGCCGTCGAGAATTGCCGATTCGGGACGGTAGCGGTGGCCGGCACGGTCGGGCGTAACTCGACAATTGGCAACGGGCCGGGGCGCGTGCGAAACGCAAGGTCCGGTTATTCAGCCCACACCGGGGTTAGACTGTAAGGAGATACACGATGACAAGTACACCGGCGCGAATCGGTTCGCTTTTGGCTCTCGGCCTGGCGCTTGCATTCGGCTTGCCGCTGCCCGCGGCCCATGCTCAGGACGCGGCTTGGGTCAACGCGGAAGGCGAGGGGATGAGCGCCGACGCCGCCCGGCGCGACGCCCTGCGCAAGGCACTCGAACAGGGCGGAGCCGTCGAGATCGCCTCGCGCAGCAAAGTCGAGAACTTCACCCTGATCCGCGACACGATCTTCAGCCGTGCGGACGGGATTATCACGCACTACGAAGTCGTGCAAGAAGGCGAGGGTGTCGGGGGAACCTATTTCTGCAAGATCAAGGCGAAGGTGAGCAAGAGCGCGATCGCCTCGACTTGGGGCGAGGTGCAGAACGTCCTCGAGCAGCTCGGACGACCCGGCATCATGGTCTATATCCAGGAGCGTGTTGACGGGGAGGCTCAGCCGGGCAGCATCTTCGAGTCGCAGATCGAAAACCGTCTCCTGAAAGCGGGGTTCGATCTCTACGACCGCAAGCAGTTGGACGCGATCACTGACCGAGAGATGGCCGACGCCGTCGTGACCAACAACGTCGCCAAGATGCAAGCCATCGCCAAGAACTTCGCGACCCAGATCTTCATCACCGGTACGGCCGACGCCAACATGGCGGGGAACAAGAACCTCTACGGCGAGCGCACGGCCATGTACAACGCCGACGGCGTGATCAAGATGTTCTACACCGATAGCGGCAAGCTGATCGCGAGCGAACCGCTGACGAATTGCCGCGGCGGAAGCCGCACCCATTTCACCGACTCGTTGCAGGCGGGCAAGAAAGCGCTCCAGGAATGTGCCGCGGAGTTGGCAGAGCGATGCTACCAAAACGCCATGCGAAACTGGGCCACGCAAATCAGCGCGGGCGGAATGCTGGTCCTCGAAATCGAAGGGATCAGAATTGCTGATTCGGTGAGGCTCAAAAAACAGCTCAGCGATCTGGACCCGGACAAGATCCTCAACGTCAACCGGAGCTTTTCGAAAGACATCGCCACGTACCGCATCAAAGCCAAAATGACGGGGGAGGACCTGCTCGAATACCTCGTCGAAGGCGAGTGGCCGACCCTCATCGAGATCACCGACCAACAAGGCAGCCGCATCCAGGCGAAGTGGATCGCGGAGTGACGCAACGGTGACCGGTCACGACCGCACGCGCACAAGAACGTCGAGCCGGTCATGGCGGGCCGAGCCTCGCGTCCCGCTGATCATAGCTTAGAAGGGTTGCCATAGGTCGAGCAGGGTGTGGTGATGGTGCATTTGTGCTCTGCTGGAACGGGTCCCGCCCTCCAACGGCAGTATCCAAGACCCGAAGGCCGGTCACCGCCCGGCGAAGCGCCAACTGCCGTTCGCTCGAATCCAATCGCAACACAATGCGACCGTTCACGACGCAACCGGCTACCCGAGTTTATCCTGCAAACGACCGAGCCGGGTTCGGGAAGCGGGTTGGAAAAACCAACAACACGACCCACTGCATGGGTCGATTGCCGTGCGAAAGTTGTCGTATGGTAGCTCATAGGTTGGCGGACGCGCGCCGTTACCCGGTTGGCGTTGCAAAAGCGACCGCGCTCGACCGGTCTCCGCATCGGAGACAAGCACCGCTCTTCCAGCGTGATGGCGAACAGACCTCGAATACCGTTTGCATCAGCGCACAGAGGTTGGTAGTCTAACTCGGCAGTAAGGGCTCGGGCTCTTGGCGATCTCGTCGTTGCGCCGCACCTACAGGTTGGCGCGTTTCGGTTCTCGCGTGTCATGTACACGTTACGAGAGGCAATTCGCCGCCGCGATTGTGTCCGGGATGGAGCCCTGGCGGTCTCCATCTCCGCCGGCGCCTGCCTATACGCTCTGGGCGCAGGCAGCGTACAGTCCGTTTGGCTCTTATGGGCGGGGTTGTTCCCGCTTTTTGTGGTCGTCCGCGCCTGTGACTATCGCGGTGCGGGGCTGTACGGCGGACTCTGGGGACTCGTTCAGGTCATCCTACACGCGGTTGGGTTCACTGACACCAATCTGTCGCTAGGTTCTGTTTGTGTTCTCGTTGCCGCGCCTTCCTTCTATTCCTGCCTGGCTTCTCGGCTTACGGCATCTATCGGATACAGCCCGTTCGTTTTGGGTGTGGGGTGGATGGGCGTCGAGCTTGCCCTTGATCAATTCGGGTTTTCCAGCGCCCGGTGGGTGGGCACCCGAGGCGGAGTCGTCGTGCTGCATTGGGTGCTCAACGCACTGGGATGCGTGTTCGGCGCTTTCCTCGCCGCGT
>JASFUW010000522.1:0-3569 GCA_050050135.1 Phycisphaerae bacterium
GCTCCTTTGCGCGTCGGACTGCTTCGGTAAACTGCGGCTCGGACGTTCTGCTCGACATGGGGGCGGTGTCCCGCGACGGTGAACTGAAGACAAGGTTGCGGGCGGTCTGGCTCGCAGTGCGGTTGCTGGCGAGGACGTATTGCTCCATATAGTCGAGGCGCCCGTTTTCATGGGTGTCCGCGTAGACGATCAGATGGGTTTCGCCGGCAACGTGGTCGAACACGATGACTTCCTCCGGGAAAATGAAGAGGCTCTCGGGAAATTGCAGGTCGTCCGGGTTCTCGTTGGGAATAGATTCGTAGAAACGGACCATGTCATATCCGAGATAACCGACGGCACCCCCAACGAAGGGGGCGACGCCGGGCACGTCCAACGTCCGACCGACGAGCTGCCTGAGGACTTCGAGGGGATTGGCTGTCAATGTGTGTCGTTGGTTTTGTCGATGCAACCGGACTGTGCCGCCTCGGCTCTCGAATACGAGCCGCGGGGAGCCCCCGATAAAGGAATAGCGTCCACGTCTCTGATTGCCCTCGAGAGATTCGTACAGGAAGGCGTAGGGAGCGGAGCAGTAGAGGCATTCATAGACAGCGAGCGGCTCGGCGCAAACCGGTACTCGACGCACGGCGGGTGCTGTCCGGAAGACCGGTTGTAGCCTCATGCGCGCACCGCCTCACCGCGTGGGATTGTGGGGATAAGCAGCCGAAGCTCGTCCATGAGTTGCTCGAACTGCTCCAGCGTCAATGCCTGTGCGCCGTCGGACATGGCATGCTCGGGGTGGGGATGGACTTCGACAATGAGCCCGTCGGCGCCGGCGGCGACGGCTGCACGTGCCAAGGGAATGACGACATCTCTGCGACCTGCGGCGTGACTGGGATCGACGAGAATAGGTAGATGTGTAATCTGTTTCAGAATAGGAATGATCCCAAGGTCGAGCGTAAAGCGACAGTGGTCACTGAACGTACGTATTCCGCGCTCGCAGAGAATGATGTTTGGGTTGCCCTCACTGATGATGTACTCGGCGGCGAGGAGAAACTCCTCGAGGGTCGCCGACATGGACCGTTTCAACAGTATGGGTCTGTTCGACAGGCCGGCTCTTTTCAGCAGTGGGAAGTTCTGCATGTTCCGCGCGCCGATCTGAATGACGTCGACGGATTGCTCGACCTGTGAAAGCGTGTCCGTGGTGAGGGCCTCGGATACGATGGGGAGTTCGGACGCGGCTCGGGCCTCCTTGAGAATTTCGAGTCCTTTTGCACCCAAGCCTTGGAAGGAGTATGGCGAGGTTCGAGGCTTGAAAGCGCCGCCGCGCAGCATGTCTGCACCGAGCTCCTTGAGCGCACAGGCGGTGTCGACGGTTTGTTCGCGGGTCTCAACCGAGCAGGGGCCGGCGATGACGATGGGGCTGGCGTCCCCGACGGCGACCCCGTTGACGGAGACTATGGTGTCTTCGGGTTTCATCTCGCGGCCGGTCAGCTTGTAGGGCTTGGTGACGCGGATGACTTCGATGACACCTGGCAAGTCGGCGAACTGCTGGTGGTCTTCGACGCCGGTGTTTCCGGTAATTCCTACGGCAGTTCGTATTCCACCGGGAATGGGGTGAGGTTTGAGCCTGACCGCCTTGACAGCTTGGCAGACCCCCGCGATCTCGTCTTCACTCGCGTTCTTTCGCATCAGAATTAGCATGTATACAACTCCGTGTCGCCTCTTTCAGTGATTGAATCAAACGGGAGATATTCTCTCCCCTTCTTATGGATTCGATGATCCTGCTTCCGACGACCACGCCGTCGGTCTTGCCCTGGAGGGCGCGAACGTGCTCCGGGCTTGCGATTCCGAACCCGACGGCGGTCGGCAGGTGTGTGAGTGATCTTACATTTCCGAGGAATCCGTTCAGGTCAGTTGGCAGACTCGTTCGTACGCCTGTGGTGCCTGTCAGGCTAATGCAGTACAAGAATCCGGAGCACCGTTCGCTGATTAGACGAATGCGCTTGTCTGTACTGGTTGGTGCAACTAGGCCAATCATGTTGACTTTTGCCGATGCTGCACGTCGGGTCCATTCGTTCGCTTCGTCAACAGGCAAATCCGGCACGATGAGTCCGCTGACGTGAGCCTGCTCCAGGGCGTCAAACAGCCGGTTCATCCCGAAAGCGAGCAGTGGGTTGAGATATGACATGAGCACGATCGGCTGCTCGATGGAGACGTTGCGGAGTGCAGCGAGCAGGTCGGGCAACGTCACTCCGTGTGCGAGGGCATTGTGTGCTGCATATTGTATTGTCGGGCCGTCAGCGATGGGGTCGGAGAATGGATAGCCGATCTCTATGATGTCAGCTCCGCTCTCTGCGATTGTGCACAGACACTCCATTGACTGATCGAGCGACGGATATCCACAAGTGACATAGGGGATGAGCGCCATCTCGGAGCGTTCTCGCAATCGTACGAATGTCTCATTGATGGTCACACGAGTTCTCCGAGTATTTCCATATCCTTGTCGCCGCGGCCCGAGAGGTTCACGAGAACGATGTCCTTGGGTGAGAGGTCGCGTGCGAGCTTGATTGTGGCGGCGACTGCGTGTGCGCTTTCCAGTGCGGGTACAATGCCCTCTGTCCGCGAGAGGAGTTTTGCGGCGCCCAGGGCCTCGATGTCTGTCGCATAGTCGTACTTGACACGATTAGACTCTTTGAGGTAGGCGTGTTCAGGCCCCACGCCGGGGTAGTCCAGGCCGGCGGACACGGAGTGTGTTCCGAGGATTTGGCCGTCATCGTTTTGAAGGAGATAGCTGAGCGCTCCGTGCAAAACCCCTTGCGACCCGGCACACAGTGTGGCTGCGTGTCGGCCACTGTCCGGGCCGAGACCACCCCCTTCGACACCGACGAGGTCAACGGGGTCGTGAAGGAAGGGATGGAATATACCCAATGCGTTCGAGCCGCCGCCGACACACGCGATAATGACATTGGGGAGACGCCCGACGCCGCGCTGAAGTTGCTCGCGAGCTTCGAGGCCGATGATCTCCTGAAAGTCGCGGACGATCATGGGATAGGGGTGTGGTCCGACGACGGAGCCGATGACATAGTGTGTGGTTTGAACGTTGGTGACCCAGTCGCGGATGGCCTCGTTGACGGCGTCCTTGAGCGTTCGGGTGCCATGATCTACTGCAACCACCTTGGCGCCGAGTAGCTCCATACGCTGCACATTAATGCGTTGTCGGCGGATGTCCTCGCTGCCCATGTATACGACGCACTCGAGCCCGAGCAATGCGGTGGCTGCCGCGGTGGCGACGCCGTGCTGGCCGGCGCCGGTTTCGGCGATGATGCGTGACTTGTTCATGTAATCGGCCAGGAGGACCTGACCGATCGCGTTGTTGATCTTGTGGGCGCCGGTATGACAGAGGTCTTCCCGCTTTAGGTAAATGTGGGGACCGCCGAGGTGGTGCGTGAGTCGCTCTGCGAAATAGAGCGGAGTGGGTCGGCCCACGAAGTCCCGAAGGGAGGCGTGCAGTCGGGCCTGAAAATCGGTGTCAGACCGGGTGGTGCGGTAGGTGTGGTCCAGCTCGTCGAGGGCGTGGACCAGCGTTTCGG
>JASFUW010000523.1:0-3556 GCA_050050135.1 Phycisphaerae bacterium
TCACCTCGCAGAACCTCGTCGACTGTGCCGACCTCTCGATCCCGGTCGAATACATCTCCATGCCGCTTTCCGGCTTCGTCGCCCCGGTGACACTGGTCGGCACGCTGGTCCAGCACACCGCGGAAACACTGAGCGGCATCGTCATAAGCCAACTGACCAACCCCGGCACTCCGGTGCTTTACGGCGGTTCGCCCGCGGTCTTCGACCTGCGATACGAAACCACGCCGATGGGCGCCGTCGAGACCATGATGATCGACTGCGCATACAACGAAATTGGAAAGCACCTCGGCCTGCCGACACAGGCGTACATCAGCCTCAGCGACGCCAAGCAGCTCGACGCCCAGGCCGGGCTCGAGTCCTCGCTCGGGGCCACGCTCGCCGCCCTCGCCGGGATCAACAACATCTCCGGGCCCGGCATGCTCGACTTCGAAAGCTGCCTCAGCCTCGAAAAGCTCATCCTCGACAACGAACTCTGCGGCATGACCCTCCGGATGGTCAAGGGCATCGAGCCGAAGGAAGACTTCCCCGCCGCCCCGCGCTTCAAAGAGCTGCTCGACGAGCAACACCTGTTGATCTCCAAGCACACCCGCAAGTTCGTCAGAGAGGAGCACTACTTCCCCGGCCCCGCCATCGACCGGGCCAACCGCGATCGCTGGCAGGAAGAAGGCAGCCAGTCGCTTCGCGCACGCTGCCACATGGAGGTCGAGCGCCACCTCGCGGAGTACGAGCCCTCGCGTCTGTCCGACGATATCAAAAAGGAACTCACGAAACTCATGCTAAGCGAAGCCGGGCGTTACGGCATGGACCGCCTGCCCTACACCGAACCATGACCGAAATCCTCAACTACACACCGGACGAGGTAAGACCGACCCGAGCGGCGGTCTTCGAGAGTCAGGGCTTGCCCACCGGAGACGCGGCTCGCGACGAAATCGAAGCCCTCTACGGGTCGGCGATGGATTTGCTCGGCCGCGTCGCGGCGCCCGTCGCCATCCTGGCTGACATAACGACCGATGAATTTGCCGACGTCTATCGCGGCGAGGGCATGAACGAGCTGCGAACGCCCGTCGGTGACATCTTCTCCCAAGCCACCGACCTCGCCCTGTTCTGCGTCACGCTGGGACCGAAGATCAGCCAGGAGATTCAACAGCGTTTCAAAGAGAACGACTTCGCCGTGGCGTCCATGCTGGACTCCGTCGCTTCCGCGGCCGCGGACCGGCTGGCGGATTTGGTCGAAGACCGGTATCGAGCCTCGCTTCAAAAGCGAGAGCGACTTGCTTCTGACACCGGCGTGCTGCGGTACAGTCCGGGTTACTGCGGATGGCATGTCAGCGGGCAAGGAAAGCTGTTCGAGGTTCTCGAGCCCGAGCAGGTCGGCGTGTCGCTCACCGAGACCTTCCTGATGCAACCGCTGAAATCCGTGTCCGGCGTGTTGCTGGCCGGTCCCGCAAAGATGCACGATTTCGCGAACAACTACGGGTTTTGCAGCATGTGCGAGACCCAGGGTTGTCGCAGTCGAATCCGTTCGCTACTGATGAAGTAGATCGAAAGCGCAGCACTCGGAGGAACTCGATGGAGATATTGAAACAGATCTCGGACAGTCTGCTGAACTGCGACGACGAGGCCGTCGGCACCCTGACCGCACGCGCTCTGAGCGAAGGCCTCCCGGCGAAGCGTATCCTGGATGACGGGCTCATCGCAGCCATGAACGTCGTCGGCGAGCGGTTCAAAAAACACGAGATCTTCCTCCCCGACGTGCTGCTCGCGGCCAAGGCGATGTACGCCGGAATGGACCGGCTCAAACCGCACCTGGTAAAGGACGGCATCCCCTCGATCGGAAAGGTGGTCATCGGGTCCGTGCAGGGCGATCTGCACGACATCGGCAAGAACCTGGTGGGCATCATGCTCAAGGGGGCGGGCTTCGAGGTCATCGATCTCGGCAACGACGTCGCACCCGAGGCGTTCGTGCACGCAGCCAAAGAGGCTAACGCCGCCGTCATAGGCATGTCGGCCCTGTTGACCACGACGATGCCGGCGATGGCCAAGGTCGTAAATCTCGTCAAGGAGCAGGGGCTCGACGGGAAGGTGAAGACCATCGTCGGTGGTGCGCCGGTCTCGGAAGAGTTTGCCAGGCAGATCGGCGCCGACTCGCACGGATACGATGCAGCCAACGCCGTTGAGCGAATCAAGAACCTGATCGGGTCGAACTGACATGACCGGTTTCCTGGATGGCATCAAGGAGGACTTTCTGAAACGGATCAGAAGGGGTGACACCGTCTTGTGCGACGGCGGGCTCGGCACCATGCTGTTTCAGCGCGGGCTCGACCCGGGGGGTTGTCCGGAGCTGGTGAACCTCGATCATCCGGAGTGGTTGGCGGAGATCGCGCGGGCATACCTGGACGCCGGGGCGGACATCGCCACCACCAACACCTTCGGGGCGTCCCCGCTAAAGCTCGCCCAATACGACCTCGTGGCGCGGACCGAGGAGATCAACGCTCGAGCCGTCGGCACGGTGAAAACGGTCGTCTTTGATCGTGCGTACGTGGGAGGAAGCATCGGGCCGAGCGGAAAGATCCTGAAACCGTATGGGGATACGGAGCCCGAAGCGGTCTATGAGAGTTATGTCCAGCAGGCCGGGTACCTGGTGGAGGGCGGGGTCGATCTGATCCTGGTCGAGACGATGATCGATCTTGCGGAGGCGACACTCGCGGTCAAGGCGGTCAAGGAACTCGTCCCGACCATGCCCGTGACCGCGGCGATGACCTTCGACCTGACACCACGCGGGTTCTTTACGGTCATGGGCACGACCGTTCAACAGGCCGTCGACGGACTGACCGAAGCCGGAGCCGACGTCATCGGATCGAACTGCGGCAACGGCATCGAGAAGATGGTCCAACTCGCCGCCGAGTTCCGCAACTGCTGCGATAGGCCTTTGATCATCCAATCAAACGCCGGGCTGCCCGAAACCAAGGACGGCAAGCTCGTCTACAACGAATCGCCTGCCTTCATGGCCGAAAACGCGCGGAAGCTGCTGGAGGTCGGCGTCTCGATCATCGGCGGTTGTTGCGGGACAACGCCCGAACACATCGCTGCCATTCGCAAAACATTGTTCGCCGGGCATCAACTCTGAGGTGTACGCCCGTCGGTGGGCCGTACGACGGCGCTGGTTGTCAGGAACACGTATAGTCGGTGCAGCTAGGGGTCGCAACTGGAGAGGAAACGCGAAACGGCGGCGGCATGTTTGCGGTGGACCGCAAGCACACCGCCGCCTTGTGCTACGTTGGCCTGCCAAGCACGTGCTTATTTGCTCGACAGCCTTCCGCGTGACCGGGTTACGCTGCCAGCGCGGAACGCCGGCGAATGACAATCGCCGCCGCCCCCAGGATCAGCAACGTCAGCACAACCAAGCCCCAGGACGAAGCCGCGGGGATCACATTACATAAGAGATCGTCCCCGGCGTAATCCCCGCCGATTCCGGTACACTCGGCCTCCGTTACGTCACCGCACTCGTTGTTCAAGACACAGCCTCCGATGGGGGCGCTTACGGCTTTCTTCGCGA
>JASFUW010000524.1:0-3555 GCA_050050135.1 Phycisphaerae bacterium
GTATGCCCAAAATGCATGCATCGAGTGTCATCGACGAGAAGGCGGGCGGCTGGCAGAGATCGTGGACGTAGATTGGGCCAAGAGTGTACACTACGAGAACAACGTCCCCTGTCAATCATGTCATGGTGGAGACGCGTTGCTGAAGCGCGAGGATTTCACAACGGATGAGGAGTTCAAACAGGCGTCGCATTTGACGTTTAATGTGGAGTTCCTTTATCTCCGTGATCGGATTGATGCGAGTGTCGCCCGGGAGGGGGGAAATGCGTATGCCTGTGGCGAGTGCCACGGATCGGGGATCGAAGAGGCTCAACCGAATCCGCATGGCGGCCAAGAGAAGCGGGCTTGCATCTTCAGTCAATATGGGGGAATCAGCTTTTCTCGCACGCGCGGCATCGCGTATGTCTGCGCCAACTGTCACGCCGTTAGCGCCGAGAAGCATCTGGGAAGTCCACACGGGAGCTTCGGCGCCCCATCCTGCCTGTTCTGCCACGGTGAGGGCAGTCATAATATTGGGAGGGTGTCGTTGAAAATACTCGACCCACGGCCGCGGGAACAGCTCGGCCGTTGCTCACCGTGCCACCCGCCGCACATTATGAACGTTGTCAAACAGATACGTGATACGTTGGAGACCACCGATACGCTGATCGAGACGTCGCGCACGCAGTTCCATGAACTCCAAGACCTCCGATACCGCAACCTCGCGCTCGAGGAAATGCACGGTCACCTCGACAGCATGCGAACGAATCTGCGCCAGGTGTTGCATGGGTCGAACATTCAGGAAATCAACGAACTCGCCAGGTCCATCAAGCACGTCGCCAAACGCACCTCGTACGACTACGAGCTCGTCCTTGCGCTCAGGGACGCACGCGCGCGACAAACAAAGGTGGCACTCGGCGCGGCGGGTTTGCTCATGCTGCTCGCCGCCATGCTGGGACTGTACTTGAGGCTGTTCTGCGTGCGTGATGCGGGCGGGAAAGACCCGCCCATTGCCCCGACGTCGTAGCCGACACGAGGCGGTTTGTGCTGTGTTTGTTCGCAGTGGTGATCGATACGCGGCTTCGGCTCTCGCACATGACACTGTCGTGGCGTGTTCAGCTCACTGTCCGTAGGTCTGGTTGTTGTGGTCACGACCATGGCAGGTGAGCGTGCACGATCCGGCGAAGCGTCCCAGATCGCGAAACTCCATTCGCGCGAGCGGCATGAGCGGTCGGACGATGGTGACGTCAAAATTGATCAAGTGAGTGTGGTCAGACCCGCCGCCGGTCACCGCGCTCACGCCATGCGGATCGTGACAGGCTGAACACGGTGTATCGGCAACTTGAAGATGCCGCGCGTGCTCGGGAAAACTCTCGTCGCTCAGGATACTGGCCCGGCGATGGCATTTGTAGCAGAGTGCATAGTCAAACTCGGACTCAGGCGTGTCATCACGCACGGTGTAGTTTCGTTCGAGCAGGAACGGATAGACCGACCCGTGTGGCCCGTCGGGCCCCGATCCGCCCGCGCGCGGACCGGCGTCGTTGTTGTGACAGTCTGAGCAACGGACCAGGGTCCCACTCGGTATGCTCGGGTCGAGACTGACCGTATCCGAACTGGGGGAAGCCACGACAAGAGGATGGAAACTCGGCGCGTTGGGGCTGAACTTCAGTCGTAGGTTCGGCTGGTCGGATTGTCGAGCGATCCGCCCGGGTATAGAGACCGGCGAATCGGCGTGGCAGCGATAGCAGATCTCGTATTCGAACTGAGCTTCCTCCACTCGTCCTCCGCCACTCGAGATGCCCCACACACCAAGGAGCGTACGGCCGATCGGGTCATCGCCACGCCCGCTGACTGCCTCTGCGGCGTGAGGGTTGTGGCAGTCGCTGCACTCCACATGTGGGCGCTGCGCGCCGACCGTCTCCGTCGGATCGTGAATTCCCTGATAGAGGCGCGGATCATGCGCACTGAACTTGTCCAGCTCCGTCCGCAAGTCGAATCGTGCGACCCGACCATTATGGCAACCAAGGCAATTCTCTTCTTCATTGTCCGAGATCAGGAGGCGGTCGCGACCACCGGCTGTATGGGGGCGATGGCAGCTCCGGCACGCATTCTCCGCCACGGTGTCATAAGGCCACGTCTCTGTCTCCGCGCCCGACACACCCGCTGTTGCTGCACTGTGGGAACCGGTTTCCCATCCCGCCATGTTGTGACAGGCCGCGCAGAGGGCGCCGAACATGTCACTGATATGCAGAAACATCCTATACTTATTATGGTGCGGGTCGTGGCAGGCCGTGCACTGCAACTGCCCGGCGGGATCAAGTTTGATATCCGCGGGGAGGGTATTGGGGTGTCTCAGTTGGCGATCCGAGGCCGCCAGCCCGGAGGTAAACGGAAAACTGATAGGGTGATCATCCGAAAGATCGGTACCGAGGTTCGTCAAGCCTGCCGGCATGAATTCACCGCCGACCATGCGAATTCGATCCCTGCGGCTCAGAACGGTGCCCAGGGCAATGGTCCCGTCGTGACAGCTCAAGCACAGTTTGCTGGAGCCCGTCGGTTGGCCGGCCTCCGCATCGAAGGTCGAGGATCCATAGATGGTGTAGCTGGTGACCGCAAACTCGCGATTCCACAGAGGTGTGGTTCCACTGGCACTATGTGGCGCATGACAGAAGATACACACTTGCTCCTCTGACTCCGCGCGTACTTCGCCCGGACCGGTGACTGAGAGGTTGTGCAGCGTATCCACTACGCGCTCTTGCCCCACAGTCTTCGCGGCGAAACACAGCGGAAGAACGAGGAATGCAAACGTACAGTGCGCAGTGCGAATCATGGTCGATCTCCGGCATCGGTGGTCTTGACTGGTTCCAACACCTGTATCCGCTTGTTGTAAGTATCACAGATCCAGATCCGGTTCGTCGAATCTATGGAGATGCCCGAGGGCAGCGATAACTCTCCCGGCCCCCGCCCCTCGTTCCCGATCACCAGTAGCAGATCGCCCTCACGGCTGAATATTTGAATATTCTCAAAGCGCGCATCCACCACGTAGATGTTTCCGTCACTGTCTACTGCAACACCTTTGGGCAGAGCCATCTTGCCGGGTGCGTCGCCAGGCTCGCCGAACACAAGCCGAGCCTCGCCGTCATAAGTAAGCCCTTGAACGCGCTGGTTACAGGAGTCAGCCACCCAGACCAAAGATTTGTCATGGGTGATGTCGCACGGGTAGTTGAACTCCCCCGGCGCACTCCCCCTCCGCCCGATGACACGGAGCAACCGACCATCCGGATCGAGAACCTTGATATCGTGAGACGCGACGTCCACCACCAAAAGCTCAGCCGTCGATTCAAGAAAGTCCAACGCCACCGGACGGTGGAAGTCCTCGGTCAGACGCAGAGTCCGTTGCCAATTGCCGGTCCGTTCGACGAACTGGTGAATGGCGACGGCCTCGGAATCGCAAACATAGACGGTCCCTTTCGGTCCGGGGCACAATCCCGATGGACTCCTGAAGGGTCTCTGATTCGCTTCGACGATCCGTTGATACGATCGGCGCTCCAGATCGAAAATGTGTACGCAGCGGCCGCC
>JASFUW010000525.1:0-3551 GCA_050050135.1 Phycisphaerae bacterium
ACGATAAACCCAGAGGACGCCGACCTGTTGTGGGTCTCGGTCACGGGCAACGCGCATACCGCCGGAGACGTCAGATCGCAACTCGAAGCCGCACTCAAACACGGAACCAGCCTGTTCATCGATGTCGTCGGCGGGCGAAGGGAGTGGGATGAGAGCTTCCGCGCCGTGCTCAAGGGGATCGACGGCGTCCGCCTGGCCAAGCTCCGCCGGAATGACCGCATCTACACCGGTGAGATACCCGGCACCCAGGGGTTCGACGTCGTCGATGTGAACCTCCGCCCCGCCGCCCAGTCGCGCTTCTCCACGGTCGGGCGTTGCGACCTGTACGAGATACTGTTCAACGGGCACCGCGCAGGGACGTACAGCGCCTTCGATATCTCATCCGGCGTCGGATATAATCTCTATCCGGGTTGTCGCGGCGTCATGCCCATGCACGCCAGGCAGCTCGCCATGAACGTCATTCTCGCCGCGTATGCACAAAAAGAGCGCAGCAGCGCGACCGACTGATATCAGGCGCTCGACATCGGCCGATGCCCGCAACGCGTCACCGCCTGAAGTGGCGTAGCCGTTTTGACACAGCGCAGACCACTGCGAAAAGCTGGAAAGGAAAAGCACGTGCGCCGGCTGGTCATACTCCTCACAGCGCTGCTCACCAGCGCCGCCGCCGCAGAGACCATCATCCTCCAAGACGGCACGTTCGTCGAGGGCAAGATCATCCTGCGGACCAGCAAGACCATCCACGTCGACACACGCTTCGGCACGCGAACCTATGACGTCAAGGACATCGAGGAGATCATCGAAACCGTCGGCGACATCGACCCCGCCGCCGTCAACCGTTTCTCGGAGCTGCCCGGCGCCGTCAAAGCCGTCTTGAACGCCCAGGTCGAATACAGACTCGCCTCGGACAACCACGACGTCGGGTTATACGAAAGGGCGCTCGCCCGGCTCGAGCCCTTTCGCGACTACACCGAGAGACGCGCCGTTCGGATTCGAATCGACTGGCTCATCATCGAGATCAACGAACGACTGGCGCGGTGGAGCACAGCCAGGACACTCCTGAAACAGAAGACACAGCGCGGAACGCCCGCCGAGCAAATCCGCGCCTCCGCCCACCTGGACATCTTCGAAGCCAATCCCCGCTACGACCTGCGGTTCGTGGGCGAAAAGCACGCCCGCAATTTCATCCCCGACGAACCGACGCGGAACCGCGCCCGCCAGGCGGATGCCCTGCGCTATCATGACATCATGCAGCTCGCCCTCGAGGAAACGTGTGAGCAGCTTCTCGTCGAGGATGAACTCAGCGTCAAGGCGTTCGCGGAAAAGCTCGACGTCGAACGAACACACAAGGCGTGCCAGAACTTGTCCCGTACCGGTGAGGTCTTGCAGGACCTCCCCTACAGGACCGATCTGATGCACGCCGAGGCCACGCTCGCAAAAGCACAGGCGATCCTGGGCGATTACGGACAAGCCTTCGAGCTGGACCTTGTTCGAACCGAACTACACCACCTCTTGAAGGTCTTCAACCGCCTCTTCCAGGAAGCCACCGAAAAAAGCCCGGAAACCTTCACGCCCCGTTACGACCGACGAAGCGGCCGACTCACCCCCGACGGGCGAAAGGAGTGGCGCGAGCGATGCGACGAGTTTCTCGAGGCGGCCGAGCCGCTCACCAGGCTGCTCGAATACGCAGTAGACCGGGCGGACCGGTATCCGCATGGCCTGCGCGACCTGCGGGAAACACTGCTGGACTACCAACTGCGCGTCACGGAGATGGTCAAGGCTGTCAGAAAGGCGAGGTCGAGAACGCATGTCTGAGCGACTCCAAATCGAGAGCCGACTCATCCGTCGCATTCTGCTGGCCGTGGTGCTGTGCACGTCGGCAGCGCGGGCGAGTGATCTCAGCCGCGTCACCACCATGCTGGAAAGAGGCGAGGTGGATACAGCCATCAGGCTGCTGGTGGGCGAGCTCAACGACAACCCCGCCCATGAGGCAGCCCGCGTCTTGCTTGCACAGGCCTACGAAAAGGCAAACCGGATCGATGAAGCGGAACAAACGTGGCGCACACTGCTCGACGTCTCACAGCACGACGAGAACGTTCGCCGAGCCCGCCGTGCGCTAAGCCGCCTGCGCCGAGAAGAGATCGACCGGATCGACTTCTCCACCCTGGCAAACCGCGCCGACCCCTTCAAAATCCCCATGCCCGAAACAGACTGGGAAGGTCTGGACGTCATCGAGGACCCCGGCTACTTGCCTCCGATCCTCCCGCCACCCCACGCCTACGACGTCCCCCCCTTCGCCCATGAGACACAACACTTCACCGTGTACTCATCCAACGAGCGCTTGTCCGAAGTCATCGCCGAACGCGCGGAAACCTATCTCGACTTCATGACCGAGCGACTGTTCGGCGGGCGCTCGTGGGCCGTTCGCTTCCCCATCCTCGTATACCCGACGCAACATGATTACCACAGGCACGGCGGGCCCGACGGCTCAGCCGGCGTGACCTTCTCGAGCCTCAGCGGCAGAACCGAAGCCATCCTCTTCTACCAGCTCAGCGAGAAACAAACCGGGCCCGTAGGCCGACACGCAGGCCGCGCAAACCGTACAGGCCGCACCGGAAAACCGCTCTGGGAATACGGAATGCAGAGCGTCCTGCCCCACGAACTCACCCACGCGATGATCAACGAGTTCTTCGCCGGCCGAATGGCTCCGCGCTGGCTTCAGGAAGCTGTCGCCGGGCGCTTCGAGCAAACGCGAGATCATTACGGCGAAGCGGCAAGGTTCGCCAAGCGCATCGTCATGGGCGAATACTTCCGACTGCGCGACCTCTTTGCTCAAAAGGAATACCCAGACCGCATCGCCCTCTTCTACGAGCAGTCGGCCGCCATCGTGTTGTATCTGTTCGAGACCGGGCCCGACACCATGTACGTCTTCCTCAGCGAACTCGCGGCCGGCAACAGCCACGACGAGGCGCTCTCCGCGGCGCTGGGCATTCCCGTCCAAAACGCCGTCGAAGAGTTCGAGCGGCGCTGGGTCACATGGATGCGGCGACTCCACGTCGAACGCCCGAGCGCAACCGCGCCTTCATCCGCCGCCGCAGCGGCGACGAACCTCGGACATGAAGTCTTCCAGCCATGGGTGGACGAAGTCCAAACGTACGAACAGCTTGCGGACTGGCGCCCGATCGACCTGAACTCCCTGAACGCGTTCGCAGGAGTCGGCGACTCCAAGAAAGACTGGGAGGCCGAAGGGGATCGTCTCCGGTGTACAGCCTCGGGAGTCGATAGTCGAGGCATCCTGGGTGTTCGCATGAACGAGCCGCCGCCCGTCATCGTCGCCTGCGAGGTGCGATGGTCTCCGTCCATGGGCGATCTCGGCGAGCAGGCCCGATGGTTCGGATTCGCACAACTCGATAGCGAGCAGAACGATACCCGCGTGGAAGCATTGGCCATGCTGAGGGCCAACAAGGACTACACCGTCATCGGCGTCTGGTCCGACGACCTGGCCGTCTACCTGAAACCCCTCGGGGGCAAGGCCGTCTGCCACGGCCGCTTCC
>JASFUW010000526.1:0-3551 GCA_050050135.1 Phycisphaerae bacterium
GTGGCGGTTCAACCGGGCTCAGGTGACGGAGTGGCTGCAGCAGACCATGCCGACCCTGGCTGAGGAGCGACTCGTAGCCATCGAGCGCTCCATGGGCGGACCCAGCAGCACCAGCATCGACGAAGCGAAGCTCACCGTCACCCCCCTCATCGGCCTGGAAGGTATCGACGTCCGCTTCCCCGCCCGAACACGCACCTCGGTTCTGAGAGAGCTGGTCAAGCTGGCTGACGCCACCGGTGCGTTGTACGACGGTCCCGGCCTGTTGACCGCTTTGGAGGATCGCGAATCGCTCTGCAGCACGGCGCTGCCCAACGGCATCGCCATTCCCCACGCCCGTCAACCCATGCCCTACGTGTCCGCCGAGCAGTTGATCTGCATCGCACGAAGCCCGAGGGGCATCGGGTTCGGCGCACCCAAGGGCGGGCTGACGCGGTTGTTTTTCCTGGTCTGCTGCCACACCGATCGATACCACCTTCACGTCCTCGCCCGTTTGATGCGCATCCTTGACGAAGTCACGGTCGAGCGAATTCTCGAGGTCGAGACCCGAGAGGAACTGCTCGAAGTACTGATCGCCGCGGAACGCGACGTCGTTGCGCGCACGAAATGAGCGGTCGCCATGCCATTCGCGGTCCCCACCCGAAACAAGGTTTAACCGCAGGAACTTACGAACGCAGACCTTCGGTCTTGTGTGGTATGATGTGTAGTAGTACTCAATGCACAGGGTCATACCGCGTTCTTGATCGACGTTCTCGGTCGTGGAAACGCGGATTGAACTGGACGCGACGGCGGCAATCCCCCCCTTCAATCACGCAGGATGGAGCGCGGCAGTGGCCTGAGCATGCCGACAGGCGGCGTGATCCTATAGTCGTGCTTCCGCGATTACCGTCAGGTGTGTTCCATCACTGGTTTCGCTCATGCGACACCGAGAAGCATGCCGCGTTCCAGTCCGCGAGTGGGGCTCCCTGCTGATTTCCCTGGTTTCTAAGTCCGCAACTGTGGTGCGACCAGCGAGTGAATCAGATTCAAGGAAGGAGGTCAGCACGCCTGCACGCGACGTATCAGTTTAACGTGCATGAGCTCGCATAATCGTGCGTCTACTAGACGAACGACGCGGCTGCCCTGACTTTACGCGATAGAAGAGGGAGCTGCCCCATTCTCCAGCAACACGGCGTTCGACTGAGCCGCTACTGCCCGCCGAAGCCGGCCTGTAGGCTCGCGTAATCACGAAGCGTGATGGCCAGGTCATGGTCGGCGTCGTAACACGGGCATGGGACTTCGCCGAGGCCACCGCCCGGCCCGAGCATGCAGCCCGTGAATGCCGCGTGGTCGGCGTAGTCGACAAGCCCGTTGTCGTCGCATTCGGTAGAATCCACCGGGAACCAGAAGCCGCCATAGACCTCGAACACGCCGCCCGTCATTATGCCTGCATCGAACTGGCCGACGGTCCCGGATACTTCGAAAGCGCCACCCGTGCTCCGCAGGATGCCCCCCGCGTCGATTGTCGAGCGGGTGATCTCGAGTTCTGGCTTTCCCGCTCCCGCCAGGCCCAGCGCAGCGCAAGTCACGAAAAGCGATACACCTGCTCCCATCATTCCCATCTTCACGGTCAATCTCCTCAGCTCTCGCATTCGCGGATCGGCGCGTCGATCGCGCGATCCTAAGCGCGTACTCCAATGGCACATGCGCTTCTTCCCGCTGCCCGATCTCCACTCCGACCTCGCCTGAGCTCCACACGGTTGCCGGATCGCTTACTCGATCCGCACGGTGCCACCGGCCGCCGACATGTTGACCGGAGAGTCGAGCACCATCGGCGCTTCGGCGTACGTGCCGGCGTAAATCAGCATCACGCCGCTCGGCCCCAGCGCACTCAGACCCCCCTGAATCGTGCCGAACGGAAGCTCACAAGTACCGAGTTCGGAGCCCTTCGCATCGGGCGTCACGTAGGTGACATCTCGCCGAAAGACGTAAACGGAGCCGGAGTCTTCGCCGTTCGTGTCGTCTTTTGGCGCTCCAACGACGATCCATTCGCCGCCCATTTCGACGCTGCGGCCGAACGAGTCGTCTGCGTCCGTCCCCGAGAGCACGTCGAACGCTTCCCATTGGCCTTGGACGTCGTGTAGGAGTTTGAGTTGATCGTCTATAGGCAGTGCCAGTGTGTCACCTGCGAGTCCGACATCGCCGTTCACATTGAAGAAACCAGTGCCTTCGCACCACGGTTCGTCCTGGCCGTCGCATTCGCGGAATACCTGCGCTCGTCCGGAGAGGTCGGGCTGCGCGCTAGCTACGGCCAATGGGCCGGAAAGGTTAAGGTTGATGCCGGCGGCAATTCCGAGTGAGGAATACCCGGAATCCCACTGAGAGCCGTCGTACGAGAAGACCCTGAAAGAGCTATCGGATCCCAGCAAGACCCGATACCCGTCGGTGGCAACTGCCACGTTGGGCGCTGAACTCGAGTATTCCTCAACCCATTGCCCGCCTGTGTAACGGTAGATCCACGTGCCGTTGTCGAACGGGAAGCCGAGCGGGTAGCAGGTTACCAGCAAATTGCCGTGCACATCCAGCGTGCGCCCGTGCTGAAACGCGTTTGTCCATTGATCATACAGCGTCTGTTCCAACACCCAGTCGGAACCGTCGAAACGATACACGTATACATCAGAGTCGCCGAGCACGCCGGCAACGATGACGTCGCCGTACACATCCACCTGACCCACATATGAAGGAAGTGTCAAGTCCGTGTAGTGAGTCCAGCGCGCACCGGTCCAGTGCATGACATGGACCACCCAGCGTTGCGTGTAGACCAGCCAATCGCCGTGTACGCCGACGCTGTCGCCGAGCACGTCGTACTGGTCTCCATTCGCGCGGAATACCTCGCACTGACCGATTGCCTGACCCGCGAGCGCCAGCCAGAGAACCGCGCTTGCCACCACTCGACATGTCTGTTTCACGACGCCCTCCAGCTGCCAGTCTGTGCAGGTTGACTCAGGACCAACATGACGCGGGCCTCACCTTCATCGCCAGCCGCCCATCAATTCGCACCGATCCGCATCACGCCAAACGGCGAATCCAAACGCATTTTGTTGTGTAACGTACCGGCCCAGGCCGTGTCGCCGGGTTTGAATCGCATCTTCATACCATCACCACCGGTGGCGTTGACGGCCCTGACGATGCTCCGGAACGGCGCGTTGAATCCGCCGAATTCCGGCTGATCTCCGGTGTACTCGGTGTCGACCCAGAATCCCTCAACTTCCGCGGTGGGCCATGCGAAGTTGTTGTCCTGAAGCCAGTCAATGTGGAAGTCTACGGCTTCTCGTGCCGCAACGGCCGGCTCCGTCGGGTGACTCTTGTTGAAAAGCAGCACGAAGTTAACGCGATCGTTACGCTGCTGCATCACGGTGCTGGTCCCGGGCAATAAGCCGCCATGCGAACCGTTCATGGGGGCTGAGCCGTACAAAGGCACTCCCGCGATACCGCCGACGCCGACCTGATAGAAGTCCATGAACCGCAACAGCGGCACGGCACTGCACACCAGGTTGCCGTGCCCCAGTAGGTTC
>JASFUW010000527.1:0-3530 GCA_050050135.1 Phycisphaerae bacterium
GCCGATGCAGATCAAGATCATCAGTGAGGTCGAGTTCGAGGATCGGCTTCGCAGCGACTTGGCCCACGTCGAAACGAGAATCCGGCAGGTTTTGCTCGAGCAAACGGACGTCATGGAGCAGGTGACGGCGCTGCGAGACGACTCCACGGAACCGCGGCCGCTCGACGAGCTCGAGCAGCAGACCGCCGGTCATTTGGGGAACCGGCAAGGGCGTCTGACTGCGCGGGTACGTGAGGTGGTCAATCGTCTCGACCGACTCCTCGCACGAATCGAGGCCAACCTTGCCGGTGAGGATGAGTTCCGGGCGCACCTTGTTCGCGTGGGTGGGTTGCTTCGGGATATCGCCGCGGGACCGATGACGCTTGCGATTGGTGAGCTGGAACATGTTCGCGACGGTAGCGACGCGGCGTTTCAGCAGGCTTCGGTTGCGGCGGCGCGCACGCAACAGCTAGAGGCCGTTGATCGTTTGCGTGGTGTCCTGGCGCTGATGTCGGAATGGGGGAGCTTTCAAGAGCTGGTCACCCGAGCCGTGAGCCTGGCTGATCGTCAGGATGCGTTGCAGCGGCAGACCGGTGAACTCGGGCGGCGGACGTTGGGTAAGTCGGTGGAGTCGCTCAGCGAAACGGAAGCGAACGCGCTCGGCACGATGGCGCGGGAGCAGGACCAACTTGCAGACGAGATCGAGCAGCTCGAAGAGAAGATGAATCGGCTACGAGGTCCGGAAGCGGAAAGTGCATCTTCCGAGGACCGGGACCAGGCGGCTGCTCGTGAATCGATCGACGCGGCGCTTCGTGCGGCTCGCGCACACGGCGTGCGGAAACATGCCCGGTGGGCGTCCGACGCGATCCGCGCGAACCGCACGGCGGCGGCGACACTCGAACAAAAAGCGACGGTGACGGCGCTGCGAAAGATTCTGTCCGCTCTGCGGGAGCGGGAAGAGCGACAACTCGAGGCGTTGCAGAAGCGGCTCGGACGACTGGAAGAGACGATCGCGTTGTTGATCGAGGAGCAGGAATCTCTTCGCAGGGCGACGCACGAGGCGACGCTCATCGAAACGGAGGGCGCGTCGTTGGAACTGCTCGGGGAGACGCAACGCGGGTTGCGGCGGAACGCGGAGCAGTTGGGTGAGGAACTCGGTCTGGCGCAACGAACTCGGTCGGTCGGTGAGTTGCTGGGCGAGTCTGCGGAGCGCATGGCGTCGGCGGAGCAGGAGTTGGAAAGCCATGGTGCCTCGCCCGCGCTGACAGCCCAAGACGAGGCGTTGGCACTGCTGCACGATGCCCTCGAGCTGGTTCAGGAACTCGCCCGCGAGACGGAGCAGCAGGTTTTGAGGCGGTCGCTGGCGAAGATTCGCGAGGATCTCGAGCAGATTCTCGCCGCACAGATCGAGGTCAACGAGGGTATCGAAGGTCTGCTCGATGCGATCGTCGAGCGCGGTCGGATCGGGCGGGTCGAGGCACGCACCGCCGGCAAGCTGGCCAACAAGCAGGCCGAGATTCGCACACTCGTCGATACACAACGGCCGGATTTCGAGAAGGTCCCGGTGTATCGCTGGGTCCTGGGGCGCGTATCGAAGTGGATGACGGACAGTCGCGTTCGGCTCAGCGGTCGGCAGCTCGACCGAGACCTTCTGGTGGTCGTAGATCGGATTGTCCGCGAGTTGAGGCAGCTTATCAACGCCATTCGCGAGACGGAAACCTTCCCCTTAGACAAGGAGTTTATGGAAGCGGAACAGGCCGGCGGACAGGGGCAGGGCGGGGGGTCGGGCGACCAGAGACCATTGCCCACACTGGCTGAGCTGCTGGTGTTGAAGTCCATGCAAGCCGATATCAACGAGCGAACACGCAGCATCCACGCCTCGTTCGACCCCGAGCAGGCCACGGAGGCCGTGCTCAGCGAACTAAAGATCATCGGTGAGGATCAGGCGGAGTTGCGCCGACTCACGGAACGCGTGACGGAAGGAGCCCAACACCCGTAATGGAACGTGCACAGGTGCCGCAATGATGGCAGAGACGACTGGTTTCGAGAATGTCAGCAGATCGAGCCTACGGGAAGGCGAGCGCAGTTGGCGTGGCGCGATCGGGTGGTGGCGTTGGGCTTTGGCGCTGATCCCGATGTTCGTGTCATTCACGCTGCCGGCGGCCGCTCAGGATCGTCCGGAGCCGAGCGAAAAAGACGCGAGCAGCGAACGACTGGGCGAACGGTTGATCGAGAAAGCCCGCGGCGAAGGGGACGAGGATGTCATGGGCGATATCCAGCGGATGATGGATGCGTCCAGCCGCAAGTTGGAAATCGACTTCGATCCCGGCGAAGAAACGCAGTCGTTGCAGGCTAAGATCATGGAGCGCCTGGACGAGGTCATCAAGTTGGCTGCGTCGCGTCGGCGGGCGGTTCGCAGCTCGGAGCCGCGCGGCGAGTCCGACAAGCGGCGCAGAGGCGATGCGAAGGCGGAAAACGCAGGAAAGCCGGACGCGTCGGATCGGGCGAGCAACGATCCCGGTTCGACCACGGCGCAAGGCGGACCCACGGATGGAGCGGACGCGGAGGGCAAGCGAGGTCGCCTTCGTGAGCTACGGGGAAGTTGGGGGCATCTGCCGATGCGCGATCGCGAGGAGGTGATTCAGGGAATCGGCGAAACGTTCCTGGAACGCTACCGCGATTGGATCGAACGGTACTACCGGGCACTGCAAGAGAACGAGGATTAGAAGAGCAAGAGGGCGGACGTGGAGCGTGCAGCAAGAGTTCGGACAGGGTTGAGGGTTTCGATCGGCGTTCCCCTTTGCTGGGCTTCGGTCCTCCTTCCGTGCGCGGCGGCACGTCAACGTTCCGATACTCCTGACCCGGCAACGGCCAGGCAATCAGAGATCACCGCGGAACATCGGGCGGTCGTGGAGCGGGGTCTTGCGTGGCTGGCCGGCAAACAAGCGGCGGACGGTTCGTACGGGGGGCTGTCTCATTACGGTCCGCACGTGGGGATCACGGGGCTGGCGGGACTGGCGTTCATCTCGGATGGAAACACGCCGGGTCGCGGACGGTATGGCGAGGCGGTCGACAGGGCGCTCGCGTTCGTGCTGGCGCATAGCTCGGAGAGTGGTCTGCTGGCGGCAGAGACGTCGCACGGACCGATGTACGGACACGGGTTTGCGACACTGTTCTTGGCGGAAGTGTACGGTATGACGCCCCGTTCGGAGCTTCGCGAGACGCTGCGAAAGGCGGTGCGTCTGATCGTCAGCACGCAGAACGACGAGGGCGGATGGCGGTATCAACCTGTCCGTCACGACGCCGATCTGTCGGTCACGATCTGCCAGATCATGGCACTCAGGGCGGCTCGGAATGCGGGCGTCTACGTGGACCGACGTGTGATCGACCAGGCGGTCGAGTACGTCAAGGCCAGTCAGAACCCCGACGGTGGCTTCCGTTATATGCTCAACTCGGGTGGGTCCGCGTTTGCGCGATCCGCAGCGGGGGTGGCGGCGCTGCAATATGCGGGGGTTTATGGGGGAGACGAGATCGGTCGGGGGCTAGAATAT
>JASFUW010000528.1:0-3526 GCA_050050135.1 Phycisphaerae bacterium
GCATGGCCTCCGGGCCGACCATGTTCGGTTCGACGGCGTCCAGCGTCGCAATGCCGATATCATGGCACTCTACCTCGAGTTCTTCGTCGAACCACTCCAGTTGCTGCGAGGCGGTGATGATGGCGGCGGGACCGTGTCGCGCGCCGGGTTGATAGCTGGTGGTCGAATCGTAGGGGACGGGCAAAACGGCGAAGCGGGCGCGATCGTATCGGCGGTCTTGTTCTTCGAGACCCAGGAAGTTGTTGGGCAGGGTTTCCATGGTGGGGGTGTTACGGTCGGGCCGCTTCCTGACGGGCGCGGATTGGGACGGGTGGGCGGTTTCGTGCGTCCAGGACAGTTCCACGGGTCGTCTGCGTCGACCCGTGCCACCGAGGTGCCGCTTCCTCACGGGCGCGGTTCGGAATGGGGGCCGCTTCCTTACGGGCGCGGTTCGGAGGTTTGCGGTGCATTCAGAACAGCTCCGGGTGTTCGGCTTTCAGTTCGGAGTTGTTGCGTGCAGCTTCTCTCAGCTCGTCGGTGACTTCGTCGAGGCGCTTGTACAGTCTGCGATGTGGGCGCGGGTTCACGCGAGCGAGCGCGTATTGTGCGATGAGCGGGAACGTGATCGACGCGCACGAGTAGACGACGACGTTATCCTTCTCCGCGTCGCGGATCTTGCCCCAGCTCTTCGCTTCCGACGGCGTCGCGCCGGAAAGACCGCCCCAGTGCGGCGGATCGGCCGTCAGCTGCAAGCAGTAATCGTGCCCGCCCTTGGACTTATCGAGCAGCATCTGGTGGATGCTCGGCTGCGTTTGCAGGTAGAAGTTCTTGGGTGAGCCGCCGCCGATCTCGACCACGCCGTTCTTTTCGGCGTTGCGGACGATGGCCGTGGTCTGGATCACGTCGAGCAGCGGGTTCATGGGGATTCGCCGCGACAGCAATTGCGGGAGCATCAGGTTCATTCCAATGGCGGAGTCACCGGGCGAAGATGTAAAGATCGGCACGTCGAACTTGGAGGCCGCAGCCACGAACGAGCCTTCCGGCGTGTCGGCTTCCTCCCATAGCTTCTTGCCCAACTCGTGGTGGAGCAGGGCGGTGGAAAACGGTGTCTCGGAGTCCAGCTTCTGCGCCACCTTGTGGACCAGTGCGTCTGTTTTCAGCAGACTGTCGTCGTTGCCGATGAAGACGTCATAAATCCGTGACACGCCGTCGTCAGCGAGTGCGTTGTCGTCCACGTCCGGGCTTCCCTGGACGAGCGGATAACCGAACGGCCGGTGCATGTCATGGAAAATGTTCGCGCCGGTCGAGATGATGAAGTCGACGAAGCCTCGTTCGATCAGGGAAACGAAGACGCCGCCCATGCCAATCGGGGTCATGGCACCGGCGAGCGTGATGCAGACCGTGGCGTCGGCTTCGAGCATCTTGGCGTACAACTGCGCACCTTCCGCCAGTCGACGGGCGTTGAACCCGCTCCGCGCGAAGACGTTGTCGATCATGTCGGCGACGGCTTCGTTGCCGGGTAGAACGAGCGGGTCGATGGTCTGCCCGGTCAACCAGGGATTGCCCTCACACGTCTCATTTCGATGCTCACATGTTCTCATCTTTACATCTGCCTGATTGCGGGTTTGTCATCGTCGGCCCGAAGCCGTGACGCGGGCTCGATGCCCGGCGACTCGGGCGTAGCGTGGGCGACGGCTCTGTCCCATGCAGTCGCGCCCGTCATTCGGTGCAGGTGGTTCACAGGATGAACACGGCGGCCGCCACCGCGGACGTCCACAAGCCGTTCTTGTCGCCCTCGACGGTCTGGACGACCGCTCGTGTCCGAACGATGAGCCCTTTGGCCTGATAGATTTCCTTGTGCTCGTTGTAGGCCTTGTCCGGGTCCAGCTCGATGCCCTGCGTTTTGGCCAACATGGCGGCGGCCATATCTTCCACGTGGTCGATGCAGACACGCTGCTTCATGCCGAACCCGTGATACTCGGCGATGTACCCGTGTTCGGAGGGCTCGGACGTGACCGCAAGCCCGATGCCCGCGCCCGCGAGTCGGTTCGGCTCGTTGGTGCGGCACTCCGCGAGCACGCAAAAGACAATCTGCCCCGGTGTGAGCATCGCCAGGCCCTTCTCCCGCGAGACGAACTTGCAGTTGGGCGGGTAGATGCTGCTGACACGCACGAGGTTGAACGCGGCGATCCCTGCGTTGCGCAACGCCTCCTCGAACGATTGGAGGTTCTTGCGATGCCTGCCCGTCCCTCTCGTGAAGAACATCTGCCGGGGTACCAGAGGTTGATCCAAGCGCGCGCCTCCAGGGTTGTCACCAGTTCCACGCAGATACCGAGGTCGGGATTATATCGAACGCCGAACCGGGGACAACTGCCCGCCGCACGCGGCGGTCGAATTCTCATGGGCTCTTCCCGTCGGCGTTAATGTGTAGGGGGTGACAGCAGCCGTTCGATCGCCGGGCGGATGCCCCTGAGCGCCCGACCCCGATGGCTGATCCGGTTCTTCAGTTCGGGCGGCATCTCGGCGGTGGTCATGTCGAACTCGGGAACGAAGAAGTGCGGATCGTAGCCGAACCCGCCCGACCCGCGTGGGTCGTCCACGATGACGCCCTCGACGGACCCGGAAGCCGTGGCCACGATCGCCTCACCGTCCGCGAGGGCGACCGCACAGCGGAACCGGGCGGTCCGCTGCTTAGATTCAACACCCGCGAGCGCACGGATGAGCTTGGCGTTGTTCGCGAGGTCGTCACAACCCGCACCCGCATAGCGGGCGGAGTGAACGCCGGGCTCGCCGCCGAGGGCGTCCACCTCCAGCCCGGAGTCGTCAGCCAACGTCCAGCACGTCGTGAGCCTGGCGTAGTGCAACGCCTTTATCTTCGCGTTGCCCTCGAAGGTCGGTGCATCCTCGACCGGTTGAGGCAGCGAGGGATGGTCGGCAAGCGTGGCGATCGTCACGGGAAGATCCGCCAGCACTGCGCGTGCCTCGCGCAACTTGCCCTGGTTTGTCGTTGCGATCAGGACGGTCGCCGGACTTACCAAGGCTCGCCGTCCTCGTTGCGGGGGACCTCGACCAAACGCGACGGAACCGGGACCATCTCGCCGTTCACGTCACGCACGCGGTAAACGTGCCCGTTCAACAGGTTGTGCTTCAACAATTCGTCACGCTGAAGGGCGAGCACCTCACTGGCGTAGACCGTCCGCCAGACGCGCCCGTCCGACACGCTCCTGACCGCGTCCGGCCCGAATGCGCCGACAGTGACGACGCTCGACGCAGGGCCGTGATGGTAATATGCCTCGTACCCGCGCTCGCGAAGCTCCGCGCAATACTCGGCGGCCGCCTGCTTGTAGGAAGCAAACTCGCCCGTCGGTTCAAAGGCTGCCACCTGGAGGGAATACTTCGCGGAGACACTCGCGAGGTTCCATTCCGGGTTGCCCACGTCCGGTTGCGGCATGCGGACGGGCAGGGCACGGAGGAAGAACCTGCGACCCGAGGAGTCGCCGAGCTCGCGGATCAGGTTCAGGTCGTTCCGCATTCTCGCCGGCATGTC
>JASFUW010000529.1:0-3519 GCA_050050135.1 Phycisphaerae bacterium
CCTTCTGAACGCTTTCGTGTTCACCGGCTGAACGCGGATCGTCCTTCGACCCGGTTCTGTACAGAACGAGGGCTCACGCACGCATCTGCGTGCCCCCGAAAGGAAGAAGAGCCGGTGCGGCGTCGGACGCACCAGCTACTTCCATGAGCGTCGGACCTAAAGTGTGGCCAACCACGCCGCCAGATTGTCGGCGTCCTGCTGGGTTGCTCCGGGCACCGTGCCTCCGGTGTGTGAATCAGCGCCGCTCAGGACGTCGAAGAGATCGCCGCTCTCCTCGTCCACGAGTGGAGGTGTGCCTGGAAGGCATCCGCCCGCAGCGTCGGCACAGTGGCAGAACGCGCAGTTGTTGGCCGTGTAGAAATTCGCTCCCGCGACGGGGTCGCCGACATCCTGTGTCGGTCCGGTCGGCAGCGTCTGCGCATACGCACCCAGGTCCGCCAGTTCTGACACGGTCAGCATCCCATGCTGCGGCGGCATCGTTGTGCCGGGATCCCCGAAACGCACGATGTGCTGAAACTTCCAGGGGTTGTCGTTGGCGATTTCCCCGACAGAGTCCTCGTAGTCGACGTCGGAGCCCGGGGGCCTACCCAGCCCGTCAGCACCGTGGCACGCCATGCACGTGTTGTCGTAAGTGGGCTGGCCGTCCCCCTCCGTTCCGACAAACGCGCCGTTGCCGTCGATCAGGTTATCGGTGTCGACCTGTCCGTCGAGCACGAATCGGGCGAGGTCCCAGATGTCGGCGTCGGTCAGGCCTGCCGCCCCGTACCCATGGCCGTCTTTGATCGTGTCGAAGGTCGCTTGTGGCGACAAGCTTGTTCCGAAAACTCCGGCGATACCCGTGCGGTGGTCTCCGCCGCCGTAAGCGCCGTTCACCCCCTTGTAATCCCAGCCGTGGCACTCCTTGCAGCGCCACGTCTCGGCGCCGCTGCGTGGGTTGGACGTCATGTCGGGCCGCGTCGCCCACAGCGGATGATCCTCGGTCGGTTCGGCTGCCGCGACGCCCGCCACCTCCCAGTACTCGTCATACAAGGCGCCGCCCCGAGTTGCATCGGCGTTCGTAAACTCCGGTGGATCGCCGGGGCCCGCTTCGCACTCACCGGTAGCCGCATTGCATTGCTCACCCGCGGGACAGACGACCGCGTCGTATTCGCAGTCGCCGGACGCCGCGTTGCAGGTGTCGGTAGTGCAGGAGTCGCCGTCGTCACACACAACCCCTGCGCACAGATCCAGTTGCGGGGCCGGGCATCCGGCGCTAGCAATAACGACACCTGTTATGGCTGCGGGCAAGCCCGTCGACGACAGCCGCCGGCACCAAGTACGTGGTCCGATAGTCCATCCATGCATTTGCTTCTCCTTTTGTTCGCGTCACGGTTTGAGACGAAACAGCGATTGAGACGATCAGACGCGACCGCATCGTGCCGACCCAAAGGCCCCGCCGCCGCCGGGCGTCCGATCACCCAACACGAGCCGACCGCCGCGCGCATCTCACACCGACGCAGGACACGCGGCGGCGTTGCTAGAAAGAAAACGATTGGCCCCGGCCACGAAGACAACGTTTCCAGCCGCGTTATGTATCGAGAAACCGACCTCGGTTCCAATGACTTTTCGGGGTTTGGGCGTTTTTTCGCAGTCGTGATGCCGGGTGTCAGTGCGACGCGTGGACACAAAAAGTCACAACCACCGAGTGCCCTGTCCGGTGCGCGGACACCGGAGCAGTAGTTCGACCGACTTCGGACGCTCTGGATTCGACCGGTCGCTGCAATGTGAAGGGAGTACGGCACTGACTGTCAAGATGGCAAAGGTCGTCGGTTCGGTCGGGCGGCACGCAGGTGGAACATGCCCACTACTGTTGTGCGGGACCCGTTTGATTGGCTGCCGACGTACGACTGATTAAGGTCGTTATGCATTCGACGGCCTAACGCGAATGGCTCCTAGTATTAGTTCAACCTGCGTTCTCCCCTGACGTCAAGAGTGTCAGCCCCTTTGTTTCTCGGTCGGTCGGTGTACAGTTGTGGCGCTTAAGCAGGTGAGGAATGTGGCAACTTTTTTCTTGCCGTGGCCCGTCAAATGTAGTACCGAATCGGGTTACGGGTGAGGAGGCATAGTCGGGCGCGGTTGGAAGCCCCTTGTTTCGGGATCGCTAACGTACGCAGGCGATGCAAACCGATCGACAATCAGTGGGCGTGCGTGTATTGGGAATGTCAGTGGGGACACCGTGCTCTTTGGTCGTTCATGAGGCGAGCGCGGTCGCTGCTTGCCGGTGCGCAGCGGGGCCTTGAGTGGCCCGTAACTTGCAGGTGAAAGTTCTCCGTGGGCCGTGATGGCCGGAACCACGAACCGACAACTTGTGTGCCCGCGTGCGGGGCTTGCCCCGCGTCGGCGGCTTTGAATGGCGCGTTGAACGCCGGCAGATGCCTTGGTTAGGGCGACCGCCCAATCAGGATTGGACGCTTGCATGGTTCAGCCTGGGTTGGGTGGTTTGGATTCGATGGTTGGCGGCACGCTCGTGGCAGCGTGCCGATCAGGAATGATTTCAATCCCCTGTCAACGGAGTCTTGTGGAGGTTTGGACCATGGAACTACGGAAACTGACAACTCGGTCAACGCTGGTTCTCGCGTTCACTGTGGCCGCGTCCGGCGTCGCGGTGACGTTCATCCCGGGCTGTCCCACCCCCGGCCCGGCCGGGTGTACGACCAACGCCGACTGTGACGACGGCGACGAGTGCACGATGGACACGTGCAACGCGGCCGGTGAATGTGTGTACGAGAACATCTGTCCCAGCGCCGAGGCGTTTGACCTGGGCACCGCGTCCGACGACGTCATCGGGGGGCTGGACGTCACAAGCGAGATCACTTCCGTCACCATCGGGAGTCCGCCGGTCGTCGAATTCAGCGTAACCACGGCCGACGGCACGCCGATCACGGGCCTCGGTGCCCTTTGGGAGGACAGTAATCGAACCGTTGGCTTCACCCTCACCAAGCTTGTTCCCGGGTCGCCCGGTGATCCGACCACCAGGGTCGCATACACGCGGCGTACGAACGACGACGGTTCGATCTGGCCGTTTTACGACAACGGATCATCCCTTGTCGACAACGGCGACGGCACCTACGTGTTCACCATGCTTACGGACGTGGCCAATGTATCCGGCGTGAGCTACGAGCCCGGGCTAACTCACCGCGTGGCCGGGCACATCAGTACCAGCGAGGTTCCGTTGAAAGACCAGAACTTGGTCTTCGACTTCGTACCTGATGGAAGCGACGTGACCGAGACGCGGAACATCGCGGCCATGGACTCCTGCAACGAGTGCCACGCCGGCCTGGTGTTCCACGGGCGCTTCTTCAAGGCCGAATACTGTGCCAATTGTCACACGCCCGACCTCGCCGAGGGCGAAGGCGACTTCAAGTACATGGTTCATAAGATCCACGCGGGCCACACGTTCGACGTGCTGCACGGCGGGCTGGACTATGGGGAGGTTACGTATCCCCAGGGCCTCAACAACTGTCGGAAGTGTCACAGCGG
>JASFUW010000530.1:0-3517 GCA_050050135.1 Phycisphaerae bacterium
GTTGGTGAGCAGGTTTAGGGTGACGCCTTCCTCTTCGGCGTGTTTGACCTCTTCGACGCGGGCGGGCATCTCCTCGCGGGAGCGGCGGTAGACGAGTGTCGCGGGGTCGGCACCGAGGCGACGGGCGGTGCGGACGCCGTCCATGGCTGTGTTGCCGCCGCCGACTACCACGACCTGAGACGCCTTGATGACGGGCGTGTCGGTCTCATCACCTTCACCGAACTTGTAGGCACTCATCAGGTTGACGCGGGTGAGAAACTCGTTGGCCGAGTAGACGCCCTTGAGGTTCTCGCCGGGGATGCCCTGGAAGATGGGCAGGCCTGCGCCGTTGGCGATGAAGACGGCGTCGAAGCCCTCTTCGTCCATGAGTTCGGGGATGGTGTAGGTCTGGCCGATCACGACGTCCGTGATGATCTCGACGCCGCGGCGCTTGAGCGTCTCGACCTCGGCCTCGACGATGATGTTGGGTAGTCTGAACTCGGGGATGCCGTACATCAGGACGCCGCCTGCGGTGTGTAGGGCTTCGAAGACGGTGACGGCGTGGCCCTTTTTCGCGAGTTCGCCCGCGCAGGTCAGACCGCCGGGACCGGAGCCGACAACCGCGACTTTCTTGCCGGTCGGCGGCGGCGGTTCGAACAAGTCCTTGCGGTGCTCGCGGGCCCAATCGGCGACGAATCGTTCGAGGTAGCCGACACCGACGGACGAGCCCTTCTTGGCTCTAACGCAGAGTTCCTCGCACTGGGTTTCCTGGGGGCAGACGCGGCCGGTGACGCCGGGGAGGACGTTGTCGGCGAAGAGGATGTCGGCGGCCTTGTTCAGGTCGCCTTCGGATACGGCGGAAACGAAACCGGGAATGTCGACGCCGACTGGGCAGCCGCGGATGCACTTGGCGTCCTTGCACTGGAGGCATCTTGCGGCTTCGGTGCAGGCGGTCGGGGCGTCGTAGCCCTGGTTGACCTCGCAGAAGTTCTTCGCCCGCTCGGCCGCAGCTTGTTCGGGCATATCCTGCCGCGGTATCTTCATGCGTTCGGACGGTTTCATTTCGGACTTCCTGTCGCGGGGGCGGCGTCAGCCAGTCGGCACTTGTGGCCCGCGTGGAGCTTTTCCCATGCGATTTTTTCCTGGTCCTTGTAGGTACCGAGGCGGTCGGCCAGTTCGTTGAAGTCTACGGCGTGGGCGTCGAACTCGGGGCCGTCGACGCAGGCGAATTTCATCTCGCCATCGATGGTTACACGACATCCGCCGCACATTCCGGTACCGTCGACCATGATCGGGTTGAGCGAAACAATCGTGTGGACGCCGTATGGCCTGGTGACATCGGCGATGGCTCGCATCATGGGGACGGGGCCGGCTGCGATGACCGCGCCGACGGGGCGGTCCTTGTCGTCGAGCAGCTCTTTGAGCTTGCCGGTGACGAAACCGTGGTAGCCGTAGCTGCCGTCGTCGGTGCAGGGATAGACGACGTCGGAGTATTCGGCGAGCTGTTTTTCGAGGATGACGTAGTCTTTGGTTCGGCCGCCGACGATGGCCATTACGTAGTTGCCGGCCTCTTTGAGGGCCTTCGCCTGGGGGTAGATGACGGCTGTGCCGACGCCGCCGCCGACGAGAACGGCGTTCTTGAAATCGCGAATCTCGGTCGGTTTGCCGAGGGGGCCGACGACGTTGGCGATCGACTCGCCCTTTTCGAGGTTGCAGAGCAGCTCGGTAGTGGCTCCGACGACCTGGATGATCAGGGTGATGATGCCGGTCTCGCGGTCGGACTTGGCGATGGTCAGTGGAATCCGCTCGCCGTGGTCGTGGACCCGGACGATGACGAAGTGGCCCGGCTGATGGTGCCTGGCGACCCGAGGGGCTTCGACCTCGATGAGCCGGACCTTCGGGGCCAGCCACTCCGCTTTGTGAATCAGAAACATCTTCGGTTCCTCGCTCCGGTCACGGCTGCCGGCGGAGTCGTTTCGCGCGGGTTTTGGCGGTTTTGGACCTCTCCGGGCCGACTGTCGGCCGGGGGGAACGTACCCCCTATCCGATTACCGGCAAACGGCGGACCAGATCGGGTACAGGGTGCAGCGCCCGGAATCGTACGGTTCATGTTGGCGCCCGTGGGCTGCCGAGCGGGTCTTTCAGCCGTCCCTACGGGACTGAGGTTGCCCGCCGATGCTACATACCCAGCAATGAATTGCTGGGCTAGAATCGGACGTCCTTCCGGGACTTGGGCTGGTCTCGCTGCCTCCGCGTGCGGTGCCGAAAGCGAGGGGGCAGGGCGACGATATCCGCAGTCGCGATTAGCGGGTTCGGCCGACGACGAAGCCACGGCGAACGGCGTTTTTGATAGCGCCAGTGTGGAAAACTGGGTCCGTTTCGCGACTTTTTTTCTTGTTCTTCACTTCCCTTTCTCCCGCGGGCGGTTGCCCGCCCGGAGGCGGCTGCGCCCAGGCTGGGCACCAGTAGGCGCAACTTCAGAGGTGATCGGTGGATGGGCGACACGGATCGCGCGCTTATCACACGATATGGCACGTTCCGCGGCGCAGTACAAGCCCAAAGGCCCGGGCCGCCTAGCCCGGAACCGCCCTGCGCCGCGTGAGCACCAGCGTGCCGCATGTCAGGAGCAGGAGGATCAGGGCGGCAAGACCCCACTCGGAGACGGCTGGGATATCAGCGAGGGTGTCATAACGCAGCACTTCACCGTGGTGGCCGTCGGTTGTCGTAGCCTTGTACGGAGCAAAATACACGTATTGCCCAGCGACGACAGCGCCAGCGTATCCGTCGGGGTCCGTGCACTCGCCCGCGCAGTTCTCGCCGTAGTCGAACGTGTCCCACGACGATGCAGTGGCAAAAGGCTCTCTGGTGTCGTAACGGAGAACTTCACCATGAGGTTCGTCGTTGGACTCGTAGAAAGGAACGAAGTACACGTATAGGCCATCGAAGACGGCGCCACTGTATCCACCTTTCGCGCCGGGTGGCGCGCTGTTTTGCACATCGAACACGGACCACGCCGATGCCCCGTCAAAGGGGGCGGTCGTGTCGTATCGAAGTACCTCCCCGTGGTAGTCGGTTCCGTTATGGTGAGGCGCGAAGTAGACGTATCGTCCGTCGAAAACGCCGCCCCAATAGCCGTCGGGGTCTGCTCCTACACCGTTCTCGCCAGGGTCGAAGGCAAGCCAGGACGTGTTCCCACAAAAGGTTGCTTCGGTATCATAGCGCAGAAACTCCCCGTCAGGAGCCTCTGGAGTAAAGTAGACGTAGCGCTCATCCGCGACGGCACCAGCGTATATTCCGGTCCCGACGGGGTCCTGAATTGCATGAGGGTCACAGGTCTCCCAGGCGGTTGGCGCACAGAAGCCACCCGGGTCGCTCGTGTCGTACCGCAATACTGTCGTGTGGTCGATGTACGGCACGAAATAGACATGAGGTGCCACATAAACGCCGAAATGGTATCTATCAGGAGCCGTCGGTTCGCAGATCTCCCAGGAGTTGGCACTGCCGAATTCCGCATTGGTGTTGTAACGTAGGACCTCAT
>JASFUW010000531.1:0-3513 GCA_050050135.1 Phycisphaerae bacterium
TTCCGGCCGGGGTCGTGTACAAAGACGACGCCGTCCTCGCGTTTTTGGACATCAACCCAGTGTCGGAGGGCCACCTGCTTGTCATTCCCCGCGATCACTACGCGCTGATCACGGACATGCCAGCCGAAATGTCCGCGGCGGTTCTGGCGGCTGTTCCCGTGCTCGGTCGTGCGCTGCTCTCCGTGACGGGTGTAGAGGGGTTCAACGTGCTGATCAACCAGGGGCCGGTCGCAGGCCAGGTGGTTCCTCACGTTCATTGTCATCTCATTCCCCGCAAGGCGGTGGACGGGCTCGGGTACCGGTGGATGGCCGGCAAGTACCCCGAGGGCAGGGCGGACGAGCTGGCGCAAGCCCTGCGAAAAGCACTGGCCGCTGCGGGCTAAACCGACACGCGCCCCTCCTCAATCACCCAACACCTGCACGATCAGTCTTCGAGACCGCGCCCGCGTGTCGAAGTCGATCAGGATGATCTGCTGCCAGGTGCCGAGTTGAAGCTGCTGATCGATCACCGGGACGGTCAGGCTCGGACCGAGCAGCGATGCACGGACGTGTGAGTGTCCGTTGTCGTCGTGCCAGGTCTGTTCGTGGAGGTAGGTGCCGTCCTCGGGGGCGATTTTCTCGAAGGCGACGGCCAGGTCGCGATTGACCAATCCGGGCTCGAATTCGGTTGTCGTGACGCCCGCGGTCGAGCCGATGACGAAGACCGTGGCGGTGCCCGCGTTGATCTGACCGTCCGTCACGCAGCGTGCCACTTGGTCGGTGATGTTGACGACCTGGCAATTCCCACGGGTCGAGACTTCGAACTGATGCGATTCGACGCCCATGCCGAAAAGTCTATGCGACCGGGTGGATTCTTCAAGTGCGGGGTTGGTCCGTAACCGGATGCCGTGGGCTGACGGAATCGGCAACGAACCCTAAAATGGTGTGGAGATGTCCAGGCTTGACTATCGAACGGCCGGTGAATCGCACGGTCAACTGTTGGTGACGTTGATCGAGGGCATGCCCGAGGGCGTGACGCTCGACGAGCAGGTCGTCAACACCGAGCTGGCCCGCCGGCAGGGTGGGTACGGGCGCGGCGGGCGGATGAAGATCGAACAGGACGCCGCCCGTATCGTGACCGGCGTCCGCAACGGTGTCACGATCGGGTCACCCATCGCGGTCGAGCTGGCCAATCGCGATTATCGCATCGACACCGCGGAACCCATCCACCGTCCCCGACCGGGTCACGCCGACCTTGCGGGAAGTCTGAAGTGGATCACGACGGATTGCCGCAACACCCTGGAATGTGCATCGGCGCGAGAGACAGCCGCCCGCGTCGCTGCCGGCGGCGTGGCACGATGCCTGCTGAACGAGTTCTCGATCGAGGTTGTCGGATACGTCGTGCGGATCGGGAAGGTCGAGGCGTCGATCCCGCCGACCGCGACCCCGGTTCAGCTCCGAGCGTCACGCGACGCGAACGAAGTCTATTGCCCGGACGCGTCCGTCGCTGACCACATGATCAAGGCGATCCGCCGAGCCAAACAGGACAAGGACACACTGGGCGGAGTCGTCGAGGTCCAGGTGCACGGTCACCCGCCGGGACTGGGTAGTTGTGCCCGTTGGCAGGATAAGCTTGACGGACGATTGATGGGCGCCGTGGGTTCGATTCAGGCGTTCAAAGGTGTTCAGATCGGGCTCGGGTTTCAAGCGGCTCAGCTACCGGGCAGCCGGGTACACGACGAGATCGACTTCGACGCCGCGCGCCACGCAACGCCCAGCCTCGGCTTTGCCAGACGCACCAACAACGCTGGCGGGCTGGAAGGCGGTATGTCGAACGGCGAGCCGATCGTGATTCGCGCAGCCATGAAACCGATCAGCACCCTCCTTCGCGGTCTGGACAGTATTGATCTTGTCACCAGGCAGCCCGAGCGTTCGGATTATGAGCGAAGCGATATCTGTGCTGTCCCGGCCGCTTCCGTGGTGGCGGAGAACGTGGTGGCGTTCGAGATCGCCAGGGCATTCCTGAACAAGTTCGGCGGCGATACGCTTCGTGAGGTCCGGGCGGCGTATGAGTCCTACCTGACGATGCTCCGGGCGCTAGGCGGACCGGATTCAGTTTAGGCCGCCTCTCTCGCCCGACGGTTCCTATGCCAACCACGGTGCTTTCCACGAGCGCGCCTTCGGCGATAATGGTCGATCCGCGATGCGACCGTGCCCGCAGAGGCGTTTTAAGGCCGCTGACCACGCGCGAGCGGCTGTGGCGGAATTGGCAGACGCGCTAGATTTAGGATCTAGTGGGAGAAATCCCGTGGAGGTTCGAGTCCTCTCAGCCGCATCGCGCACACCGCATATCGAGTCGCTTCGTGTGCGGTTTCACCGTGAAGTCCGGCTTCGCCGGCTGCGAAATCCGACCGGTCCCCTCAACCACAGCGGCAGGAGAAGAAACGGCCCGATCATGACCAGCCCGTTGCCGCACGACCCGTTCTGCGTGTTCTGACCGTTGTTGTTGTCCGGGGGCGCTACGATCTCTTCGATGAAGTCGGCCGCGAGGGTGAACACGAACTCCGCAAGGTCGGGGTCGTTGCTGTGAATGACAATCCTGAGCTCGAAGTATCCCTCGGCGGTCGGCGTAAACGACACCTCGAGCGTGGCAGACTCACCGGGCGGAACGTCGTCTCGGTCGACATCCTGCCCGACGTTGTTGGCAGCGCCCGGTGTAACCACGACCCCTTCGATCCTCGGCGGTTCGAACTCCAGCGTCGCATCGCCGAAGTTGGCGATCTCGAAAACCTCCCGCACCGCATCTCCCACCGTGATCTCGCCGAGTTCGATGGTATCACCGCTGCTCACCGTATTGCCCCGGTAGGTCACCCGGATCGACGGTTCGGGCGGCGGCTCCACCACCGGTTCGACCACTTCGACCTCGAGAAAGAACGCGTAGGTGGGATTCTGTGGGTCGTTGCTCTTAACGACGACCTCCACCTGCACGTCACCCGTTTCGGGCACGACGAAACCGATCGGAAGAACAGCGAACCCGTCCGGGGCGACTTCGTCGGTGCCGACGTTCGCCTCGAATTCCTCGATCGTGCCGACCACGTCGCCGACGGAGACGGGTTCGACGGGATCGAGCACGAGCGGGCCGTCGCCGGTGTTCCGCACCGTCAACGCCTTCCCGACGGCGTCACCGACCTCCGCCCGCGGCAAGGTGATCGTGTCCCCCGGGTCGATCACCGTGAGGGCGTCGGTGATGATCAACTCCGGCGCGGTCGCCAGAATGACAAGATCGAACACATACGCCGGGGTATCGGGATCGTTGCTGTCGATCTCGACGGTCACGGTCGCCTCGCCAGGCTCGGTAACCAAGAACTGGAGAGTGAGCACGGCGAAACCGTCAGGGTTGATATCGGCTAATCCCGAAATCGCGACAACCTCAGCCGGACCCTCCGGTGACGCCGTCAAGCTGCTTACGTCGAGGACCTCATCACCGACGTTTCGCATAGTAAGTGCGAGACCGAACAGTTCATCGACCGCCGT
>JASFUW010000532.1:0-3512 GCA_050050135.1 Phycisphaerae bacterium
AAGATCGTCCAGGAGGTCACCCAGTTGGCACAGGCGTTCGACGGAATCCTCCACCACCACGAACACTACGACGGAAGTGGATATCCCGACGGACTGGTGGGCGAAGACATCCCCCTCGCCGCACGGATCATACAGATCGCCGACGTGTTCGATGCCCTCACCTCGGACCGCGCCTATCGCAAAGCGTTCCCCTGCGACAAGGCGCTCGACATACTCCGAGAAGAAGCCGGGCGAACCATCGATCCCGGCCTCCAGGTCGTCTTTGAGAAGATCATACGCGAACGGACCGAGTCCGATCCGGACGGTTGGAACAAGTTGATCGAGACCGCCAACTGCTTTACCAGGATCAGTGAGTCCGCAGGCGCGCCGATTCCGAATGGCCAGTGACCATGACCACGAACCTCGTTCTCACATTGCTCCTGCCCTGGTTCCCCGTCGTATTGGCTGTCGGCGTCGGGGGCCGGCTCCTCGGAAGAACGCACGGCTTCGCCATGGGGACTCTGTGTGCGCTATTCTGGATCGTGTTGGGGCAGGCGTCGGCGGGTCCCGGTCTCTGGAGCGACCCGTGGCACGTCGCCACCATCGTGACCGGCGCCGTAGCCATCGTCGCCATCGGCGGTTGGGCCGGTGAGACCCCGGTCGGAGCTGACGGTGGCACGGCACGTTGGAGCCTCGGTTCACAACGGACGCCCGCCCGCGCCGCACAGTCGGGCTACCCGCCCAATCCGACAGCCGCACCGACGAGCGCGGCGGAAACCGAACTGGCATCAGCCGCCGTTCAGCGAATGTCTGATGTGGTTGAAGAGTTCGACGACTGGCTCGATGAACATCGAGGGGACCCGGAAATCTGGGCTCGGTTCGACGAGTTCGCCCGCAGCGCCCTCTACAAACTCTGCAAGGCGAGTCACGTCCGGTGCTATCGTCTCGTGGGTGAACCTGGCGGAACACGACCCGGCGCTCCGGAGTCCAACGACCGCGCAGGAGTCGATGCGGGCACCACCACGCCCGGAGTAGACCCGGCCGGGCATGAGGTGCTGGTCAGCCTGTGTGACATCGAGCAGTCCGTAGACACCGCCGTTTCTATGGTGTCAGCGCGCCGCGGCATCGTCGGTCATGTCGTCACGACCGGCAGACCCTATATCGCCGGCGACCCCACCCACGGCGAACTGTTGTTTCAACTCGCCACCGTCGGCTCGGCCGAACACGACGAGTCGGATACGCACGGCGTCGCGACGCACCTCGACGACCGGACCGCCTGGGCGTTCCCGATCCGGCGAGGTCCGCGTCGCCTGGGCGTAATCGTCGTGGGGCACCTGGGCATCTCGACGAACGCCTCCGGCGACAGTCGGCAGCTCCTTCGGCATGCGGAGCGACTGCTCAATCAGTTCTGGTGTCTGGTGCTCGAGACCTCGCGTAGTCGACGCGCACTCGAGACCGACCCCGTATCGGGTCTCCCGACGCGGTCGGCGTTTTTGCATGCCGCCGAGATGGCACTGACCGATGCGTACAGACAGGGCGAGCCCGTCGCAATCGTAATGATCGGCTTTGGCGGTCTGCGACGACTTGGTGACACCGGACGCTGGGAGCTTGCGGATCTTCTGATCCGGGAAGTCGCAACCCGCCTTCGCCAGAAGGTCCGGATGGACGATCGGCTGGGTCGCTTCGATGAATCGCGCTTGGTGGTCTTGCTTCGGAGAGTCGACTCGGAGCTGGCGTCGCTGATCGTGAACCAGATCATGACCCGTGTCATCGCGGTTTGCCGTGACCCGGATCGGTGGGGGATGGAAATCGACGTACATTGTGGCGTGGTGGGGAGCGGGATCGAGCAGCCTCCGCTTCCCGAACTGCTCCGCGCCGCCCTGCAACAGTGTGGACGGGCACGAAAGGAAGGATTGCTTGTGGCGAGTGATGTCGGTTCCGGGCATCGATCGGCCGACCGTCACCCGGCCGCACCCGCAGCCGATCCGGTCTCCCTGCCCGGATAGCGACGGAAGACCGGACACCAGGGGTCTGCATGGCCCCTGTGCGAAAGCGCTGATTCGGACAACCTCGGCACACGCCGAGACCGGTGTCAACCGCGCCGGCCGGAGTCGTCAAAGATGAAAGTCGAACAACAGCGCGTTGGCACGGTGGACGTGCTCTCGGTGTCCGGTGCACTCGTGGACCAGGACGCGGAGGTCTTTACCAAGCAGTTGATGTCCAAGATCGGTGCCGAAACCAAAAACCCCCGGATCATCGTCTGGTTGCACGAAGTCCCTTATATGGACAGCGCAGCCGTGGAGGGGCTGCTGACGGCCGCCGACGCCTTGGAGCAGCGCGCCGTGAACTTGAAGCTGGCCGGAGTGCCAGGCACTTGTCGCGAGATACTGGAGCTGACCGGCGTCTCGGGCCGCTTCAGCTACTTCAAGGACGTTCAAGACGCGGTGAAGAGCTTCCTCTGACGGACCCGATATGGCGAATCTGACCATTGACAATGCGGTCCGCTTGGGCGAGCAGTTGGTCCGTGACGGTCTGATCACCACGGACCAACTGGCCGAGGCCCTCGTCCGGCAGCAGGAAGCCGGCGGACGCCTCGGCGGCGCTCTGATGGACATCGGGGCCATCTCGTCCGGCGTTCTCGTTCAGGCCCTCGCCAAACGATTGGGCGTCCCCGGCTGCGTGCTCCGTCACGGTCTGATCGACCCCAAGGTCGCCAAGTGCATCCCCAAGGAGGAAGCGGAACGCCTTAAGGTCTTGCCCCTTTTCCGGGTCCGCGACGAACTGACCGTCGCCATGGTCGAACCGCAGTCCCTGCCCATTCAGGACCGCCTCGGCGGACTCACCGGTTGTACCATCCGCCCCGTCCTGGTGCTCGAGGAGAACCTGCGCGAATACCAGCACAAATACCTGGCCGCCGAGGTCAGCGTCGATTCCTTCCTCGCTTCCATCGAAGAGAGTGACGTCTTTGTGGCAGAGACGGAGGCCATCGACGAAGGTCCCGTCACCGACCTGGACAAGATGGTCGAGGGAAGCCAGATCGTCAACCTCGTGAACCTCGCCATGCTCACCGCCCTCCGCGCCGGTGCCAGCGACGTCCACATCGAGCCCGACCGCGATGGCACGCACATCCGATACCGCATCGACGGTCGACTCCGCGAAATGCTCAAACCGCCCAAAGGGATGCATGCCGCAGTCGTGTCACGCGTTAAGGTCATCGGCCGCATGGACATCTCCGAAAAACGACTCCCGCAGGAAGGCAGAGTCCACATCATCGCCGACGGCCGCGAAATCGACCTCCGCGTATCCACCATGCCCACCATCCTGGGCGAAAAGGTCGTGCTGCGCATCCTCGACAAGGCCAACCTCAGCCTCGACCTGGAATCACTCGGCATTCGCGACCGCGACCGCAGGGCCATCGAAGCCGCCATCCACAGCCCCTACGGCCTGCTTCTGGTCACCGGGCCCACCGGAAGTGGCAAAACCACGACACTTTACTCCGCCCTCGACCTCCTCCGCGACGAGACCACCAACAT
>JASFUW010000533.1:0-3452 GCA_050050135.1 Phycisphaerae bacterium
GGGCGGTGGGACCCGCCGGCATCCTCACAAAATTTCGTCGCGAGCGCGGGAGATTGGCCGTAGCCCCTGGCCGGTTCGCGCACGACAGCGGGTGTCGAACCGCCTACGACCCGCCGCCTGGCCGGTGTCGTGCCATCGCTGCGGCAACCCGAGGTGCCCATGCTCGGACACACCCGGTTGACCACCACGTACCGGCATATTTCCCGCAGTTAGGCCCCGCTCCGCAGGCATCGCTCTTTGACGGCCCCGCAATTCCCGCCTCGCCCCGCGCCCGTCCCTTCTCGCAACTCCGAACGCCGCTGCCCGGCCCGTGAAGCATTGTGGTCTCTGCCCGGGTGCGCCGCGGGATCGCCTCCAGTGAAGGGGCCTGCTCATTTAACAGGCAGGTGCAGTCCTGGATGATGAACTCCTAGGCACGCCCATCCACTCCGGATCACTCCTTCGCAGACGTCGGGCCGGCTGTCGAAAAGCTGACCTGTAGCGTTCCGTTCGCATGTGTACGACCGTTTTCAGGACAACTTATCAAGAACTTACGGTAAGCGAATCCTTCCGAATCCGCTAAACCTCATCATTTCTCGAAACTTTTCTCGACACTTCGCCGTTCCCGGCCCTCCTTCTGGCATTTCACTTGCTTCTCTCCCCCGAAACCCAAGCCCGGGCAGATCATCGTACGGAGGTCAAATCGAACGGCCAAAGGATGCATTCAACCATAGTAGATTCATGATAGGTCGAATGCGGAACAGGCAGCCGTTCAGGCGACGTAGGGAGGAGAGTCGGAGACGGCCGGCGTTCCGTCGGTCGTTTCTTCGCGGGTAGCGACGCGCGGGATGGGTGTTGCCGTTCTATCAACCAGGCCGCAGGGGCATGGCCGAACCGGTCTAGCGAGACCGAACAGGAGGAAAAGGGATGGGAAGGGTAAAGATGAACCGTATACCCGGTAAGGCGAGACGATCTCTGCGATGGAAACGTAGCAACAACCTGCACGGAGCCGCGTACATCGATCGCCGTAACGCAACGCGCGCGGCATCAATCGCGGTTCTATTGGTGGGCATCCTCTGGGGCACCAGCGCCAGCGCGGGCATGACCTACAAGATCGATGAAGTCCGGTCGTTCAGCGTCGGCGTCGGCCTACGGTCGAGTTTCAGCATGGTGGAGGAGGCAGCCCCCAGTGGCGACGACTGGTCCAACGACTTCAATGTCGATAACGCCCGGATTTACCTGAGTGGAACGATCCTCCCGTGGCTGAAGGTCGAGCTCAACACCGAGTGCGTATTCTGCGGCAACGATGCGTTACAGGATTACGACTTGCTCGACGCGATCGTCAAGTTCGAGCTGAGCCCGTACTTCAACATCTGGGCCGGACGTCTGCTGGTGCCGTCGGAGCGCGTGGAGATGGACGGCCCGTACTACGGCAACGTGTACGAGAACTACAAGACGCCATTTTACCCATCCGACCACAGCGTAAACTTCGGCGACGGTGGCGCGGGTGTCTACGCTCGTGACCATGGCCTCAATATCTGGGGCAACGCCGGCAAGCTGAAATACGTGTTCGGCGTCTTCAACGGTCTCCAGGGCGGCCCGAACGATACGGACAACCTCCTGTGGGCTACCCGAATCGCGTATCAGTTCTTCGACATCGAGGACAACCCTGCTTACTACACGAGCAGCACCTACTACGGATCAGCGAACGTCCTGACCCTCGGCTTCGCCTTGCAGTACCAGGAGAATGGTGCCGGATCGAGCAATAATCCGGGTGACTTCATGGGCTGGAGTGTCGATCTTCTCTTCGAGAAGCCGCTCGAGAATGCCGGCGTCGTTACGTTCGAAGGTGAATACAAGAACTTCGACGCAGATTACCCTTCCGCGGCGTTCGGCGACGCCGACAACTTCGGATTGTTTGATGGTGATGCGTATACCGGCACGGCTCTCTATCTACTACCGGAGGCAACGGGACCCGGAAAACTTCAACCGTATTTGCGCTACACCTATATCGACCCCAGCGATAGCAGTAGCCGCAAGGAATACGAAGCCGGGTTGAACTATATTATCTCGGGGCATAACGCAAAGGTATCTCTTTTTTATCAGTATGGCGATCTCGCGACGAAGAGCATCGTCAACTTTGCACCGGGAGTTGACGGGGATGAAGTCAGCGCGGTCAAGCTCGCGGTACAACTGCAGATATGATTCAGTGCTTGCTTTTCGATGAATGGATAGATGACTCGCTGAGTAATCACCGAGTCGCCGGTTGAGCATAACCTTTGAGGAGTAACTCCATGGTGAAGATTTCTAAGCGGAGCTTGTTTCGATCCACAATCGCGGCCATCGCGATCGCGGCAACGGTTTTCGCCCTGCCGGACCGTGGTCGGGCGGCTGACGAGGGGCCGATCAAGGTGGGCATCCTGCACTCCCTGTCCGGCACGATGGCCATCAGCGAGACCACGCTGAAGGACACGATGCTCATGCTGATCGATGAGCAGAATAAGAAAGGGGGCCTCCTCGGTCGCAAGCTCGAAGCGGTCGTCGTTGACCCCGCCTCGAACTGGCCACTGTTTGCGGAGAAGGCGCGCGAGCTCCTCCAGAAGGACAAGGTAGCTGCGGTCTTTGGCTGCTGGACGTCGGTATCGAGAAAGTCCGTGTTGCCCGTGTTCGAGGAACTCAACGGCCTGCTCTTCTATCCCGTTCAATACGAAGGGGAGGAGTCGTCGAAGAACGTCTTCTACACCGGCGCCGCTCCCAACCAGCAGGCGATTCCGGCGGTCGACTATTTGATGAACGATCTCAAGGTGAAGCGTTGGGTACTGGCCGGTACGGACTACGTCTATCCGCGTACCACGAACAAGATCCTCGAGGCCTACCTCAAGGCCAAGGGCGTGTCGGCGGACGACATCATGATTAACTACACGCCGTTCGGGCACTCGGACTGGCAGAGCATCGTCGCCGACATCAAGAAGTTCGGCAACGCCGGCAAGAAGACGGCCGTCGTGTCTACCATCAATGGCGATGCCAACGTCCCCTTTTACAAGGAGCTCGGGAATCAGGGCGTCGCCGCCTCCGACATCCCCGTCGTCGCCTTCTCGGTCGGTGAAGAAGAGCTCTCCGGCATCGACACCAAGCCCCTGGTTGGCCACCTCGCCGCCTGGAATTACTTCATGAGCGTCGACGCGCCGATCAACGCCGAGTTCATCAAGACCTGGCACAAGTACATCAAGAACCCGAAGAGGGTCACCAATGATCCGATGGAAGCACATTTCATCGGATTCAACATGTGGGTCAAGGCGGTGACGAAGGCCGGCTCCACCGACCCCGCCGCCGTTCAGAAGGCGATCATCGGCATCGAGGCACCGAATCTGTCGGGAGGCACCTCGAAGATGCTGCCCAACCATCACATCACCAAGCCAGTTCTGATCGGCGAGATACAGGAAGACGGCCAGTTCGCGATCGTCTGGCAGACC
>JASFUW010000534.1:0-3444 GCA_050050135.1 Phycisphaerae bacterium
CGCAGATCACGGTGAACTGGCCCCACGCCCCGCTCGATGTAGTCCGCAACTCCGCACCGCTCATGCAAGTCCCTCGGTAGGACGAGAACCACATAGTCGATGGGATCGTCGCGCTGGGTGAGCAGGCGCATCTTCAACCGCAGCAAACTGAGGAAGCTCTCGAACCGTTGCCGCGCTTCCGTGATGCCGAGAATGTCCTTCTTCTCGGCCTGCGTGATCTTCTCCGCCACGCCCGCGTCCAGGCGCAGCTCCTGCCGAAAGCCCCTGTCGGGCGCGCTGCCCGCAAAGGGGATGTGCCGGGTGTCGCCATCGACACCGCCAGCGCATGCCGCGAGGAACTCTGCCGTCCGTGAGATGCCTGCTCCGGTGCCGATGAAACCGACATGCACCTCGCGCTTGTGGCGTGCCGTCGCAAGCGACCGTGGCCCATACAGGGCGATTCCGACCTTCGGATCGAAGTGGGTCCTGCCATGCGCGAAGGCGATCCTAGGCTCGTCGCTCCAAGAAGCGCTTGTGTCGAGCGGTTCGAGTTCGAGTGGGCTGAGGCTAATCCTCCGCTTCTTCCCACTCTTCTTCTTCCGGCCGGATCGTCTCTTCACCTTCAATGGCCCTCTCCAGTTCGCGGGTCGTGAACAGGTCATCCTCGCCGACGGGGTTCTGGAATGCGACATCCTTGTCAGGGATTTCGGGCCACTGCATGTCGAAGGACAACAGCTCGGAATCAACGACAACCGATTGACTGCCAAACGGAAGGATGAACCTCGGCTCACCGTCCGCGAGGTAATGCCGCCAGAAATGCACCTCGGAAAGGTACGGGTCGTTATACATCCGGGACTTGAGGCTGGTTACCCACGATCCAACGCGGTCGGGTCGCAGCGGTGCCTTCCCGTCACTTGTGAGGAACCGCTCCGGTCGAATGCTGAACGCCCACACGCGCTCTCCGACCCGCTTGAAACTCAGCGAGGCGGCGAGGTGCCAGAAAAAGTCGCGTGGCTCCCCCGTCCGGTTGCTGGTTGGTCGCCACACGACCTTGCGCTCGCTTCTGCGCCCCGTCCGGGAACGGTAGGACACGGACCGTTCCGTCTCGCCGACTTCGAGAATGAACCCGTATCGGTGGTGGTCGGGGTCGTACCGCAGGCCGCGCCGCCCCGCGAACTTATACATGGCGCGGTTCAGCAGGTTCACATAGAGGCGCAGACCGTCGGCGTCTCGCCAGAGGTCGGTTGCCGCCAGCCGCTCGATTCGACGCTTGCCCAACAGGGGAGCGAACGGGTTGTTGGCTCCAGACAGATTGTGGAAGGCGTACAGCTTCTTGTCACGCAGCACGAACGGACAAAGCTCGCCCGGATCGACGGGATAGGAGATGAGGGTTTTGGCGCGGTCGCGCTCCCGGTCACGCAGTCTCGTGGGTGCGGCGAACACGAAGCGCGGGAGGTGGGTCACGCGGAGGAGCGAGGCGTGAATCTGTTCGTCGTGGAGGCGCGGAGCAATCGCCGCCGCTGGCTCGCCGTTCTCCGGCCTGACGGTCGCCTCGTGATCCGCCTTCATCTGCTGCAAGACCGGAACGCTGTAGACCTGCGGAAGCGAATCCACGATCGTGTGGTGCTTGCCGCACAGCAGGATCAGGTTGGTGTGTTTGCTTCGCTGGTCGTCATCCAGCGGCCCCGCCCCACGCGGCCCCTGCCGACTGTCGGCGACAATGTGCGCCGCCTCGCCGACTATTACGGACTCGCCTCCCCCGTGTCCATCCTGCACGAGGCGCTCACCGCAGCCGGGAAAGGCGCAGATGCCGCCGGACTGCAAGCACAGGATTTTCAGTTCCTTCAGCGCGATATTCGCTCGTGCGGCCATCGGGGCGGATTCTACCCCCTTTTGGGCCGACCTACGAGCGAGCGTTTGACCGAGACGAGGGTGCTGCCACCGTTCGAGAGGCTACGGGTACCGGGAGCGGAGTAGACCCGTTTGGCGGGTCATGCGCGGGCGTGCATCCGCCACGCCGTGTCCGATAGGCCGTGGCCGATGAGGACGCGAAGGAAGCCGACATATGGTGGGAGTCCGTGATCGCGCGTTGGGTTCCAGCCAAGTGGACGACCGAAGATGGCCACCGCTGTCTGGTGCCTGAGACTGGCGAGTGGGATCACGAAATCCAGGACGCGGGTTCCATCTGCGCCTTCACCAAGGACGAAAACGGCCTGATCGTGGAAGGTGTCGCGTCATAGGTGTATGAACACTCGTCAGCATGTCTCGATTCTGTCGCCAAGAAACCACGCCCGTTCAGCCAGCCATCGCGGCAACCGCCAGGCTATGCGTTCGCCGTAATCGGCGTCGCTACTTTGTTGCCACTCGACGCTGAATACACATAAACCTGCTCACCGTCGAAGTATTCCTCGCCGATGAGGTTGACTAGCTCGACGAGGTAATCCTCGCCAACATTGCCCTCGTAGAACTGGTTGCTGCCGCCTTCTGAGTGCGCCAAGAAGGTCGTTCGCTCGTCGGCGTGCCGCTTGTGGTATTTGCCGAGCGTTGGGCCGACATTGCGCAGATGTTTGAGCCGCCAGTCCTTTGCCCTCACGCCGACGGCTCTCGCCAGCCGCGCGAACGCATGGCTGATTTTTTCACTCTTGTAGGGGCGGCGCTTGTCGTTCGTGAAGACGAACTCGGCGTATTCGTGGCCATGCCTATCGGAGCGGAGCTTGGACTGTGCGGCCTCTCGCCGACGCCACACCCTCCAGCGATTGAGTGCGTCTACTGTCGAGGGTAGCAGGGGCGTGTTTCTTGGCATGGCGATCCCATGCTTTCCTGAAGATTTCGTTCTCGGAAGCATGAACATCGGCAATGATCCGCGCAGTCGCAGGTGCTTCCAAGTGAGCCGCCCAATGTCAATCGGGTCTGCGCCGACATTGCAGCATAGCCTCAACACGGCTTCCATCATGTCACCAGCTCGCTTCTTCCGCGTTGCTTGTCGAAAATTGTTCGCCCGTGCCATCACAGCATTAGCGCCCTTGAGTGGCATGGCTTCGGCGCACGCTTTGATGTCAAGGGACGCCCACTTTCTCGCTTCTTCGATACACGCATGGAACACCTTGACGGGCATCGGCATCTTGTTGTGCAGGCCGGGCTTGTAGGTGGCCTTCCTAAACTCAATCCACTCGCGCCAACCTGCCGGAAATACGCCGTCGGGCATACGCCGATAAGCGATCTTGATGATCGCTGTGACAGGCGCGAGTTGATCGTTTATCCACTTGTTGCTTCGCTTGCCTCTCGCTTCGTTGACATGATCCTCCCACGAGATGAAGTCTTTTTTCGTCAGGTCGCTTATCGGCTTGTTACCGAGAAACTCCGCGAATCGCTTGAACTTGTTGGCGAATGTTCGGCGATGCCGTGCGGATGTCCCTTTGTTCTTTTTCTCGGTCTCGAAGTGCGGAAGGCACTCAAGCAGCTTCG
>JASFUW010000535.1:0-3443 GCA_050050135.1 Phycisphaerae bacterium
GCTTGTCATAACCGCATCGGCGCAAGGCGAAACTCGAATGATAAGGTATCAGATCGGTGCACCGGCATCGGCGTCGGATGGCGCGGCTGTAACGCACAACGCCGCGGTCGGTCAACCCATCGGCGCCCGAGCCGAAGCAGAACGACATATAATCATCGCCGGATTCTACACGAACGTATCTTCACCGTCCTACGAAATCTTAGATGTCGACCGCGACGGCGACATTGACCTCGAGGACGCCGCACCGATCATCGAATGCATGGATGGACCGGATGACACGGACGCCGCAGGCAAATGCTCCCTGGCCGACGCTGACGGCGATGGCCGCGTGGACCTCAGGGACTGTGCCGAATTCCAGCGCAGGTTTACCGGAGACTAGCTGCGCGGTCGAGCTGGGCCTCGATTTGGTCAAGGTCGGATTCCCAGCCGACACACGCCTTGCCATTGAGCCGGCGGGTGTTCGGCACGTCAGGGTGGCCCGTTTGGAATGCCTAAAACCGCGGCGGAGACTCCTCGGCTATTAGGCGCTCGGCCCGCCGGGCTCTACAATGCACGATCAACCCAGGTGCGGATCATGGATGGCCTCGATAAATACCGTTAGAATGAGACCGCGCGCGTGGGCTGTTGCCTTCCATCAGCCATCGGGGCTGGCATACGCCTTTTGGATTCGGAGCGCCGGGCAATCGAGTTTCCGACGACACATTGGACGCTCGTGGGAAAGGCGGGAGATCCCTCGTCGAAGCATCAGGCTGAGGCCTTAGCCAAGCTTCTACGCACCTATCTCCCGGCTCTCAAAACATACCTGGTTCGCGCCAAACGCTTTCCCGAGGAAAGGGCGGATGACCTCGTACAGGATTTCATCTCCGTCAAAGTTCTCGACAAGAATGTCGTCGCCGAGGCGAATAGGGAATCGGGGCGTTTTCGTTCTTACATCCTCACGATCCTCGATAACTTCGCCAGAAGCCAATGGCGTAAACAGTCGGCAGCGAAACGCGGCGCCGGACGGGTCAGCAGCCTGGATGATCTACCGGCCGGGACGGCTGACTCGAATTCGGTCGACCCTGCGAGGACCCTCGCCGTCGAGTGGGCGCGCAGCGTTGTTCAACAGGCCACAACGAGAATGCAGCGGGAGTGCCTTGCCAAGAGCAGGACGGACATCTGGGCCGTCTTCGAGGCGAAGGTCTTACGGACGGGATCGGCGTCCCTTGCCCAGCTCACCGAGCGTCACGGCCTCGGCGACAGCGCACAAGCTTCGAATCTGCTTGTCACCGCCAAGCGAATGTACCACCGCAACCTCAGATCGGTCGTAGGTGAATATGCCCGCGAAGATGAAATAGACCGAGAGATCGCCGAACTCCAAGATATCCTGCGATCTTAGCGCAGTATCCCGGTGCAAGCTGCGTATCGATCTGTGAAGCCCGACCGAGTGCGGTGAAATGTCAAACCTGGAACACAAGAGTGCGGAGGAGCTAGCAAAGCTTCTAAGAGCTGGCGACGTTGATGCTGCGACGTGGACGCCGGAAGAACGACGACAGCTTCTACTGGAACTGTTCGCGAAACCGCTGCCCCCGGGACGTGCGGGCACCGGCCGGTCCCCCGGCCCACTACCGCCGATCGGCGAGACACTTCGATCCAACTCGCCGCCGCTTCCGTTGCTTGACGCAATCAAAGGATACGCAAAGGCCCTCCGAGAAGACCCTGAGTCCGGTATCCCTCCCGACGTGGCGACCTACGTTTACTACGCCGCCATCGCCACTGCCATCCGATGGCATGGTAAGCCTCTGACTTCTCTCGATACGGAGGCGCTCACCAAGGGGTTCTCCTGGTGCTTGGAGTGTCCGTGGGTTTCCCCTCCGTTTCGCAAGCTCTTCGAGCACGCAGTCGATACCTTACAGATCAATGGTTGACCGTTCGACTGTGACAACTCGCTAACCTGGTTCCTTCGATCCACCGATTGCCGCAATCCCTTGCGCGCAAGTTTCATGCCTTCTTGGCGTATCCTTGAATGAAGTGTCAAAACGTCTACCAAGGAGGACAACGATATGAACCGTTTGCTCAGACTTCGACGTTGCCGTTTGATGGTTGCCGCGATGGTGCTTACGTTCTCCGGCTGTGTCGTACCGCCGCCGTCCGATCCTGAGCCCGAGCGATTCAGTATCGACGAGCGCAAAGAAGCCAGAGTCGATCCGCCAGTCGACCCAGACGGGCGAACCGTTGACTACAATTGGTCGCAGATCAGTGGCCCCGACATCGGGATCACGGACCCAACGGTAGAATTCGTGGCGCCGGAGGTCTGCTCCGACATCGAGCTACGCTTCAAGGGAATAAGCAGCAACGAGGAAAACTTAGCCATCGAGATCGTGGTGTTGATCGACGATCAGGATGTCGGTTGTGATACGAGTGATCCATGTGTCGCGAAGACCTGCAGCGATGACGGCCTCTGCGTCGCCGGGCCGGTACACTGCGATGACCAAGATCCGTGTACGTTCGACGCCTGCGTCGAAGGGCGATGCCTGTCGGAACCCATGACGTGTGACGACGGAAGCGCTTGCACAATGGATCAGTGTCAGGAAGGAGCGTGCGTGCACGAACAGCTCGTTTGTGACGATGGCGTGTATTGCAACGGAGTGCAGCCGTGTGACGCGGAGACGGGCGCGTGTGGCTCTGCCGAAACACCGTGCAAGTTGGGCGAGGTGTGCCTGGAACACCTGAGGACGTGCGACCCCACAGTCATCGTACTATCTACCTTCGATTTTGATGATGAAGGTTGGCGCATCTCCGGCAATGGAGCCTCAACGGTCCCGCAGTGGTTGATCAGCGACGGTAACCCCGGTGGCGCGATCGGCGTGAACTTTCGGAAGCGCACACCTATCGGGTACTGGGAGGCGCCGGCTTGGTTCCTGGGTGATCTCTCGATCGCGTCCGACGGCTCGCTGACATTCGACACCCTGATCACGAAGGAAGCGGTTGCACAGGGCCCGCTCGTGCGAATCCGCGGCCAGGCCGGCACACTGGAGTACTTCCACTCGTTGACACCGCCCAGCGGATGGACAAGCTGGTCGGTCCCGTTACGGCCCGCGGCGGGTTGGCAGGAACAAACGACTGGCCGGCTCCCGACCGCCGAGACGTTCGCTGAGGTCCTTGCCGATGTTCACAGCTTGTCGATCCGAGGCGAGTACACGGGCTTCCCAGTCAACCCCGCCCGGCTGGACAACGCCATAATCCGGAAGCCTTAGCGAAGTGGGTTGACGAGCGTCCTTGACCGTTGCTAGAGTGTTGGACGCACGAAGATACGGCGCGCAGGGCTACATCGGGAGTTAGCCCAAGTTAGACACCTGCGGGCGATTTTCGTTTTTTTCACGCTCTGAACCCTCGTTGGCGCCGTCGCTACGGGGGCTTGTCGCTGGCAAACGCGATGTAGTGAAGACCTTGTCTCTTGAATG
>JASFUW010000536.1:0-3433 GCA_050050135.1 Phycisphaerae bacterium
CTCACCTGCATGAGGGCGTGCCCCACCCACGCCATCCGCATCAGAGACCGCAAAGCCAATCTGTTGGCAAGACACTGCGTCGACTGCGGCTGCTGCCTCAGCGTCTGCCCCACCGGCGCCATCCAGGCCACCACCCGCTCCTTCGCCGAGATCGACAAATTCAAATACAAGGTCGCCGTCCCCTCCCCCGTCCTCTTCGCCCAGTTCCCCGTCGGCGTCTCCCCCGCCCACGTGATCGCGGGCTTGAAAGAGATCGGCTTCGACGCCGTATGGGACTTCACCGTCGAGCTCGCCCTGGTCAACCGCGCCATCCTCGACTACGTTCAGCGCTGGGACGGACCCTTCCCCCTCCTCTCGGTGTCATGCCCTGTCATCGTCCGACTGGTACAGGTCATGTATCCCTCGATGGTCGACCAGCTCATTCGCATCCAGCCCCCGCGCGAAATCGCGGGCCGCGAGCTCAAACGCCGCTATTCACAAGAGCTGGGCATCCCCCCCGGCGACATCGCAGCCATCTACATCACGCCCTGCCAGGCCAAGACCATTTCCATCCTCGCCCCCGCCGAAGGCGCAAAAAGCAACCTCGAAGGCGCACTCGGCATCTCCGATCTCTACAACGACCTCCTCGCCTTCGCCCGCACCGCCGACAGGGAGCACCAAGCCGACAGCCAAACGCAGGGAATCCGCAGCGCCGAAATGTTCCGCTGGTCCACAAGCCAGGGTCAGGCCCACGTACTTGGCGGGCACCGCTTCATGTCCGTCACCGGGTTGTCCAACGTCATGCAGGTCTTCGACGACATCGAAAAGGGTAAGCTCAGAAACGTCGAATACCTCGAGTGCGACGCCTGCTGGGGCGGGTGCATCGGCGGAAACCTCACCGTCAACAACATCTACGTGACCCTCAGCAAAATCCACCAGCTCAAAGCCGACCTCCCCGAGGACGACCCCACCGTCGACCCCGAAGTCGACCGACGCTTCCCCACAGAGGATTTCTCACTCAAAGGCCGCGTCCTTCCCCGTACCACCGAGGAAGACGCCGGAAACCTCAAAGAACGCGTCAAGCGCATGAAAGCCGAGGAAGCCCTGATACAGACCCTGCCCGGTCTGAACTGCGGACTCTGCGGCGACCCGACATGCAAAACCTTCGCCAAGGACGTCGCCGCCGGCCGCGCCGAACAGAGCGAGTGCATCTTCTTCTCCGACGAGCGACTCCAGCAACTCAGAGATGCCTACATGAACCACCCCGACTGTTCCAAAGAAAACGAGTCCTAACCGCACCCCCCTCACGACCCCTCCCCAGTCCGAACCGCGCCCGTCAGGTAGCGGTCCTATTGCGAGTTCGGAGCGCAAGCGACGGGTGCCACCCCCAATCCGAGCCGGAAGCACAAGCTCCCGGTACATCACGCGCACACAACGCAATGCCAAATATGCGACACTGATGGATGATAGAGTCGACCCCGCGCTCAATCTCCGTTGATCGTCCCCGCTTACCTTAGGCCGGAAACAGCGCCATAAACACCCGATCCACCCGGTTCCGCCAGCTCGACCACCCCGTACCGTCATGCACTTCGCCGCCCGCGATCTCGAAACCCTTCTTTTTCAACCGCTTGGCAAAGTCGCGGTTGGCCTCACCCATGTCCCAGTTCTCGTGCGGGTTGCGCAGGTCGTACTTGCCCCAATCCAGGTACACGTCCATCTGACGCTTCTTGGCCTCGGGAATCGACGCCTTCAGCCCCATCAGCATCCCCCCGAAAAGAAACGGCGACTGCGCCGCCACCTTCGTGCCCGCCTCCGGATGCATGAACGCACACATCAGCGCCTGAAAACCCCCGAACCCGACACCGTAGTGCGCCCGGTTCTCAGCCGCCGCCAGCGTGCGGAACGCCTTGTCCACATGCGGAATCAACTCTTCGACGACCATCCTGTCGTACCCTTGCTGTCCGAATCGCGGCTCGAAGTTGATAAACACCGCGATCACCGGCTTCACGTCCTTCCCGATGTTGTGGTCGAGCATCTCCCGAACCATACCGCGCTCGCGGGCGTCCTTCCCGCTGTGAATGTACGCCACCGGATACCGCTCGCTCCCGCGCTCGTAACCCGGCGGCACGTAAACGTCGAACTCGATCTTCGGCTTGACCTCTTCCTCGGTTCCCTCGTCGTCGGGCTTCTTTTCCGCGAGGATGGTGCTCTCAAATTCACGGCTCTCGATCTTCCCCGCCCGCCCGGGCTCACCACCCGCAAGGTGCCCCGCCATCTTCCACTTCGGCATCGCGAACCACGACATCTCCAGCTCCTCACCGCTGAACGACATCTCCATTTCGTCGGTGTAGACCTTCGTCGTGGTCTTGCGATCGTTTTTCGGATCGGTCATGCCCGCGTAATCGCGAATGAACACATAGTTCGACCGCGCGTCCGGCTCGAGTTCCGTCGAGTAGTAAAACAGGTTCGTTCCCGCCACGCGTCTCATCGCCCGTTCCTGACGGGCACCGAAAATATCACCCGCGACAGCCACGTCCTCCGCCTCACCGTGGTAGACAAAGTGCACCAGGTTGTCACCCTCGATGATCGGAAACTCCTTCTGAGAAGCCATGAACTTCTGCACCACCGACGCCTTGTCGCCGGCCGCTTCAACCTCGGACAGAAACCGCCCGAACTCCGTGCCCTGCACCAGTTCATCCAGCTCGTCTTCCTCATCCGCGGTCGCCACCGCCCCGCGTCGAATCGCCACCTTGGCAAGTTCACCCAGCCCGCGAACGTAAATGTGCCCGTCCGCAAAGCCGGGATGCGCCCACGCCAGATCGTCAAGCACGTCCACGCTCGCCACCTCCTCGTAACCCTCCGTACTGAGCTTGGCCACGTGCACACTCCCCTTCTTGGTCACGATCACCAGGTGCCCGTCGACCAGAATCAGAAACCCGTCACCCGGCTCGCGCGAACGCCACCTCGGCTCGCCCGTCGTCACGTCCACACACGTGAGGAACCGACTGCTGTACGCGTAGACGTGACCGTCGTGGTACACGGGCACGTTGTAGCTGTTGCGTATCGACCTGCCCTCCCACAGCGACTTGAAGGTCACACCGTCCTCACCCCGCGCCAACTCGATCGCCGTCGAAGCCTCATCCTTATGCGCCAGAAACAGCCGATCCTTGCCCGCCGGAACGGGTGTCAGACTCGCGACACCACGTGCCCCCCCGCCTCCGTGCTCGTGCTCCCACACGCTCTTCCCGCTCGCCGGATCCACAAACACCAGCTTCTTGGAACCCGCCGCGAGCACGCCGCGCTTTCCGTCGTTCTGATACGGAAGCGGCGACTGATAACCGACCTTGTCCTCACACGTCGCCCACAGACGCTTGCCCGTCTTCGGGTCAAACCCCGCCAGCGCCCCGCCTTCAGCCCCGATCTGCACGACCAGCACCCCGTCCATCATCAACGG
>JASFUW010000537.1:0-3428 GCA_050050135.1 Phycisphaerae bacterium
GAAACGAGCGAGTCCATGATCTATCTCGCCATGATCAACCTCATGACCCGGCGCCTCAGCTATGCGTGAGTTACCTTTTTATACGCGCTCTTAGTCTTCGAGCGCCGATCGGCGTGGAAATTGCGCACCCGAACGGGCAGGTCCTTCGACAAACGGACCGCCCCGGTCCTGGCGCGTTCTGGACTCGTGACCCGCGCGTGCACAATCCGCTGAACGTCAGGATGGCTCCGCACGTCGCCCTGAGCGTGGGTGAAAGCAAGAGCTTCCTGCTTGACCTGGGCTCACGGCTGGTAGATTTGCAGGCGGGACGCTACTCGATAAGCATCGTGCTGTATCGGAACGAACAAACGGCAGGATGGCACTCAAACGCCGTCTCCGTTGACCTTCATGATCTGGAGGAGCGCGCAAGGAATCTCATGTTGCGGGCCCTTCCTGAGAGGTTCTCCGCGGGGCGACTGCCGGTAGGGCGCGAATGGTTCGACCGGGGAATCGAGTTCAGGCTGCTTTGAGATAACCTCGCGGATGACATGTTTGCTGCGACAGCGATCTACGCCTTCCTGAGTGATACCCTCACACGGGGTAACTCGGGGGAAGGGTCGCTCGAACTACTTGACAATGTCCCTCGGTACTTACGACCAACGGTAGACGCCCTGCGCTACGAAGCACTCGTCGCCGCGGGGCGCAACGACTCGGCGCGCAGTCTGCGGGAAGACTTGCTTAGAACACATCCCGAGATGGGCTGGAGGATCGAAGAGGCCGACCGCGGGAACGGGTTTATAAAGACAGCACTTAGGTCTTCCGCGGACGTGCGTCCCGAACATGATCACGGTGGATGAGCAAGCGCAGTGGCTTGGAACCGAGGAATGTTGCATCGTGGTCAACCAATGCTGCGGGGCCGGGCATACCTGCTGCGGGGACGCCGGGTGCTGTCCGGTCGGGGATTGCTGCGCGAACATCTCCTGCTGTGATGCGGGCGAGAACTGCTGCGAGAACGGGAGTTGCTGCGACGAGCCGTGCGGCGAGTGCCTCGACGACGGCGAGTTGGACGTGACGAACGCGACCATCGAACTGACCCCGCCGGTGGCGTGCCTCGGAGACACGTTGACGTTCACGGTAAGCGGTGTCACGGACACGGGCGGGGTTCCGTCTTCCGGCCCTACTCCGGCATCTACGAACCCACGGAGCGTGAAGACCAAAACCACATCAGATCGGGCAAACCAGTTGGCCTAGGCGCTCGGTCAGTTTGAGGTTCTCGGAGTAGTCGATGGCGCAGTCGACGAGTGCGGGCTTTCTGGCGGAAAAGGCCGACTCCAGTGCGGGGACCAACTCATCCGCCGCGTGAACGCGGATGCCTTCCCAACCGAAACTCTCGGCCAAACGAATGAAGTCGGGATTCGTGAAGTCGACGAAGGACGCCCGTCCGAACTCCGTCTGTGCCTTCCACTTGATCAGTCCGTAGGTGTTATCGTTGAAGATCAGGCAGACCACGGCCGCGCCGGCGCGGGTGGCGGTTTCCATCTCCTGGCAGTTCATCAAAAAGCCGCCGTCGCCGGTGACCGCGAGCACCTTCCGATCGGGGTAAAGCAGCTTCGCCCCGATGGCACCGGGCAAACCGATCCCCATGCTGGCGAAACCGTTCGAGATGATGCACGTGTTGGGCTCCAACGCCGGGTACATACGGGCGACCCACAGCTTGTGAGCGCCCACGTCGGAGATCACGATGTCTTCGCTGCCCAGCACCTTGCGGATGTCGTGCATGACGCGCTGCGGTTTCATGGGGAACGAGGTGTCGCCGGACAGCTCGTTCAGTTCACCGAGGATGGCGTTGCGGAGGACGGTGACGGCTTTGTCGTTTCGTGGCGTGACCAGCTCAGTCAGCTCGGTGAGCGTCTGCTCGATCCCGGCTTCGATTCCGACCGCGATCGTGTAGTGAGCATCGACCTCAGCCGGTGACCGGTCGATGTGAATGATCTTCTTGTTGCGTGACGCGTTCCACCTCTCGGGGTGATATTCGACGATGTCATAGCCGATGCAGAGGACGACGTCCGCCCGGTCCAGCCCGCAGCTCACGTAGTCCGTCGCCTGCAAGCCGACGGCCATCAACGACAGCTCGTTGGTGTAGGGCAACACGCCCTTGGCCATAAACGTATGAGCGCAGGGGATCCCCGTTCGCTCGACGAACGATCGCAACGAGGGGCTGGCGACGTCGCGGATGACGCCGTTGCCGGCGATGATAATCGGGAACCGAGCGTGGTTGATGACATCGGCGGCCCGCTGAAGTTGGGCGCGGAGCGGTTCCGAGTCTCTCGGCTGTTGGACCGTCAGCGGCACTCCATCCGCGTCCATGCGGGCCACGTCTTCGGGTAGATCGATGTGGGCGGCGCCGAACTTCTCGGTCTGCGCAACCTTGAACGCCTTGCGAACGACTTCCGGAATGACGGTGGGCGTGGCGATCTGCGTGTTGTATTTCGTCATCGGGCGAAACAAAGCGACGAGGTCCATCGCCTGATGTGATTCCTTGTGGAGCCGGGCAATCCCGGCTTGCCCGGTCACCGCGACGATCGGGGCGTGATCCATGTTCGCGTCGGCGACGCCGGTCACGAGGTTGGTCGCACCGGGTCCGAGCGTTGCAAGGCAGACGGAGGCCTTGCCGGTGAGCCGCCCCTGGACGTCGCACATGAAGGCGGCGCCCTGCTCGTGTCGCGTCGAGATGAACGTCAGGGTGCTGTCGTGCAAGGCGTCTATGACGTCGAGGTTCTCCTCGCCGGGCACGCCGAATATGAACGGCGGTCCTTCGTTTTCCAGACAACGAACAAACAGTTCAGAAGCTTTCACGATATCACTCCGGAAACGGCGCGGGACAATGCCGCTGAAGCGGAATCGACAGCCCTTCAGCCCGTTGTCGGCCTCGTGCGCGCGGCGACCACGCTAGCATACCCGATCCGGATGGGCGTGCCCAAAACGACCACCCGTAAAGGATTGTCCCGGTCCGAGGGCGCAACCGGTTGAAGAACGCACGGGCATCGGCAAAGCCAAGCTGGCCAGGTTCTTTGCCTTCCATTGCCCCCGGGTAGCCGACGTATGAGCCGAATGGGCGAACCCGACGCTAGGCTCATCGCGACCGGGAGGCGGAAGACCGGGCAGCGTTTTTTTCGCGGGACGCCGCCTTGCGGCACTTGAACAGAAGCGCCAGCGGGAGGCGGCGGGTGGCCTTGAGTTCCGGTTGCTCGATCAGTACGGACTTGGTCGGGCGGACGTCGATCATCTGGTATTCCCAGCCGAAGGTACCCAGGCACACCTCGTAACCGGATGCGGAACGTCGCACGACGGGAAGTCGCATCGATCGCGGGCCGGGCATGGTGAGCTGCCCGGTGCGCGTCCCGCGCAGTGCGCGGTCCTCGAACAGGTGCTGCACAAAGTCGGGGTGG
>JASFUW010000538.1:0-3420 GCA_050050135.1 Phycisphaerae bacterium
AAAACGGGCGATTCGGTCTCGGTCCGGGTCACGGTTCGGGCGATGTGGGCACTCGTGCGGTGCTCGGGGCTCGGCGGCCGTCCTCGGATGCGCGCGGTTTTGAGGCGGATTTTCAGAGCGTGCGGCGAGCCCGAGTGCCGGCCATGGGACCGTTGCCGGAGGATGGTAAGCAGATGGCCGTTCCCGCCGGGCAAGCCGGGATGGTGTCGCGTGCGAGGGTGCCGGCGTCCGCTGTTTCGCGCGAAAGCGACGGCGAGCTGTTCGTCCACAGTCGGCTGAAGCCAGTGGCAGGTTGACTCGGCGCGTGGTGACGGCCTCTCGTTCGGGTTTTCGGACGAGGGCGGGGACATTTCTTTCTTCCGGTCGGTCCGCGGCCGATCGATATGCCAAAGGCGTAATCATTGTGCATCGATGGCCTCCGGGGTGAACGACTATGAACCCGTTAAAGATCGGGAACGTGACGCGCGTGGACAGCGCTCGGGTCGAGGTTCTGATCACGGCGAACGACCTGAACATCCTCCATGATGATCGGACGTATCGCATCGGTCAGCTTGCCTCGTATGTGACGATCCCCATGGACGACCGCACGCTGGTGGGCTTCGTCGTGGGTTCGGGGCGTCAAGAGGTGACGGTGGTTGACGTCCAGCCGCAGCTACTGATGCAGGTTCAGTTGCTGGGGGAGGTCAAGGGGGGGCGGTTTACGCGCGGTGTCACCGAATACCCGATCGTCGGTGATGACGTATGGGTGGCAGTGCAGTCGGATTTCGAGGCGATTTTCGGCAGCTTCGACCAGCTTCTTGCGGGGTCGAAGCACCCGCAGAGTTTCGGGCTGGGGCGATTCGCGTACAACGCCGACTTCGAGGTGAAAGTGCTGGGCTCGGAACTGTTCGCGAAACACGTGGCTGTGCTGGGGAACAGCGGGTCGGGGAAGAGCTGCACGACGGCACGGATCCTCCAGGAGGTGTTCGATCTGAGCCAGTCGCAGGTCGTGCTGTTCGACATGCACGGGGAGTATCGCGCGGCGTTCAGCGACGACGAAGGGCAGCTCGATGCGAACGTGACTTATCTGGGGGCGCGGGACCTGGTCTTGCCGTACTGGCTGCTGAAGTACGAGGAGCTCGAGGCGCTGTTCGTCGATCGCTCGAACCCGATGCACGTGAGCACGCAGATTTCGTTTTTGCGGACCGCCCTGCTGGAGTTCAAGCAGGACGCGGCGCAGGAGCTGGGTTTGACGAAGTCGCTGACGCTGGACACGCCGATCTACTTTTCGTTGGAGCGGCTGAAATGTTATGCGGAGAACCTGAACGAGGCCCGGTTCGTGTTGAATGACGATCACCTGGCATTCAGCCAGCTGGCGTTGCGGTCTTTGACGCCCAATGAGCAGCAGAAGCTGATGCGAACGCAGCGGTGCCAGTTCAACCGGGGGAACCCGGAAGGGGAGACGCCGCATCCGCTGTACTTCGGGAAGCTGCTGGGTCTGATCGACCAGATCGACACCAAGTACAACGATCGGCGGTACGAGTTTCTGCTGAGTCCGATCGAGCACGGCCTGGAATCGAAGTTCTTCAAGAAACACCTCGAGGGGGTGGAGAGCTACACGCGCACGTCGAACCTGATGAACCACCTGATCAAGCTGATGACGGGGCGGGTGGAGCCGCGGAGCAACCTGACGATCATCGATCTTTCGGGGATACCGTTCGAGATCGTGGACATCACAGTGGCGGTGGTGACGCGGCTGTTGTTCGACCTGAACTTCTGGACGCCGCCGGATCAGAGGCACCCGACGCTGCTGGTGTTCGAAGAGGCGCACAACTACATTCCCCGGGACGGCGGGGTGCAGAGCTTTGCGCGGGCGGCGGTCGAGCGGGTGGCGAAGGAGGGGCGAAAGTACGGCGTCAGTGCGATGGTGGTTTCGCAGCGGCCGTCGGAGCTTTCGGAGACGGTGCTTTCGCAGTGCAACAGTTTCGTGGTGATGCGTCTGAACAACCCGGAAGACCAGCACTATGTGGCGAAAGTGGTGGGGGACCATTTTGCGGGTCTGATCCAGATGCTGCCGTCGCTGAGGCCTGGTGAGGCGTTCGTGATCGGTGACAGCGTTCTGATGCCGATGCGAACGATGGTGAGGATGCCGGACCCGACGCCGCAGAGCGGCGACCTCGACTTTTTCCTGCACTGGTCTTCTTCGGCGGTACGCAGCGACGTGGACGAGGTCATCAATCACTGGCGGCGGCAGGACCGATCGGCGCTGGGGGACGATTCGTACAACGACGAGGAAGGCGACGGGGCGGACGCGGATGCGCAGGCGGCGGCGGAGCCGGTTCCGGCGGTGGCGGCCCCGCCCGGTTTGCCGGGTGGACCGCCCATACCGAGTGTGCCGGGGCGGCGGTGGCTCGTTCGTTGACTTTCACGCTGCGGAAGGCATTTGCTATAATCCACATCGGACGGAGCGGGCTAAGGTGATCGCCTGCGCCAATCTGGGTGCAGGAGGAAAGTCCGAACTGGGCAGGGCACGGTGGTTGGTAACGCCAACCCGGCGTGAGCCGAGGGAAAGTGCCACAGAAACGACACAGCCGGTCTCTGACCGGTAACGGTGAAATGGTGCGGTAAGAGCGCACCGCGCAGCCGGTGACGGTTGCGGCAGGGTAAACCCCACCGCCAGCAAGCCCAAATAGGCAGCGAGAGGCGGCCCGTCTCGATGAACGGCGAATGTCGAATGGCGAATATCGGATTCGTGGTTCTTCCTTCGACGTTCTGGAGCTGTGGGTAGGGTGCTGGAGTCGGCGGGCGACCGCCGGCCTAGATGAATGATCACCATTCCGATTCGCGTCGGGATACAGAATTCGGCTTACGAACCCCGCTTCGTTCCTTCGTTGTCTTCCGTCAACTTGCGCGCGACTGCGCAGCGTGACGTGGTGGCCACGTCGTCCGTCAGCGGTGGTACGCACTGCCGGATCGCGAGGCTGTTCTCCGGCTCGCGAACCGTATCGGGTCAGAATAGGTATGGTGTCCCAATTCTGTTCGGCACCGCGATTGCTTCGGCTGGCGCGTCGCGAGTCGGTGGACGAGTTTGGGTACACCGGAGGGCGAGCCTGGACAGCGGTCCTGCAGATCCGTGTGGTCGGCGCGCAGCACCAATGGCCGGCTCGGGCAGCGTGCGCGGCCGGTCAGGACGGTCGGGCGAGCTTGGCGATATGAGTCAACAACTCCTCTTCGTCGGCAAGGCCCGCGAAGTAGAAGCAGATCATCTCGTACGTCCGCAGCGTCGGCTTCTTCCCCGTCCATAAGGCGATCAACAAGCACACGATGATCGCTGCGTAGGTCTGAATCTCGATGCCATTGGGACTGTGACTGAGCAGGTGACGACATCCCAGCACATGCTTGAAGAATCGGAAGAACGTTTCGATCGCCCAGCGGTGTTTG
>JASFUW010000539.1:0-3419 GCA_050050135.1 Phycisphaerae bacterium
AGCCGCCCGGACCACCACCGATGACAAGCAGATCCGTCTCGCGGAGAGCGTCGGTATCGGACATTTTGCGTGCTCCTGCTGTTCGCGCTCGATCATCGCCTGCCTGTGCGTTGCACGCAGACAGGGCTGCCGTTCCTTGAAGACCCGCTGCACGACGGATGCCGGTGTCGGGAGCCGTTTGGTCGATTCCTGCGAGGTCGGCCACCGTGGCGGCAGCGCCTGAGCGAGCGGTTCAGTCCCGCCGTCGCGTTCGGAGGGCGGCGGCCAACAGGATCGCGGCCGGGAGGGTCGCGGCTACCAGCCACAGGCTCAGGGAAATCAGCATATCATCCTCGAATCGGTGGAATTTCTCAAAAAGAACGTGGGCGACGGGTGTGAAGGTGGGGACGCGCACCAGGGCGGAGGCTGCTACGTCGGCGACGGACAACGCGGCGGCGACCGCGGCTCCACACAAAAGCGCCGGGAAGGTCAGGGGAAGGTGGAGGCGGGCGAGGATCGATAGTGGCGTGGCGCCGTCGGTTCGGGCTTGGTCGACAAGCAAGGGGGCGCGGCGATCGATGGCGATCAGTGCGGTGACGATGCCGACCCAGGCGAAGCGGGTTACATAGCAGAGCGGCATGATCGGCCATCGGTCGTAGATCCACCAGGTGGCGTCGTGGTTGTAGGCTGCTACGAGTGCTTCACCGACGAGGGCGCCGGGTAATGCGCCAAGCAACAGCGCCCATAGAAGGCCGGGAGCGCGAAACCGTCGCCCGGGTACGAGGCCGACGCCCAACCCGATTGCGACGACGCCGGCCACGCACGCCAGCGCGAGCGACCACAGAAGGTCGGGACCGTAAACTCGAAAGGCATCTTCGAGCGCACGGAGTGACGAAAGCTTGACAGTCAACGCGGCAAGCGGCAACAGCCAGGAGACGGAGAAGCACAGGACGGCGAGCGTCGTGATGTTGGACGACGTCGTCGTCGGGGCCGGTTCGGGTGCAGCGACGTCGTCCTGTGCGGTACATGTCCGGGCCGTGCCCCAGGCGGTCGCAAGCACGACCATGACCACGCCGACCGACGGCAACGCGGGCCAGACGGAGTCAATCGGGTGTGGAGAACTTCGTGCCCAGCCGAGCAGTTCCGTGGCGTAGACCTGGAGGAGGCAGGCGTGGGGAACGCCGTAGTCTCCAAAGAAAAGCACGAACAGAATCAAGCCGGCGAGCACGACGTGATTTCTCACCGTGGGGAGTGCGATGCGGAGGAACGCCGTTACCGGCGAAGCCACTAGCAACGCTTCCTCGAACGCGCGTTGACCGAGCCGCGACCAGCCCACACCGATCAGCATGGACGGGATCGGCCACGCCCAGAGTGCCCAGACTGCGACGCACCGGGGTTGACCGTGGAAAGCGGACGGCAGGATCCGGTCCCAGCCAAACGCCAGGACGGTAGAGGGGCAGAGAATCAAGCTCAACAGCAGGGCAGGTATCATCGGCCGGTCGGATAGCCGGCGCAGGCGTCCCATCACGAACGCCGCCGGGAGCGAGAGCAGAATGCACACGGCTGTGGCTGCGACGGCGAGATAGGTGCTGCGCCAGAGGAGGGCGAGCTGCCGATTCGAAAACGAAAACCCATCCTGAGGCGGCCGGCCGTCCGTAAGACATCGGCCGATCAGGGCAACCGTCGGCCACGCGATGGTCAGGGCGAAAAGAACGCCGACGATGCCTAAGACAATGGCTGTCGCAATTCGGGGTTTCACCGGATCAGGATTTCCCGGACGGCGCGGGTCGCTTCATCCATCGCGTCCGCGACGGCGTCGAATTCGACCTTGGACTCCGGGGGGCAATCGATCCCCAGCTCTTCGCGCAGGGCGGTGCGCACTGGGATGTTCCGCGAGTCGCTTCTTGCGAGGGCCCGTTCGACCTCAGCGGAGACGAGATAGTCCACGAGCTTCCGCGACGCCGAGACGTTGTCACTCCCTTTCAAGATGGCGACGGAGCAGGGAATGAGGAGCGTGCCGCCGTCGCCCATGTCGGGATAGAGCAGATCGAGGGAGGCACCGCTTTTTTGGGCGACCCAGACGTCGTCAGTGTCGGTCGCGGCGAAGTCCACATGGCCAGCGATAACGGCGCGTACGGTGGCGCTGTTGCCGTCGGCGATTGATGCCCCGCCGTCGCGAAGGCCGATCAGGAAGGCACGAGCGCGCTCGGGCCCCCAAAGGGCGAACATGGCGGCAACGTGTCCGCGTGTCGTTCCGAACAGGGGATTGGCGAGCGCCAGGCGACCGGCGTACTCCGGTTTTGCCAGGGCTTCCCAGCGAGGGGGAAGCGCGGCCGCCGGTGTTCGGGCAGGATCATAGGCCAGGACCCGTGCGCGCGCGGCGCATGCGGTCCAACGATGCTCGGCGTCTTTGTACCGCATAGGGATGTCGGCGGCGGCGGGAGAGTCGTAGGGTTGGAGCAGTCCCCGGCGGGCGAGCAGAATGGTATTGAACGGCTCGCTCGACCAGAACACGTCCGCGCGCGGTCGCCCGGAGGCGGCTTCGCTGATGATCCGGTTGACCAGGCCGGTGGTCTTGCCGGCCTCGGTATCGAACCGGGCGGATACGTGCCCGCCGGTCCGCTCCTCGAAGGCTCGGATCACACCGTTGGCGAAGCCTTCATCGACGCTGCAGTAGAGAACGAGTTCGGCATCCGCGGTCGGCGTTTGCTGCGGGTCGCAGGCACTGACGAACACCAGAACGGCGGGAAGGCACAGAAGCACGGCGGCGTAGGGGAACAACGTTCTGCCTGGCTGCATTGTGGATCTCCCGTCCAGCTCGGATGCCCCAACGGACCGCGGCTTACGATAACGCCGTGGAACAGTTTCGCCACACGCAACCGTTTCGCAACACGGGGCGAGCAAAACGCACGGCGCGGATTCTAGAAGGCTGTTGAAAACAAGGTACAGGCACCTCGCCAGCGGTCACTCACGACTCTGTGGACGGGTCGTTGCTCGGAGCCAGCCCCCTTTTTCGACGGACTGCAAGCTGGGCGTGCGGCTGTGGGATTCCTACCTCAAGATCGTGGTCCTAGCGTCCGAAAACGAAAGCGCGGATGTCCCGGATCGAGGCTCTTGGTGAACCGAGCGTAACCTGCGCGCGGCGGGTGCTCACTCTCGACCGGCCTCGCTGTCGGGGCTGCACGGGGGGTCTTTTCGGAGTGCGCTGAATGAGAGCGTCGTTCGTCAAACACCTGGTCTGCCCGAAAGCCCTGACGCCGCTTCGGCTGGAGGCGGGCTGCGTGTCGGGGGATTGCGTGCTCGAAGGTCGGTTGGTGGGACCGGGTGGCGGATACCCGATCGCACAGGGGATTGCGAGTTTCGTCGACGAGTCGGCAAGCGACACCCAGACAGTACGATCCTTTGCCCAGAAATGGTCGGCGCACAAGTACTACCGGAAG
>JASFUW010000540.1:0-3418 GCA_050050135.1 Phycisphaerae bacterium
CAGCCGCCGATTCGTTCGGCCGCGACCGATCGCACGATAGGATCCCGATCGCCGCGCCGAAACCACCCAGAACAACCGCCATCACGCGAACCATACAAACCCCTCGACCCGTCATCGCGCTAACCTGTGAAGCAAGTGCTCGCATGATCCCCACTTCCACAAAACTCGACCGAAGAAACGCCGCACTACCTTACGATACAAGAACCGACCCGCGATCCCGGAACGCCGTTCGTCAATTCCGAGCCGCAACCGTGAGAGAGCGGGAGCTGCATCGCACCGACCCTGATTGTCCTGGTCTGCCCAACACGCCCGTCCAACAGCCATCGCTGCATCAGTCTCCCGTGAATCACCGCACAAAAGAGCAAGACCGCTCATCCCCTACGTATACCCCTCGCTCAGAAGAACTTCAACGACGATCGACCGATGCGATACCCGTGTCACGCCCGACTAACGCTCAAAAAGCCAGGGCATGAGCCCGCGGACCGTTTCGCCCGCCCGCTCGTAGAGCGTATCGGCGGCCGCATCGTGCAGCCGCCGGAACGTCTCGCCCCCACCGCGATGCTCCGCCATCCACGCCCTGGCAAACTCGCCCGAGCGGATTTCCTCGAGAACGACCTTCATCTCTCGGCGAACGTGGTCATCGATGAGCCTCGGCCCGCGCGTCAGATCACCATACTCCGCCGTGTTCGAGATGGCGTCCCGCATGCCCGTCAGCCCGCGCTCGTACAGCAGGTCAACCACCTGCTTCAGTTCGTGAACGCATTCGAGATACGCGAACTCCGGCTCATAACCCGCTTCGACCAGCGTCTCGAACGCCGCTTTCGTGAGCGCCGATATCCCTCCGCACAAAACCACCTGTTCCCCGAAAAGATCCGTCTCCGTCTCGCACGCAAAAGTCGTCTCCACCACGCCCGCTCGCGCAGCCCCGATCCCCGCCGCCCACCCCAACGCGGTCTGCTTCGCCCGACCGCTGGCATCCTGGTGGACCGCCATCAAGGAGGGCAACCCGTTCCCGTCCTCATACAGCGATCGCAACAGCGTGCCCGGCCCCTTCGGTGCCACCATGATGACATCCACGGTCTCCGCCGGTTCAATGAACCCGAAGTGGATGTTGAACCCGTGCACGAAACCCAGCGTCGCGGTCGACTTCATCCCCGGGGCGATCTCCCCGTCATACACCTCCGACGCGCATTCGTCCGGCAGCGCCACGATCACCAGATCACCCAAGGACGCGGCCTCTCGGATCGAAACCGGCTCGAATCCGTCGCCACGTGCCCGCTCCGCACCCCTTCCTTCCCGTTGTCCCACGATCACCTCGACACCCGAATCTCGCAGGTTCAAAGCGTGGGCGTGCCCCTGGTTTCCGTACCCGATGACGGCCACCTTCACGCACCGCAGCCCGTCCAACGATGCGTCACCTTCCCGGTAGATTCTCAGCCCCATCGTTCTCGGCTCCGCTGAAACAGTTCGGTCGATACGCGAGTTCGACGTGTCCGGTTTGCCCCACTTCGCGGTCTCGCTTTGCCTTCGCGTGCATAATGATCATAATGGCCCGCGGACAGGATCGCCAGTCGACGACCACGGAACATCGGTATGAAACCGGAACAAGCCAACTTCCACACAGACCTGGTAGCTGCCCTCTCGCACGACGACGAGGCTCAACTGAGCACGCAGCTTGCCGACGCCCGCGCCCCGGACATCGCCGAGTCCTTCGAGCTGCTCAGTGACCAGGATCGCTCCCGCGTTCTGTTCGCCCTGCCCTCGCACACCGCTGCCGAAGTCGTGGTCATGCTCGACGAGGCCGTTCGCGGTGACGTCGTCGACGACCTCGACACCGAATCCCTCATGGAGATCGTCTCCGAACTCCCCCCCGACGACGCCGCCGACATGCTCGGTGAGCTCTCGACCGACGAAGTCGCCGAGATTCTCGGCCACATGACCGACAAGCAGTCCGAGCGGATCGAGGGGCTGCTCGAATACGACGAGGAAACCGCCGGCGGGATCATGACCCCCGACGTCGTCGCCGTCCCCGCCTCCAAGACCGTCGCCGACGCCGTCGAGTTCGTCCGCGAGGCCACCCAAGAGGAAGACCTCCACGAAATCTACATCGTGGATGACGACAAGAGGCTCGTCGGTACCGTCCCGCTCCGCCGCCTCGTCACCAGCTCCGCCTCCACCCGCCTGCACGACATCTGCGAGAGCGACCCCGTCACCGTCTACGCCACCGACGACCAGGAGACCGTCGTCCAGGTGATCCGGAAGTACGACGTCATGGAGGCCGCAGTCGTCGACGACAACGATCGCCTCATCGGCCGCATCACCCACGACGACCTGCTCGACGTCGCCGAGGAGGAAGCCGCCGAAGACCTCTTCAGAATGGCCGGGACAGACCCCGCCGAGTTCGAGACCAGCTCCACCTTCCACGCAGCCCGCGTCCGTCTAACATGGCTCTTGCCCTGCCTCGTCGGCATGTTGCTCACCGCGACCGTACTTCTGGTCAGCGAAGCCCGTTTCGACGCAGCCGTCTTCGCCGCTCTGGCCTCCTTTGCACCCATGATCGGCGCAACCGGCGGAAACACCGGAATTCAGATTTCCACCGTCATCGTCCGCGGCTTCGCCACCGGAGATATCGGTGCCAGCAAGCTGACCCGCGCCTTTTTGCGTGAAGGTCGAATCGCCATAACCATGGCCCCGGTATGTGGCCTGGTCGCCTGGGCCCTCGCGTCGCTCGGGCTCGAGAGCTTGGAGGCGGTCGGACTCTCGGCCGAGTCCCTCGCCGATCCCGGCCGCGTCGCCATCGCCATCGGCGCCGCGATGACCGTAGCCGTGCTCGTCGCCGGCCTGTTGGGCATCATCTTGCCCTTCACATTCCGCAAGCTCGGCGTCGACCCCGCCATCGCCTCCGGACCGCTCGTCACCACCACAAACGACGTCGTCTCCGTCTCCATCTACATGTCACTCGCCATGCTCATCGCAGGCTAGCCCCGAGCATCACGAGTTTTGCGACTGCCTGAGCCGCGGGCTCTCAGCCCGCGCGGCGGCGTTCCACCCAGGTCGACGCCCAGGGCATCGCCACCGCCCTCCAGCGCCGCGGCGCCCCCAGCCAGCTCCTCTACTTCCCCGACGAAAACCACTGGGTATTGAACCCCGCCGACAGCATCCAATGGCACGAAACCGTCATCGCCTGGATCGACCTTTGGACCAGAAACCCGACCGATTAGTGCCACAACCACGTCATTTCTTCGCGCATGTTCGACAGCTTTCCGAGCCGCGACCGTGAGGGAGCGGGGATTTCGTCCGACCGACCCCCCGGTTGTGGTAGACCGTCTAGACCCCGATCCCGATGCCAACTCCGAGCCGCATGCTTCAGCTTGCGCGGTCTTCCGGACCCCACGCTGGATACAGGCGCTAAGTTCCG
>JASFUW010000541.1:0-3396 GCA_050050135.1 Phycisphaerae bacterium
TCTGGGCAACCTGACGGTTGCGGACCTGAACGCAGACGGCGTCGTGGACTCGGCCGACATGACCGCGTTCGCGAACGGCGCCGCGCCGGTCCAGAAGGCCCCGATTCGTGGTCAGGGTTCGAGCCTGAGGAGTCGGTAGAAGGTCTGCCGGTAACGGCAGGATCTTCGACTTCGGGAATGGATTCCTGAGGTAGTGTGATTACGAGGCGGCGTATGGCCGATGCCATACGCCGCCTTTCTGCGCGCACAGACAACGGCGCCTCGGAGGCTGTTGAAAAAGGGTGCAAACACCTGGCCAGCGGCCACTCACGACTCGGTGGACGGGTCGGTGCTCGGAGCCGGTCCCCCTTCTTCAACGCACCGCACCGGAATCGGCGTCGCCGCAACAGGGCCCACCAAAATTTAACACGCTATTAACGCCGCCCGAATGCGCCGCTAACCATGCACATTCAGGTTGTAGGCGGTCGTGGTACCCCCTTTGGAACGGGAGAAGCAACGATGACCGCACGGCAGCAAGCGTGGGAGACGCTGGAGACCGCCGAGGCGTTCTGGCGCCTGACAGAGTGCCCGGTTCTGGATGCCATCATGGGCAACTATCCCGCCCCCGCTTATGATCCGGAGCATGTCAAAGCGCTGCTCCGTTTGCTCAGCCTGATTGCGGGGATCGATTCGGAGGGCGTGAGGTGGGATCAACTGACGTCCGCGGTCCTGGCGTGGTCGACCGAGCGTGGTTTGGATGTCGTCCGCGAACGTGTGAAGGCACCATAGTCCCGCGGCACCCCGCCCGGCGCAGGCAACCAGGCTGACCGTGGGGACGCGACCGCGGATCAGCACCACGCTCACCCGGTCCGGTCACGACCACAGATGCCGGTCCAGGTCGACGTTTCCCCCGCTGAGCACCACGCCGACACGCGCGTTCTCATGGTGCGACTTGAACGCGTCACTCAGGACTGCGGCGACCGCCACGGCTGCGCTCGGCTCGATGATCGTTTTCATCCGCTCCCACACCAGCCGCATCGCAGCGAGGATCTGCTCGTCGGTCACGGTGATGACATCCTGAACGTGGTCCCGAATGATGGGCCAGGTGTGCGCGCCCAAGCTCGTCAAGAGGCCGTCCGCGATCGTGTTCGGATTCGTCTGAGGGATGAGCCTTCCCGCCTTCTTGGAACGGGCCGCGTCATCCGCACCGGACGGCTCCGCGGCGAAGATGCGAACGTCCGGTTGTACCGCCTTGGCCGCGATCGTAACGCCGCCGACGAGCCCGCCACCCCCGATGGGTGCGACGATCGTGTCGAGCCGTTCGGTTTGCTCGAGAAGCTCGAGTGCGACGGTGCCCTGTCCGGCGATCGTGTCCGGATGATCGTAAGGTGGAATCAGGGTGGCGCCGGTTCTCTCGATGACTTGCCGGGCCGTCGCCTCCCTCGCGGCCAGGGTCGGCTCACAGGGATAGACCCGCCCGCCGTACCCCTCGACCGCTCGGCGCTTCACGGTCGGTGCGTTGTCCGGCATGACGACGTGGGCTTCCACGCCGCGGATGGACGCAGCCAGTGCCAGCGCCTGGGCATGATTTCCGGAGCTGTGCGTCACCACGCCGCGGGAGGCGACATCCGCCGGTAACCGCAGGACCGAGTTACACGCTCCGCGAAACTTGAACGCCCCGACCTTTTGAAGATTCTCACACTTGAAGAAGAGCCGACACCCCGCCAGGTCGTCCAACGTCGAGCATGTCATGACGGGCGTACGATGTGCATACGGCGCGATCCGGGACCGCGCGTGCTCGATCGCCTCCAAGTCCGTAGCATAGTCAGCCATTGCCAGGAGCATTCAACATGATCCCTCGACAAATGAAAAGCCCCTATGGTCATCGGTCCGACTTCGCCGCCGGAGCCGTCGGAAGATGTCGGCGGCTCGCGGCGCACGGGAGGACCTTCCGGTAGTTGACCGCGGTGCTTTAGTCTGCGGAGGATGGACTGGCGCCGGTCGCCCAAGCACGAACATTCAGCAGCAGCGAAACGGGTGGCGCGGAGACGCCGGATACGCGGGCAGGACGTGGTGACCGGCCGCCAACTCCAGAAACGCGTGCAGGATTCGCGCCGTGACGCCCCAGATGTTGACGCCCTCGACCGGATATACGAGGGCTTCGCCGATGGCGTCCGCCGCTTCACCCCGGAATCCACGTTCGACATGCAGCGCCATCAGTTGCGACAGGGGGACCTCGAAGAACTGGCTGACCTCCCGAGGGTCGACGCACACCGACGTTGGATCAGTCCACCGCCCGACGATCACCTCGAGGTCGTTCTTCGAGTGCCACGTCTGGAAGTGTCCCATCGTACCGAAAACCTCGACGGCATCTTGGGACACGCCCAGCTCTTCGTGGAGTTCCCGCAGGGCCGCGGCGGATGCATCGTCGTCGTTCGCGTCGATCCGCCCGCCGGGGAGTGCGACGTGTGCCCGCCAACGGTAGCCTTGGTTGTCGGCCTTCTGGATGAGCAGCGCCCGCGTCTCGGCCCGGTCGACCAGCAACAGCGTGACGGCATCCCGCTCGTATCCGTCCGGCACGCGAGCCGGCATGGGCGGCCGATCGTGCAAGATTCGCTTGAGCGTTGCGTGTTCCGCGAGCATAAGCACAATCCCCGACGCGAACCGAGAATACCCCAAGTCGTCCGGTTGACGGTCAACGTGGCGGGTCAGGATCGTCGGTGATCGCCATTCGCCGCCCTCACCGTAGTGATCGGTCGGACTGGCTATCACCTTTTGAGCCCCGTGCGATTCGATTGGCTCGGGTCGTGGGCGAGCTGCCGTTCGCACCCCGTGGGCTCCGGGCCTCACCACCTTTGTGTCCGCATCCCTCCGGGCGAGGTCGCGTTTGCGTTTGCGCCCTGGGCTTTCGGCGCGTATTGGAGATCGGGACTTACTTGGACCGGTTGTTCAAAGCCTTCATCAACACGCGTTTGGCCCGAGCGGTGTCAGCCGGGTTGTCAAACGAAACGTAGATCGCACACCGCCGCCCCAGCGCGGTTCCCGACATGCCGCGCATATTGATCCCCGCCTCGGCGATCGCGTGCGTGATTTTCGCCCCGAATCCGAGCTTGCTCGGGCCTTCGATGCGGAGCGTGTGGACGCGCGGATCCTTCATCAGGCCCGCTGCCTTCGCCGCCCGAATCTGGGCGTTACCGTGAAGCGGGGCAACAAAGACCAGCCCGTACCCGGGCCTGTCCGACGCGCGCCGGGCGATCACGAACTCGAGGTTCGCCCCCGCCTCGGCGACCGCCTCGATCTTCTCCGACAATCCGCCACAGCGGTCCTCGATCTCGCCGACCCACACGTCTACCTTAGAGACCTCGACGGCCACAGTGTGTTCTCCCGCAACAGTGGACTATCCAAACAGCTCAACCG
>JASFUW010000542.1:0-3386 GCA_050050135.1 Phycisphaerae bacterium
CCCGCCACGCCCTCTTCCAGCAGCCGCAGCGCTTCAAGGTAAAACCCCCTCGCCACCCGATTGACCACGAACCCGGGTGCGTCCTTCACGCGAACCGGCGTCTTGTTCCACCGCCTGGCCACCTCGCACACCGCGTCGACGACGGCTGCGTCCGTCTCCGATCCCGAGACGACCTCGACCAGCTCCATCACCGGCGCCGGGTTGAAAAAGTGCATCCCGGCCAGCCGGCCCGGCCGTTCGATGGCGTCCGCGATCTTCGATATCGACAGCGACGACGTATTGGTCGCCAGAATCATGTCGTCGGGGACCACGCGAGCGAGCTCGGCAAACAGCTCCCGCTTGTCCGTCAGGTCCTCGGTGATCGCCTCGATCACGAGTCCCACGTCGTCGAGCTGATCGAGCGACTCGATCGGCTCGATCCGTTCGAGCATGGCCTCGCGCTTGTCGGCCTTGATCTTCCCCTTCTCGACCGATCGATACGCCCGCTCGGCAATCCCCTCGATACCCGCCCGGACCGCATCGGCGTTGACATCATGCAACAGAACGGTGCACCCGTGGCTCGCCGCAACCTGCGCGATCCCCGCCCCCATCGTCCCCGCACCGATTACCGCGATTCGATCCACGAAGATCCCTTCCTGCACATCGCCGTTACTGATGTTCGGTGCCGCAAGCGTATCAGGGATGTCGAAGGTGGCCAACCGTGTCAGTGCTTCGTGGCAAGCGCGCTCGAAGTCAGTTTCCGGAGTGTCCGGAACTCAAGCAAGCGTCAGCAAAACAGACTGCAGTTCGTCTACTCATACCGCCTCTCCCGCAGACTACAGCCGCCAGACCAACTCGTCCTCCACCAATTACGTCTGTGCAAACCGACCCCAGAACAGGGATAACGGAAAGGCTGCCTGCCGACGCTCGAAACGCGGCTTACCCGAACGCAACCTGAATCGGCGACGTCGTGTCGATCGGCGGCTCGGCCTTGAACAGAAGCGCGAAAGAGTAGACGACGGGAAAGGCGCTGATCACGACCGCGGCAACCGCCAGGCGTCTCCCCGCCCGGTCGCTTTTCCGTCCCACGATCTCGCAGATGATCACGACCAGCACGATCAGGGCGAACTTGAGCACGATCATCCACCCGAACCCCATGTGGGCAATGACCGCAGCCGCGATCGGGTTGACCTCTCGCCCCGTCCACCAGAAAAGCACCAGCATGGTCAGAAAGACGTCCAGCGCCGAAACGAAGATCAGCCACACGTATTCGTTCTGGTACCGCATCGGCGGCACCGAGAAAAACGAAGGCAGAAGCGGCGAGGGAGAGAGGCTGTCAGACATCGAAAGCTCCGCCCGACATTCCGCACAAAACGCGGCGGCCGTTTGCGGGTGATTGCAGACCGGACACCGGACCTGCTTCTTCCGGTCCACCATCGCCACCCCGTCGGTCATGTTCGCTTGCGCGTCAAGGCCCACGAGCCAAACGCCCGTGGGCCCCAACGGCCGTGCTTTTCAATGACGAACACCGAGCGTGCAGTCGAACCGCGCGCATCGCCCGGACCGGCTACGCACCCTTGAGGAACTTATCGGCAATTCCCGACAATTCTTTCACTGCCTTGATGCTGGTATCGAGCATCGCCCGCTCGTTGCCGTCCAGCTCGACCTCGATGACCTTCTCGACCCCCTTCTGGCCCAGCATGCACGGCACGCCTACGTAGAATCCCCCGACCCCGTACTCCTTGTCACAATAGGCGGCGCACGGCATGATGCGGCGCTTGTCCTTGATGATGGCTTCCACCATTCGCATCGTGCCCGCCGCAGGGGCGTAGTAGGCACTGGTTCCCATCAGCTTCACGATCTCGCCCCCGCCCATCCGGGCCCGCTGGACGATCTCCTCCAGCCGGTCGGGCTTGATCAGTTGCGTCACCGGGATGCCCGCGACCGATGTATACCGCGGAAGCGGGACCATCGTGTCGCCGTGCCCGCCCATCAGCAGGGCGTTGATGTCTTCGACGCTGCAGTTCAGCTCCATTGCGATAAACGTCCGGAAGCGTGCGATGTCGAGGCAGCCGGCCTGCCCCACCACCCGGTGCGTCGGGAAGTCCGTCGTCTTCCACGCGGTATAGACCATCGCGTCCAGCGGGTTCGAGACGACAATGAGGATCGCGTTCGGAGCCGCCTTCGCCACCTGCTCGGAGACGGACTTCACGATCTTCACGTTGGTCTGGATCAGGTCGTCCCGGCTCATTCCCGGCTTCCGCGGGAGCCCGGCTGTGATTACCACCACGTCGCTGTCCTTGGCGTCCGCATAGTCCCCCGTTCCCACGATGTTGCAGTCAAACCGGTCAACCGGGCCACATTGAAGCAGGTCCAGGGCCTTGCCCGCGGTCTTGTCCGCCAGCTCGGGCAGATCGATCAGGACGATGTCGCCCAGCTCCAGCTCCGCACCCCAGACGGCACAGCTCGCGCCGACGTTGCCGGCTCCCACGATCGTGATTTTCGCGCGTTTCATGGTAATCCCCTTAGTTGACTGTTTCGGGTACGAACAACATCTGACCGGCTGGGATAATAGCAAATCGGGCGCCACCGGCAAGATGCGCCGGGACGCCGAACGCGGAACGCTCAACGCGGAACCTGGCATGCGGACCGCGGAACACGGATAGGTGAAACGGCATACCCCCGCGCACCGGCCCCACATTCCGACCCGCGCCCGTCAGGCAGCGGCCCCATCCCGACCCGCGCCCGTCAGGAAGCGGCTCCATCCCGACCCGCGCCCGTCATTCCGAACCGCGCCCGTCAGGAAGCGGCCCCATCCCGACCCGCGCGCAGATTCCGAGCCCTAAGCGCAAGCGCCGGGTGCCTTACTCCGATCTACAACCCCCGCCCCCGCCAGCCGCCCTGAGTCGGGCCTCTCCGTCACCACGGGGCGTCCCGCTGCCAAACCAGAAAACAGTACGAAACCGAACGGGACCGAGCGATAGGTCGCCCCGACCCCCCCAACCACCCCGTTTTCAGCATTCCGCATTTGGCCCCGCCGACGGTGCCCCATACGGTAATTCGTTAACCATCTTGATGATCTGAGCCGGATTGCCCGCCACGACCGCTTCGTCCGGGACGTCGCGGACCACGACGCTCCCCGCCCCGACCAGACTGTCCCGACCGACAGTGACCCCGGGCAGGATTGTGGCGTTGGCCCCGATCTTGGCCCCGGACAGGATCGTCGGACCGACCAGCTCGTTCTTGACGTTCGGCGACAGCGGGTACTTGGCGTTGGTCAGCACCACGTTCGGGCCCAGCCAGCAACCCTCGTGCAGCACGCTGAACTCGGGGACGAACACGTTCGAGTGAAGCCGGACGCGATCGTGAATGACCACGTGATGCTCGACCACACACCCCGTCCCGAT
>JASFUW010000543.1:0-3346 GCA_050050135.1 Phycisphaerae bacterium
AAGGAGCTACCTGATACTGAGATTCGATGGGGCGTTGCCAGCAATGCCGAGCTAAGAGCGGTTAGGGAGGAAGCCGTTAGGAAACTGCCCTATGCTATGTTCCGTGTACCGCCCCCCACGCAAAAACTGGAGTTTCTAGCGAAGACGCTTTTCACGGCCCCCACGGAAGACCGTGATAGCACCTCCATGCAGGCGGTGCTAGCGACTCCCCTTTACGTCGCTCTTGCAGAATAGACGAAAGGCCGCCCCGATAGCGAGCCAGCGGAACGGTCAGATGAGCACACGGCGGTTCTGGGCCCCGGCGAGCCGCTTCGCCCATGACGCCCTACAGGTAGGCTCGGACGCTCAGCGAGGCTCTCTACTTGCCTGGACCAGCGTCAGGATCGCCCGCCGGACATGCTCGGGCAGTTGCGGCCAAGCCAGGACCACGGCAGCAAGATCGGCCATCAAGGGACAAGCGGTGCCATCAGTGCAACATGCTGGCGTACATGCCCCGACATCCCCAGTCGGCAAGTCCTTTGTTTTCAAGGCGTTAGCCTGTAGCAGCGGGCAGGTTCTCATCCTGAAGACAGGGGTTCGAGTCCCCTTGGGGGTGGTTTTTGGAGGGTGTCACGTCCGTCACTTCCGAGCACATCAACGCGCTCGAAAGCGTCGTAAGTCCCTGTCTTTATCGAACGTTGCGCATCGTCACTGTCACCCGTTTGGCGTGCATCGCGTTGCGTGCTTTTGAGCTGTTCGGCGCCGTTTCGCGCCAAGCAGGGCGCCAAGACATTTTCGGTCCCTGTCGCCCGTAGTTCCTGGACGTTCGGGTCCGACAGGTTAGGCAGTCGCCTGACGGCTTCGTGTTGCGATCCGCGCATCGTGCAGGCGTACACGTCGGCGGTCATGGCGATCGTGGAATGCCGCATTAGGTCCTTGGCGGTCCGCACGTCCACACCCGACCGGAGGAGTAAGCTGGCGAAGGTCGTACGCAATGCGTGAAAGTCCACCACGCGGTCGGCGTCGTCACGGTACGGAATGCCCGCCGCGTCCAGGTCGGCACGTAGCATGATGACGACTTTCTCGGGTCGCGGCATCTTGAACACTTCGGCGGCCGGCAGCTTCGTACCCAGAAACTCGGGCAGCTCCCGTGCGGTGTCCACCCGAAGCGGCAACGTAGCTGCCTTGCGGTTCTTCGTGACAGACGCCGGGAGCGAGACGACGGGCTCGGAACCTGCCAGCTCGAAACTCGAGCGCGTCAGACTTCGCAACTCGTTTGACCGCAACCCGGTTTCAACGGCGAGCCGGTACAACCAGTATCGCTGTTCACCCGTCATACCGTACCGCTCCGGGCCGTTACGGGCCGCTGACAGCAAACTACGCAGTTCGTCGGGCTCCAATGCCCGCCGTACGTGCTTTCGAACCGCTTGAGCGTTCAGCGCCGAGAGGTGTGCAAGCGGACTCTCGGATAGGCGTCGCTCCTGCACCAGCCAGTTTGCAAACCCCTTGACCGCAGCCAGGTAATGATTGCTGGACTTGACGCTCAGCCCTTTATCGCGTCGGTCAGCCAGGTAACGCGACACCGAGGCTGCACCCAAGTCGGACAGAAACACCATGCGAGTAGCGTCGATGACGGTCCGCACCCGATTGACGGTCTTTTGCACGTACTCGGGCGTTGCCCCTGAGTCACGCAGGGATTGCTCGTAGTCGTCCAGGTGGTCGCGAATCGGTTTCGACGACGAGACCGCAGTCGGGTCGAGCAGCCCCATCCGTCCGAGCTGCTCGCGTGTCTTCGTTGGCAACCCTTCCAGCCATCGAATCATGGCTCTGTCGGGCTGCTCACCGGCCGCACGGAGTGACACGAGGGTCTCGACTTTCCGACCCAGCTCTTGCGTTGCCCGCTTGTCGATGAAACCGGGTATCCGCCGCGGCTTGCCGTGTCTGTCGCGGACTTCGGCGTACCACGTTTCGGTCTTCCGGCGTTGCCCGGACCGATCCTTGTACGTGGATTGAAAAACTCGCATAGCTCCACCTACTTTCGCGCCCGCTTTGCGGATCGCAACTCCAGACCGAGCACACCGGCCAGTTTGGACGCGGTCCCGATCGTTATGTCCCGGTCCCCACCGATGAATGGTGTCCACCAGATCATCCTCAGCACTGAGAATGACTACGTTGCCGGACGGAGTCTGACGTCCGAGCGCGTCCGGCCACGCGCGTCCGCGCGAAACACGGGCCGCTAGATCGAGTGCGACAAGGCTCTTTCATAGGCCGGGATCGCCCGCGATCAGGGTCAGCTTCCCGAGTGGAATGCGACCTTTCCAGAGCCACGTCAGCGGTTCTGGCTCGACGTCAGCCACGCTGGTTAGACGCGCCCTCGGACTAAGTACTTCAACCAACTCTTCTCGTTGGCAAAGTGCTTCGAGTTCGGACCGGATCCTCTGATCGTCCATGTCGTTCCTGCGACACCGATCGATGAAGTCGACGGCGTCACCATGCGTCGGGAGCCCCGGAATTCTTACGATCCGCACCGTGGGGAAGACCCCGGCGATTTCGGCATTGCCGAACTGTTGGACCACGCTGCCACTAGGCCCGACCACCGAGACCGCGTTTCCGAATCGCGTCGATACGTCGTCTGACCTTGTCTTGTCCGACCACGTCGTCCCACGTGACTGGCCGATACTGTTCAGCCAGTGATTGACTTGTGTTCATGATGCACCACCCTTCGGTCGTGGAATTTTCGGCGTCTGTGACAGTGTCAATCGCGTTGCAGTTTTCGACGCTCGTTTCGTGCTGATTTGAGGGTAGTTTCGCGCGTGTTTGCGGGCCGTTTGAACCGAGCGTAGCGACACGATCTTGACGCTAGAATCGCAACTGGGGGCCCCTTGCGTTCCAAAATCGAACCCGACCCCCACCCCCAAATGCTCAGGTACCCACGACATATATCCTTCCGTCCCCGCCACAGCTTTGGGAATTGCCCGCGATCCGTTCCATTCCAAAGTGGGGCCCCCATCACGTTTAACAATCCAAATTGTTCCCTTCCCTTTTTCAGCCCAGGTGCCGGTGACATATATCCTCTCCCCGCACGGTGGCTCTTAAAAGTCTTGGTTCCACCCAGCCGGACATCGATGGGGGTCTGTTTGCCCAAACAGATAAGCCAACGTCAACCGAAACAACGTCCCATCGGACATTCGGCGAGTCTCGGGATGGGATTGATTTCCCGCGTCTGATACGCCCATGCGTTGCTAGAGATACGCCTTTGTTATATAGGTTTGCATCATCCGTCGCGTATTGAAGAACGACCCGTTGATGGCGATCGCGTGACGCATGACCTCCACGTATCCAGCCCGATCGGTGTAAAACGATGGAA
>JASFUW010000544.1:0-3332 GCA_050050135.1 Phycisphaerae bacterium
CAAAACGCCCTGACTTCTGGCGAGTCGGGGCTTCGGTACTCTTCCGGCCAACCACGCCAACTACGCTGCTCGCCTCCCCCCCGCCCCGTTTTGCGCAACCAGTCCGCAAGTGCCATGAACGTGGCAAAGAGCACCAATGGCGGACCCTGCTCTTCGACGTACTCGGTGTAGCGGCGGCCGCGCTCCGTACCGTCGCGCGCGCTTCGTGCCAAGAACGTATCGTGTAGCAGATGAAGTACGGTAAGCTTCAAATCCAGCACGTTGTCGTATTCCACCTGCCGCGATGAGCGGAGCCGCCCGAGTTGGCGTTGAAACGTCGTGGACGCGACGAGCCGCTTCGCCTCTCGACATTCCGGAAGCTCGGGGACAGCCTCGACGTCGAGGTACAAGACGTTCCGATAGAGACGACTCACCGGGCAATACGGGCTGATCTGCTCTCCCCGGTTGTACAGTGCGTGCAGCGGGTTGATCCCCACGAACTCGGCATTGTGCTCGCCGGCAAACTCGAAGAGTTGCTTTAGATCGGTCAGATCACCAACGCCCATGTTGCGGTCGCTTCGCAACGCGTAGAGATTCGTCCACAACCCCAACGCCTGACGCTCCCCGACGAGCGTCGCAAGCGGCGTACAACGACCGGGCGATACGATCAACGATTGCTCCGCCTCGACCACGCGCCCCGGAAGCTCGACCGCGACGCGCAGCGTGTGATACCCTTCCGGAAGTCGTCGGTCGATCCGCACCTCGGCCGGACCGGCGCCGTTCGCAACGTGAACGCTCCCCGAAGCGCTAACTTGAAAATGGGGACCGGCTCCGACCAACCACCCGTCCACGGAGTCGTTAGTGGCCGCCGGCGAGGTGCCTGTACCCTTTTTCAACCGCCTCCCAGGCTGCTCACCCGACTCCGCACTGACCTCAGCCGACCACTCGACCTCACCCGACGCATCCTCCGGAAGCCACAAGGGAATCGTGAGCGGACCCTCCCCGACCGTCACGACCCGCACCCGCGGCATGAGGCTCGCAGCCTGTTCACGCGCCAGCGCTTCAACCGTCCGCTCCGCCGCCGCCTCGGTCGACGCCCCGAGCCCCATCGCTTCCAGAAACGCCACGCGCGTAGCGTCCGGCGTCACATGCTCGACACCCGAAATGTCCACGTAAGAAGGCAGAATCCCGACGCGATCAGCCAGCGTCTTAAGATGAGGTCGGTCCGTCATGCTACGAATCGGCGGGAGCGAGCACCAACGCCGCGAGCGGCGGCAGCGTCAGGCACAACGACTGAGCGTACCCGTGCACGCTCACCTCATCCGTCCACAGCGCGTCCGGCAGCGGATAACCGCCCCCACCGTACGCCGGATGGTCGCTGCACAGACGATACGCATACCGCCCGGCTCGCGGAGCACCGATCCGGTACCCTTCCCGCGGGACCGGCGTCAGGTTCAAGACCACGACAAGAAGCTGATCATCGTGCTGACGGCGATACGACACCACGGAGTTGTCGCAGTCGCTGCAGTCGATCCACGCAAAACCGCCCGGTTCCGGATCGCCCCGCCACAAACACGGCGACTGAAGATAGAACCGCCCCAGGTCTTCCATGAAGCGGGCAAGCCCCACGCGCATCGGATCGTCAGCCAGGTGCCAGTCCAGGCTCGCGTCGTAATACCATTCGTTGTACGGCGCAAGCTCCGTCCCCATGAACGTCAGCTGCTTGCCAGGCCGCGTGTACTGATACGCCAGCAGCGCCCGCAGGTTCGCGAACTTCTGCCAGATGTCCCCCGGCATCTTCTCCAGCAGCGTGCGCTTCCCGTGAACCACCTCGTCGTGCGACAACGCGTTGATGAAATGCTCCGTGTATTCGTACAGCATCGCGAACGTCAGATCGTTCTGATGGTACCGCCGGTGCACAGGCTCTTTCGAGAAATAAAGCAGCGTGTCGTGCATCCAGCCCATGTTCCATTTGAACGTGAAACCCAGCCCCCACTCCGAGACCGGTCTGGTCACGCCCGACCACGACGTCGACTCCTCCGCCACGGTGAAACACCCTGGGAATTCGGCCCGCACCGCCTCGTTGACGCTGCGCAGCAACTCGAGCGCACCGATGTTCTCCTTCCCCCCGTAATAATTGGGCAACCACTCGCCCCCTTCCCGGCTGTAGTCCAGGTACAGCATCGACGCCACCGCGTCGATCCGCAATCCGTCGATATGGAACTCGTCAAGCCAGTACAGCGCGTTGGCGATCAGAAAGTTGCGGACCTCCTTGCGGTCGTAGTTGAAGATCAGCGTGCCCCAGTCCGGGTGCTCGCCCTGCCGTGGGTCCTCATGCTCATACAGCGCCGTCCCGTCGAACCGTCGCAGCGCGAAATCGTCCCGCGGAAAGTGTGCCGGCACCCAGTCGAGGATCACTCCGATGCCGTTCTGGTGGCACACGTCGACGAAGTGCCTGAAGTCGTCCGGCGAACCGTAGCGCCACGTCGGCGCATAATAACCCGTCACCTGATACCCCCACGACGCCCCCAGCGGATGCTCAGCCACCGGCATCAGCTCTACGTGCGTGAAACCGAACCGCTTCATGTGGGCGACAAGCCCGGGCGCAGTCTCCCGATACGTCAGCGGGCGATTCCCCTCCTCGGGAACCCGTGCCCACGAACCCAGGTGCACCTCGTAGATCGACACCGGCTCGCGCAATAGATCTCGACCGGCACGCGACGCGCACCACGCATCGTCGCCCCAGACGTGCGACGACGAGACCACCCGCGACGCGTTGCCGGGCGGCCCCTCCATCGCCTGAGCGTAAGGGTCGCTCTTCAGCCGGACAGACCCCTCCTGCGTTCGAATCTCGTACTTGTAGAGTGCCCCAACCTTGACATCCGGAATGAACAGCTCATACACCCCCGAGCTGCCCATCCGACGCATGGGAAACAACCGGCCGTCCCATCCGCAGAAATCGCCCGTCACCGACACGCCGCGGGCGTTCGGCGCCCAGACCGCAAACGCTACCCCGTCCGTTCCTTCGATGCACCGCGGGTGTGATCCCAGTCGCTCCCAGACGCGCCGGTGGTTCCCCTCGTTGAACAGGTGAAGGTCCACGTCGCCCAGCGTCGGCAGGAAGCGATACGGGTCGCCCCGCTCCCACACGTCTCCCGATCGAAACCGAAAACGCAATCGATACGTCAGCGGCAGCTTCGCACCGGCGACGAACGTCCCGAACAACCCGCCGTCCTCGACCCGTTCCATCCGGACCGTCTTCCCCGCGCCCAGCAGGCAGTCGACCTCGACCGCGTCGGGATGGAACGCCCGGATCACCGCCCCCTTCTCGCCCGACTCCACAGCCGGATGCG
>JASFUW010000545.1:0-3324 GCA_050050135.1 Phycisphaerae bacterium
CAAGGTCCGCGAGGACGTGCCGATCCCCCCCTTCCAGCCCAGACACCTAGTCCCCGTCCCCGCACCGACGGAGCCCTCCGCGACGGGACCGCTGCGGCTGCCGGTCAGTGCCGCAAGAACGTCATCGCGGCCGACGCGGCGGTCGCGGATGTCATTGAGATACCCGTCGTTGGCCTCGGCCACGACAGGGTTGATGGATCGGACGTTCTCATTTCCGTCGAGATTCAACATATGCTCGACCAGAACGTCCGCGGCGGCAAACGTCGAAAGGGTGTTGGTCAGTATAATGGGTGCTTCCAGGGTGCCGAGCTCGTTGACTTGGGTGTACCCGACGAGTTTTCCGAATCCGTTGCCGACGACGATGGCTGCGGGAACCTTGGCCTGAAAAACGTTGCCGTCGTGTGGGATGACGGCGGTGACGCCGGTACGGATGTTGTCACCTTCGATGATGGTTCGGTGGCCGACGCGCACGCCTTCGACATCGGTGATGGCGTTGAGTGGGCCGGGATCGAGAACGCCGATGACGATGCCGATGTCGCGTGCTCGCGGGCGTGCGGATGCGTGTTCGGGTGGTCCGGTGTCCCCCGCCCATGTGGGGAGACATGCGAGTAGGAGTGCGAGGAGCGGCGTCAGGCGGGGCTGGTCGTTCCGTTTGTGGGTCATCGTGGACCTTTCCCAAGTTGCGGTGGGCGAAGCTGGCCCTACGGCGAGTCAAATTTCGCGGCGGATCGGGCGCGTCAGGCAGGTTGGTCCGCCGGCGCCATTGAAACAGATTTCCCTGCCGTCGAAGACGGAAACCGCTGCGCCTGCATCCTGCAGCAGGGCCCTTGTCTCGGGGTTGCCGTCGAGCATGATGCACTCTCGCGGTGCCACGGCCAAGACATTACAGGCCATCGTCGCGTATTCATCATCGGGGACCTCGATGAGCGTGAAGCCCCGCGAGCGCAAGTTTTCGCGGAACGGCACCGGGAGCAGAGGCGAATAGACCAGGGCGAGATCGCGGTCAATGGGGCTGATCATGGACATCAGGTGGAAAACGTCATCGGGCCCCCGCCAGTGAGGCAGTGGCACGACGACGAGTTCGTCGATGCAGTCGGCCAGCAACACACGAAGCTGGCGGATGCCTTCGTCGTTCGTGCGGTAACCTCGCCCGACAGCCAGCGTGCGCTGATCGAGCCAGACGACGTCGCCGCCCTCGACGCGACCTTTGCCTGTTACCGCGCCGTGGATCGGAATCTCCAATGAGCGGAACAGTGCCGCTTGAGCAGCGGGCTCGGTCCGCCGTGCGGCCTTGCCCATGTTGCAGAGGATCATTCCGTTGGCACAGGCAATCGACGCGTCGCGGGCGTATAGAGAGTCGAGACCGACGGTGTCGTCTACCGGGAGGAAATGAAGCTCGATGCCAAGGCGCTCGAGCATGGTGACGAAGCAATCGTATTCACGGATCGCATCGGGAAGGTGCGGTCTGCCGCGGTAGTGCAGAGCCTGCCACTGACGTTCGATGGCTTGATCGCTGACGAAGGCATCGCGCACGTGCTTGATCAGAAGCCGTCTGATCGCCCCCACGTCGGATTGACAGCCGTCCGTCATATTTACATGGCCTGTACCACCGCAGCGTGTTGCCCAACTTGCTCGACGCGCGCGCAACGAGCCGCCTGGTCACGGCGGCCCGTCATTATCTGCACAATCTATCTGGTTGGCAATTACTTTCCGCTTCGCCGGATGCGTTCCACGGTCTCTACGGTAAGCGTAACGCTCGCGTCGACGTCAAATTCGATGTCATGATTGCCGGCATCCTTGATAAACGACGCGTGATCGGCCGATCGCGCGTCCACCGTGAATTCTCCGGCGGCGTCTCTCGAGGCGTGCAGCTCGAAGGTGCCCAGATAGGCCCCGCGCGAGACGTTCATGCTGTCGTCGAACAGTGTCGCCCCCAGGCGTCCGCCCACGCGATCCGCGGCTTCGATCTTCTGCCGCCCGGCGAAGACGTAATCGGGGCGATCGGCGTCGACCCAGAGATCCGACACGGCGAGTCCGCCTCTTGGTCCGCCGTCAACCTCGAGCGCGACCTGGTACACGTGAAGACCGGCGACGCCCGAAGCGAACACGTCCACCTCGACGGTTCCGCCGGGCGTGACCGACTTCGCGGTCGCGACCAGGAAGATGGTCGGCTCAACGGGACGCAAAGAAGCGGGCGTCAGAGCGCGAGACAGGTAACGTGCCGTGGAGGGTGCCAGGCCCGTGATCGTGATCCGACCCGACTCGGAGTCCAGCTCGGGCACGCCGGTCCGGATCGTGCGGCCGCCCGCGACCGCTGCGAGTCGGTCCGCGCGGGTTCTCTTCATCGCGGTAGAAAGGGCGCGAACCGCGTCAGGCCCGACGTCAAGCTCCAGGTCTGTTCCACTCCGTGATGCAACGATGTCGGCTGATCTCACCGCTGTCCCCGATAGTGCCACACTCGGTGAGACGTGAAAGGTCTCCCCGCCGGCACTGAACGCCTTCCATCCCTCCGCGGGCGTCGTGCCAGCCAACCGAAAGTCGACCGTGCTCGCATGCGCGAGCGCCCCACATGCAAAAACCGTCACCAGCCCCGTTAAGGTTCGTCCCGTTCGCATCACATTTCCTTTCAAGGGAGATTGTCCTGGTCTTGTTGCCCGCCCCTGGCAACGGTAGCTCGCATGCTGCCGCGCCGTCCAGCATTCCGTCCGGGCACTTCGCACGGATTGAGGCGTCGCACACGGCCCATTTCGGTGGTGCACCAACGTGCACGCCGTGTCAACCCGATGCTCAAAAGGGTAATTGGCACCGAAACGCCCGATCTGACACGGCGCGCGGAGATTCTCGGCGGACGCGCACTCGGTGTGCGCGGTCTCCGGACGCCGACAGGCGGATTCACGAACACAAGGGTATCGACCGTGCCCGCTACCGAACGGCCCCACAGCTATGGGCAGTGCGTTTGAGGACCGGGCAGCGTGGGCGGCGACCCACGAAACGCATCGACAACCGAGGCGATATCCACGAAGTCTACCCTCAGATCCGGGACGGCAATCTCGGGGTTGCTGTGGATGACGTCGGCGCGGGACTTCTTCGGCGCCGTCTCTGCGTTCTTGAACTTCTCGACGACAGCAGAGATGTCGATATAGTCAACCACGCCTTGCGGCGCACTGCACGGTTGGACGCCGCAATCGCCGACGACGTCGCCGAAGCGGCTGGTGTTGATCGTCAGCGGTTCGGAGTAGTGGAGCACATCCCCGATGTCGCAGAACTCCTCGCCTATGGCTTGGAGCGTATAGACCCCGCCGGGGAGGATACCGGCATCGTACA
>JASFUW010000546.1:0-3324 GCA_050050135.1 Phycisphaerae bacterium
GAGCGAACCGCTTTGGTGGCACTGGCAAACCGCTCTCTTGCCGTCCTCTTCGACGTGGCACACGATCGGTGCGACGCCCGTGTTTTCGCGGCTGTGGGTTCCGTCGCAATAGGGAAGGTTGGCGGACAGTCCGCACTGGCAGTAGGCCTTTTGCCCGGCCGTCTCGTCGATGACTATCGGTACCGTTCCGTGCTTTACGTCGCCCATGGCGGTTCTCCCGAGGGGATTCCGTTCTGGTTCGTTCAACAATCCGCGCCGTATCCTCGGGCGAGTGTACCACAGACGGCGCATTTGGCCACGCTGCGAGGGTAGGCGACTCCGAGGACATCTGGGATGAGGACGTCTAGAGGGCTTCGAGCTGTTGCACGAAGTTGGCGATCACCCGTTCCGGCGTGGATGCCCCGGCGGTCACCCCCGCGACCGATTTTCCCTCGACCATGGAGGGCTCGAACTGGTTCCACGTCTCGATGTGATGGGTCTCGCAGCCTGCCTCGGCGCAGAGTCGGGCAAGCTCCCTGGTGTTGGCCGAGTGGAGACCACCCAGAACGAACATCACGTCCACCTGCTGCGCGAGGATGATGGCCGCCTCTTGACGTCGAGTGACCTCGAGGCAGAGCGTGTTGACGATTTTCACCTCGCGATAGGGGCGCACCAGGATGCCCGCGATGACCTTGGCAACGTGCTCGGGCGAATGCGTCGTCTGGGCCACGATGCCGAGCCGCTCGCGGTAGGGCAACGCGTCCGCGAGGTCCGTCGTATCGTCGATCACGGTGACGCCGGGTGCATAACCGATGACTCCGCGGACCTCCGGGTGATCGGGATCGCCGATCATGACGACGTGGTACCCGTCTTCGTGCAACTGTTTGACGACGTTTTGAGCGCGCTTGACCAGCACGCAGGTGGCGTCGACGATCTCGAGCCCGCGGTCAGCGGCCTGCTGAAATGTTTCGGGCGACTCGCCATGTGACCGGATCAGCAGGATCTTGTCGCGTTCGACCTCTTCGAGTCGTCCTGACTGCTCGAGACCCGATGCCTCGAGGTTGTTCACGACCTGCTCGTTGTGGATGACGGGTCCGAGGGAGACGACTTTGCCGGCCCCGTGGGTTTTCACGGCATCTTCAGCGGCCTCGATCGCATCCTCGACGCCGAAGCAAAAGCCTCTGGAATCCGCCAGTCTTACGTCCATCGATCCTCGCCCCCTGTCAACGCTCGTTCATCGTGCTCACCGGACCGTTCGACGTTCGGCCCGTCCGAGCCCGTTTCCTGATCATAACACCCCCAAGTATCGGTCGCTACGGCGCCTCGCGCGGAGGCGCCGATTCGGGCAGGTGAGGAATTCTCGAACGCCTCTGTCAGGATCGGCTATCGCACGCGACCAATTGGGTAATTGTGCAGCGTCGCACGTGCGACGCGCGTGGAACCTATCCGTTTGTAGGGGATAATGATGAAACCGATTCTTACATGTGCGGTATTGGTCGCCGGGGCCCTGAGTTTGGGCGCGGACAAGGGCGGTTGGGCACACCGAACGTACGAGGTGACGTTCACGAACATCACACACGGCGTCGTGCTTACGCCGCCGATCTTCGCCCTCAGCCCGCGGCAGATCGACGTCTTCGAGGTCGGTGAACCGGCAAGCCTCGCCCTCGAAAAGCTCGCAGAGGGCGGCATCACCGACGACTTGAGAGCCGAGTGGGAGCAGATCGGGCTCCATGATGTGGTCCAGACGATGGACCCCGTTCCGCCCGGACAGTCCATCACCGTCGAGCTTACCGGGAACCATTTTTCGCGGCTGAACCTCGCGTCCATGCTGCTCCCGACGAACGACGGGTATGTAGCGATGAACGGCCCGCGCGCTTTCCAAAGGCTCGGGAAGACCACGACCTATCTGATGGCTTACGACGCCGGGACCGAGGTCAACGACGAACTGTGCACCAGCATTCCCGGTCCGCATTGTGGCGGTGAAGGGTTCAACGCTGACGGCGGCGAGGGATTTGTGGTGCACCATCCCGGCATCCACGGCGAGGGTGACCTCAGTCGGCAGTCGTATAACTGGGGTGAACCGGTCGCGAAGGTGACCGTCCGCGTCTCGCGCTAGTGCCGCGTTGCACAAGAACTGACCGGTGGCATGGGTCCGCCGAAAGGTGGCACGGTCTGGCGCAGCCAGGCCGTGTGCGACGCGAGAGCGGACCCTGGATATTGCTGAGCGCGACGGAGGGAATCGTCATCGTCTGACATGCTGGGCGCGGGATTGATGGTCAGTGCGTGCAGGGCGAACCGAGCACGATCCACAGCCGTGGGTCCGAGTGCACGGTGACGCCCTGTTTCGCATGGTAGCGCTCGCGACTTCGTCCAGCCGGCGCCCGCGTCACCCGCATCATCTCACACGCCAGGCGGTCGCAAGCTATGCGACACCTGGACGACGGGGGGACAAGCCCTTAGCATATCATCGGCGCCCCGGTCGAGGCGCGGCTTCAGGGCGCCGTCTGGAGTTGATCCGCCCTCACCGGGCGGACTTTGTGCGGAGTCACTTGCGATGCATCGATGTAATACCGGTCTTACGGGAATGGTGCTTGTTGTCGGAATCGTCTGCTCAGCCTGCGCGACCGAGGCGGTTGCGGGTGATCCGGGGTGGATTAATAACACAAACTTGTCGCTGGGCCTGTCGAACGGCATGACGGCGCAGGGGCAGGACGAATCGGCGACGGCCGCAACGATGGCGATGTCGACGGGATGGACGCTTGACGGGCCGTACTTCCTGCGAAGCGCCGATCCGATCGAGGTCGGCGAGATCGAGCTGAAGTTCATCTACGGGTACGAGAAGGAGGAGGACGACGAGGAGCACGAGGTCGAGTTCGAGCTCGAATGGGGAGTCATGGAGAACGTCGAGTTCATCTTCGCGGTTGCCGCCGAGGTGGGTGAGGGCAAAGTCGAGGGCAATGGCGACATCGAAGAGATCGGCTTCCACATCAAGCACTGGGAGGAAGATGGCTGGCTTCCGGCGTTCGCAACGCGACACCTCGTCCGTATACCAACGGGCTACCGTTCCGACGGCGTGGACTACCTCGCCCGCGGGCTGTTCACCAGCACGCTGATCCCCGACAAGCTCCGGCTGCATTTCAACCCCTGGGCGAAGTCGATCAACGGCAACCGGGAGGACAATGAGCGGCACTTCCGCTGCGGTGCTGCGATCGGTATCGACTACCGGGTCAACGAAGACCTGATCGTCATCGCCGACTACCAGGCCAACTCAAGCGAAGTGTTCGGCGAAAGCTACCAGCACGCGATCGAGTTCGGCGCCGATTGGGAGTTCGCGGAGAAAAACCT
>JASFUW010000547.1:0-3318 GCA_050050135.1 Phycisphaerae bacterium
TTGCCGAGGATCACCGACCGGATTCCGCAGACGCACCGTATTGGGCGACATGGCGCGGCGAGGAGGAGAGGAAGGCGGATTGGCGATCTGTGGCCAACGAGTGGCAAGGGAGGAGCTAGACGATGCAGAAGAGGCGCGGAGTGAGCAAAGGCGCGTTGCGCACAGTCTTCGTGGTTCGGTTGACAAACGACTCGCCTTCGACTGCTTGGTATGTCCGGCATTGGAAGTGACTAGAGGCCACAAGGAGTGCCTTAGATGAAGACGGACGATCAGGTCTACCGGATTACCGGGCTACCGACTCCCGATGTGCTTGCGCGCTATTCCGCCGCTATAGAAGACGCCGCCACCACCGAGACAGACATGCAGCGGTTCTTCGAGCAGAATCCCAGCATGTTGGCTGCGTTCGAGTTCGCCGAGTTTGTGCGCGAGCTACGCTTGCCGAAGCGCAACCTGGACGACGAGCTGTATAGCAGTCTGCGCAAGGCGAGGCGACCCGATGTGCTTGGAGTGCGGCTGTTCCCTCTGGATACCCCAATAGTAATGGAAATGAAGTCACCAAACGATGCGATCCTAGACGAGAGTTCGCGGACACTTTCATCCAAATCGATGGAGGCAATCAGCCAGGCGCGAAGCGCAGTTCTCCACTTGCTGCGGTCTGAGGGAGTCGAGCGCTTGCGGTCGTACGGATGGGAGATATCCGGCTTGGTTGCTCCAGAAAAGCTCACACAGATCGATGAGCTTGCCTTCTCCGGTACGCCGAATGATGAGGCGCTTACCGCGGTGATGTGTGACTTACAAGACTCTGGCGTAGCCATAATAGCTCTGCTAGGAAGCGCGAAGGAGTTTCAGGGTCACGAGAACCTGCGTGAGACAGCACGGGCGCTGTTCGCGCGTCATGGGGTGGTCCTGTTCGCATATGACGAACTCCTCTTGTGGAGTGAAGTTCTCGTGGACTTTGCACAATCCGAGGAGAGCCTTCACCAGTATTTCCGTGTGGATCGTGCCATGCGCAGCGTTGACGGCACGCTGTGTCGGTTCCCTCGCGGATCGCTGTTCCGTAAGAGCGCAATCGAGGAGCTTCAAAAGGTAATTTTCCGAACGGCGGACGATGTGTGCATCTACGGTTTCGGCTCCCCGCCACCGCCAGCGGAAAAGGGACAGCTCAAGGCGCTAGCATTCTTCGATGTCACCAAGGTTCTCGATCCCCCGACCTTTCTTCCCGGCGACGAACACCTCCTGTGGGCTGGTCGGTGTCGGGGTAACTGGGTTGTTGTCAAGCGGAGGCTGACCGAACCTCTCAAAGGAGGGGTCGTATGGTACTTCTTCGACCCACCGATTCGGTCAGCAACCGTGGGAGGGATGCTATGAGCAAGAACAACAACGACCGCCAACGACGCAGGCGCAAGGAAAAACAGCGGCAAACGAGACAGCGGCAGGAGAGCCTGCGGCGGGAACAGTCGAAGAAACACGACGAACCACACCTGCGGTTGGCCAAGGAGCCGCCGGGCGGGTCGGAATCCCTGCCGCCTCCGCCGTCCCGAATGATGATGGAGCGAACCATGCGCGAGCTTCATCAGGCACTGCAGTCGCAGGAGTTCGCCAGCGAGGGCGACCTTGACGCCTTCATGGCGGAGTTCAACGCGCGAGGCGGCTCGTCGTTGCCCTCGGCGGGTGGTCCGCGTTCAGCCAGCGAGAAGGCGCAGGAGTTGGCGTATCAGGCGATGGAGTCGGACAACATCAACACCGCCGTCGAGATGGCGATGAAGGCGGTCGAATTGGATCGCCGCTGCGTGGACGCGCTCATCATACTCGCGCACGCGGGTTCGGACTCGCAGGACGAGCTGATCGAGAACCTTGAGAAGACCGTCGGGATGGGCGAGCAGGCTCTGGGCGAGGGGTTCTTCGAGGAGAACCGTGGCCACTTCTGGGGCCTGATCGAGACGCGACCGTACATGCGCGCCCGGCAGGAGCTTGCTGACCTGCTGCGCGAGGCAGGCCGCACCGACGAAGCGGTTGCGCACTACGAGGCCATGCTGGAGCTGAACCCGAACGACAACCAAGGCGTCCGCGACCTGCTGCTGGCCTGCTACCTGACGCGCAGCGACCTCGACGGCGCGCGGCGGCTGTTCGATCAGTACGAGGAGGACGGCAGCGCGACATTCCAGTGGTCGCGCGTTCTCGAACGCCATCTCGCCGGGGACGAGGCCAAGGCCGCGACGCTTCTCGCCGAAGCCCGGAAGGACAACACATTCGTTGAGCCGTACCTGACCGGGCAGAAGCGGATGCCGCGCACGCTGCCGGAATACTACTCGCCAGGCGACGACTCCGAGGCCAAGTATGTGGCCCTTAACCTGCGCCCGGCCTGGAAGGGACACCGAGCGTCCGTGGCGTGGCTGAAGGCGCAGGCGTGACACGGGTACCCCCCTTGCGGCAAGCTTCCTGCGTCCGATGGCCGAGCGAACGCGGCTTGGCGCTGATAGGAGAACTCGCTGATGAGTAAGAGCAACGGTCAACTTGCCCATTTCATGAAAGCCAAGCGGGAACTGGCACTCGTCACACGGATAGATGAGGTCAAGGAAATCAGGGACAAGGCTGAGGCGCTTCGCGCGTATAGCAAACAGGCCGGGGAAAGTCTGGAAATGCAGAACGACTGCGCTGAGATCAAAATCAGGGCTGAGCGGCGAGCCGGAGAGCTGTTGCAGGAGATGCACAAGAACGGGGGCGGGAGGCCCACAAAAACCCGTAACACGATGTTACAGGTTTCTGGACCGACCTTGCTGGAATTGGGCGTCACCCGGATGCAATCCTCCCGCTGGCAGACCATCGCGGCCATACCCGAAAGGGCATTCGAGAAGCATGTCGAGGAAACAAGGGCGAGAGCGAAGACCGGAGACACAGGAGCCGAACTGACGACGGTGGGCGTATTGAGGCTGGCCAAGATACAACGGGGGAAGCAGCGACGGAGAAAGTACGGCTCGAAGCGGTACAAGGCGACGCCGCTGTCCGCGCTGCCGACCAATCATTATGGCACCATCTACGCCGACCCGCCGTGGCCGTACAAGAATCAGGCAACCAGAGCAGCGGCAATCAACCACTATCCGTCTATGAGCATTGAGGAGATTTGTCGATTGCCTGTAGCTGACCGCGTTCAAAAGAAAGCTCACCTTTGGCTGTGGGTGACAAATTCTTTCATGAGGGAGGCGTTCGAGGTTATTGATGCGTGGGGGTTCGAGTTCAAATCCCTCGTCGTCTGGATCAAGCCGAATCTCGGCTTAGGAAATTTCGTGAGGTCGTCGCACGAGTTGCTCACCATATCGA
>JASFUW010000548.1:0-3311 GCA_050050135.1 Phycisphaerae bacterium
AGGTCGTAGCATGCTTTGCCGCATACATGAGGCATGAGAGGCATAGGATTTCACGCGCCGAGTTTGAGCGTAACCTGTTCGAGAAAGAGGACGATCGGGCGTTTTTGGACGACATCAGACCACTTCTCGCGGCGGGGATCGACTATGACGCCAAGGTGGCCATGACGCTCGTCCGCGAAGAACTCATCAGTCGGTTGGCTGGAGAGCCGTGGCGGGGGACGCCGTCTGCCGGCGACGCGAAAAAACGCGGCGGACCAAGGCCGAGCAAGGGACGTACGAATTAGAGTGCACGTCCGAGAGAAGCGTGCGCGTACCGGGCGTTGCTATACTTCCGGGCTCGCGAGATCATAAGGTGCTGTCGGTGAGATCGTGGGCGCAGGTAAATGATGAAACGCAAAATCCAGCAGTTAATTAAGAGGTTTAGCGAGAACAACATCGCCGCCGTCTACGTCGAGACCCGGACAGACGCCCTTGAGACAGTCATGTCGGTGATCCCTGAGCGTAGTATTGTGGGATTCGGCGACTCGCTTACGCTGAGACAAATCGGGGTCGTCGATGCGCTCGAGGAAGGAGACTACACGCTCCTGAACCCGTGGAAGCCGGGAATCAACGCCGAAGAGAACCTCAGGCTCAAGAAACGGGCCTTGGCCTCAGATGTGTTTGTCACCGGCACCAATGCGTTGACTCTCGATGGAAAGATCGTCAACGTTGACGGACATGGGAACCGTGTGGCAGCCATGCTCTTCGGCCCGGACAAGGTCATTATTGTGGTAGGAGTCAACAAGATTGTCGCGAACCTGGAAGAAGCCTTGAGGAAGATCAAGGAGAAGACTGCCCCATTGAATGTCAAACGGCACCCGGACTTCGATCCAATGCCTCCGTGCGGCGACACGGGTGTATGCACCGATTGCTCGTCGCCGTGGAGGATTTGCAACAAGACCGTCATAATAGAAAGGGAGTATGACAACAATAGATACAAGCCGATCATCACCGTAGTGATAGTCGGCGAAGAATTGGGCATCTAGCCGAGACACCGTGGTACAGGCGTAGCTCGTATGCTTCCGGATGATGATCGACACAAGAGGATACGGCGGTCGCTGGCGCTTGCGCTTAATCATGAATGGCCGCAGCTCGACCGCACCAGGAGGACCGTCGCCGGGCTCGCTGCCATTCCGATCGACGATGACGGTGCTGCAGCCGACATGCCGATCGTGGCAACGGTGGCGACGGATGGTGGGGAAGGACGGCTAAACCTAGCACCCATCTCGATTCAAATCGTTCGCGTTGCCGACAATCGTGGGGTCATTCACTTTGAGGAGTTTGTCCCCCAGTCCCTTCGGCCCGACGAGGTGATGCGTTACTTTTTCGCCTCGGACGACCGGTTCCAGCGTTTCTTACGGTACCTCGGTGTTTCGCTTGAAGACCTGCTGCCGGAAGATGATTTCCAGAGAAGCCATCTCCTGGCGATGCTCCGAGAGCTTTTGGAGTGGGCGGCACTATTGAGGTTGGCCGCACAGAAGCAGCCAACACTCCTGCTGCGTGACGGACTGCTGCGCAGTGTCATGCTGCGGGACCGTGTCTTTCAGGCGCTGCGAAAGCGATTCGAAGACCTCACGAGCGAACACGGGCATCTGCTGGTGGGCGTCGCCAAGCGGTCGAGCATTGTCAACTACCTCTCCGTGGCCTTCGGCGTCAACGAGACGTTTGACTCGGGTGCCCCCGCCTACGTCTGCATCCCACCGGACCTGGAACGAGAGGCGGCCCCGGCGCAGTATCGCTGGATCGGCGATCGGGCCTTGGGCCAGCTGTACCTTGCCAAGCTGGATAAGGGCACGAATGTCCCGGTGGTGCCTGTGGATGTAGCGGCCTGGCAGCAGGGCCGGGTTCATGAGACGATGCGACATCTTCGGCGATCGTCTCGCGGGAGCTTCCCGAGGCGCGGATATCCGCAGGAGCTGTTGATGGCCCATGAGTATGCGAAGCTGGGTGGGCTGGAGATCGAGATGTTGGAATCTGAGCTGCTGCAGGAACTCGCAGCTCGGGAGCCGAGCGTAGCACAGCAGGCGAGCGCGCTGATGCTCCTTGGTCGACGGATCGTTGAAGATACGGATGACGAGTGACATGGCGAACTCAGTTCTTTACCGTGGTGCGGTGGTAGGCCTGCTGCGCGGTTTTTCGCAGAGCGGCCTGCACCTCGAGCTCGATATCGTCATACCGCATCGGGAGGAGGGCCTACCCGGGTTCGGTGAATTTCTGCTGATCGAGGTGGGCCCAGGGCGCGCCATGGCTGGGCGAGTCTGTCAATATCGGGCTGCCGGCCGCCTGATGTCCGACCAAGGTGACAGCTACCTGGCCGACCTATCCCGTTCAGATGAGCGCCCGCCGGCGCCAATCATCCGGCAAATGCTCCGGTACACGGTGAAACTCCAACTCCTGGGACAGCTTCGGATGACGGAGAGCGGGTTCGAGTTCTCCGTGGGTGATCGCGAATTCGCGACATTCGGTAGCCCGGTGCGCGAGCCCTCCGATGCCGCCTTGGCGTATCTGTGCAACGTGAACCTCGAGAACGATCCAAGTGCCGTTGTGCTTGGCGAGCTGGTTTACGGTCAGCGCGTGCTTGCCGACGTGCCGATCAAGTTCAGCGTGGACCGGCTGAAAGCGCGCCGGACCTTCGTGTTTGCCCGGGCTGGGTACGGCAAGAGCAATCTCATCAAGTACCTGGTCTCGCAGTTGTACAGCTCGCCCCCCGACGTCGGGCTCTTGATCTTCGATGTCGAGGGTGAATATGCCTTGCCTGATGCCGCCGGCCGGCCCGGCATGGCCAACATCTCGACACTCGCGGATCGCTTGTCTTTGTACACGAATCGTCCGGTACCAAAGGGCTTCGGTTCCCTGAAGAGAGGCGACATGCACCTCGATTTCGGGGACTTCCCGCCGCAGGACATCCTGGCGTGTTTTCTCCCTTGGGAGAAGCAGGAGACCGTATTCGCCAACCTGGTGCGCGGATTGAAGTGGGACGCCTGGCGCAAGCTGGTCGCATATCTCGCAGAGAAGGAGTTCCAGGCCGACGACAATACCCTGGCGCAGATCCTGGAGTACCGCCCGCAGACTCGGAAGGATCACGGTGACGTCAGTCTCGCTGCAATCAAGAACAATCTCGTGCCACCGATCCGCCGACTGCACAGGGCAAACAGTCCCGTCGGAAGGAACCTGATCGAAGAGCTCCGCCAGGGCCGCATCATCATCGCGGACACGTCGTTACTGGGAAGCGAGGATGCGCTCGCTGTTAGCGGGCTGCTTCTCCGGCGGCT
>JASFUW010000549.1:0-3299 GCA_050050135.1 Phycisphaerae bacterium
GCCGGCGAATGCGTCGTCGGTGTCTCGTCTGGCGGCCGTTCTCGGTCGGCGCGGGTTGTATGAAGAGGCGGAACGACTTCTGCGAGCGGACAGGTCGTGGGGCGAGGGGGAGGTGGAAGTGCTCGAAGTTCTCGGGGCTTTGATGCAATACCACGACCGTGTAGCGGAGGCAGAATCCGTGTTCAGGCGAGCGCTCGTGCTGGATCCGACGTCGCATCAAGCACACGTCGGGGTGGCTGACGTGCTTGCGTCGTCGGGCGAAGTGGAGGCGGCGATCGAGCACTACCGTGAGGCACTGAGGTTTACGAGCGATACGGGTGAAATCCTCCTTCGGTTGGCTAAGTTGCTGGTGCGGCAAGAGAAGTACAGTGAGGGTATCGAGTGCTATCGACGGGCGCTTTGGAAGACCGATCCCGATCCGGCAACGTTGAATTCGATCGCGTGGTTGCTCGCCACGTGCCCGGTTGTCGCCCTGCGCGATTGTGAGCAGGCGATCAACATCGCAGAGCACGCGTGTGACGAAACGGGCTATCAACAGGCCGTAGCGCTGGACACGCTGGCGGCTGCGTATGCGGAGTGCGGCCGGCTGACGGACGCGCTGCGCTGGATGCGGCGCGCGATCGAAATCGCCGAGTCTCAGGAGGACCAAGCGGCGGTCGCGTCGTTCCGCCGGCGCGAGCGCATCTACGAGAATCGTTTGAAGACGCGGCCCGGAAGAGAGTCCGCGAGGTCTCCGGCGCCATGATGGCGGAGTGAGGCGGTAGCGGGTGAGGGGTCGATGCGGCCACGGGCGGCGCAGGAAGGCACGAGGTTGCCAAAGCGGCTCGCGTGGATGAACATGACCGGCTGGAGGGTTTGGGCGTGATCGGGTTCGGTTCGTGACGCTCATTGGTATGCGGAATGACCTCGAAGAGAACGGGACAGCCAGGTGACACTTGCGGCGTGGAGTTTCGCGTTCGCTATGCCGAATGTGACGCGATGGGCTACCTGCACCACGCGAAGTACTGGGAGTATTTCGAGCACGCGCGTACGGAACTGCTGAGGCAACTCGGTGTGCGTTACCGTGATCTGGAGGCGGATGGCGTTTTCTTCGTCGTGTACAAGGCGGCGTGCAAGTACCTGCTCCCGATACGCTACGACGACGTCGTGACGGTCCGCGTGACCGTCGAACGGATTACGCGGACGCGGGTCGATCACAGCTACGTCATCACGCGAGACGGGCAACAGGCGTGCGAAGCTTCGTCGACGCTGGCTTGCGTGGGTCGAAACGGACGCCCCCGACTCATGCCGGAGGCGCTGTGGCAGAAACACTGAGCGCTTTCGGGGGTGTTGACTATGAGTCCGGTTTGACAGCCAAGCGGTTGGACATTTCCCTGAGCCTGGCGAGTGCGGTTTGGCAGTCCTCCAGGGCGGCGGTTTTGGCGTGTTCTTCGAGTTCGGCTGCGCAGCGTGTGATGATCGGGTAGCCGTAACTTCCGCCGGAGCCCTTGAGCTGGTGGGCGGCGGTTTGGAGGGAGGCGAAGTCCTGGTCACGGATCGCGTCCTGCATGCTGTCCAGGCGTTTGCGCAATCCGTCGAGGAAGTCGAGGACGAGCTGTTCGAGGGAGGGGTCGTCCTGGACCAAGCTCGACGGAATCAACGGGTGCTTGTCTTCGTGTTCGGCTGCCATAGGATGTCACTCCTTTGTCACCGGGATGGGGCGTGGCCCTACTGGAGTCATCGACGGCGGCGGGGCTGCGGTTTTGTTGGGCGTAGTGCTCGAAGTGCGGGACGGTGTCGGAGGCGGTGCCAAAGTCCGATAACTTCGTTGGCTGTGTTGTTGTGCGGTAGGTTGCGAGCGTTTTGCCGTTGCAGTCGGGCATCGGTTGGAGGTCGGCGCGTTCCGGTGGCGGTCGGTGTGTTTGCCGGCGGCGGGTGGTATAGTCCCGCGAAGGAGACCCTCCAGTAATGGCGGCGGTGTCGCGAGAATCCGAAGCTGTGCCGAGCGAACCGAGTGAATCGGAGCTGCTTTTTTCTTTGCCGCAAGCGCTGGCGGGCGCTGCTCGCCGAGGCGGGCGTGAGGTGGACCTGGATGGATTGACGGCTGTCGTCGGTCCGTCGTGGACGATGGTGGCGGTTTCCCGCGAGTCTGATCTGTCCCGGTGGCCGATGTACGCCCGTGATGCGTTCGTCGTCGATGGAGCGCGGCTGTTCGGGCTGAATCTTCGACCCTTGCATCCGCCGGAAGCAGCCCGCGGTCTCGGGGACGTAGCTGAGTTCGAGCAGCACTTCGAGGCCAGCTACAAACCGCTGATTCATCGGGCACTCGAGAATGGGCAAGCGGTGTTGACGTGGCGCGGTTGGCCAGCAGTCAAAGGGACTCCGATCGAGCTGGCGTGGGGGCTCGTGGAAGATACGGCGGACAGCGGAATCGGTTTTCGGGGGACGGTGCGTTGGGGCCCGCGAAGCGAGGACGTCCGAACCATGGTACTCGAGAGGCCGCCGGTTCAACTCTACGTCGTGGAGACCGTCACGCGAACGCGACCCGACCGAGTGGAGGTGCTGCGGACGGCACTTTCACACGCCCGCGTCGCGTTGGGCAACCTACTGTCAAATCGCTTCGGCGTCTTGACCGGGTCTGCCGCTTTCGGTGTCTGGCTCGCACGGGTTTGTGAGGCGGTGGGTGGCGGCGGTGGACCCGAGGCGTGGGCTGACCAGCATTGTCGGCTCGCCGCGGCGGTTGCGGGTACACACGAGCAGGGTTCGTGGTTCCTGCGGTCTTGCCTTGACGTAGCTGACGGTGGTCGACGCGAGACGGTCGAAGCGTTGATTCCGCTGTGCCAGATCGTTGTCTCCGGTCTTCGTGAGTCGCGATCCGCAGCGGCTGACCCGGCAGCGCTTGCGGCGCCGGAGTGGCAGCAAGCGGTCATCGAACCTCTTGTCCGGGCCCGCGACGCTACGGCGAAGATGCGGTCGATGGTTTGACGGTTCGTCTCTGCGCGTCGGGGCGCCTGGGGCGGCGCGCGGCTCGCCAGGAATGGAGGGGGAATGGAGCGTGTCTAACAGCGAATCGGAGGCGCGGGGTGACGGCGGGAGCGGGCGCACGTCGGGGCATCTGACACCGAGATGCATCGGAGCGGTTCTGTGGGGGACGCACGCCGACGGGAATCGGCGGGAGTCCTCGGGCCCGCTCCCTTCTATGAAGCCGGGTCTGTCAAGGGGCAAGGGGTTCGATCGGTCTAACCTTCTATCCGAGCTTTCGTGTGGGGTTGCGCTCGTTGCGGCGTCCCGCGGTTCACGGCTCATTCAACTGTTGCAAT
>JASFUW010000550.1:0-3290 GCA_050050135.1 Phycisphaerae bacterium
TGCGGGAGCGGATCTGATTATGGGGGATTCGGACCGCGACGGTCGGCTGGATCTGTTTGACGCACGCCAGTTCCAAGACTGCTTCGCCGGAGTCGGAATCGAGGTGCCACCCTGGTGTCGCATTTTCGACTTCGCCCTGGACAATGACGTCGATCTCGACGACGTCGCTGCGTTCGGGCAGGGTATGACCGGCCCCTGACTTCTGCCGCGTCAGCGACGCGCCCGACACCCGCCGCGTCGCCGAAGCGTCGCCACCACACCCAGCACCACCAGCGCGGCGGTCCCCGGTTCGGGGGCGACCACGTATTCCAGGTGAAAGTGGAACGGCTCGAGGAACCCCTGCGGCGCGGGCAAACCGGCCGGCACGACCTGGCCTTGCTCCTCGAGGTGCTCCAACAGGGCGTAAGGGAATGTCAACTCGATGTCAATCGTGTCCGTCCCGTTACCGCTGACAACCGGGTCGATGGCGTCCAGCATCACGCTCGGAACCGGAAACACCCGGAACATATCGGCCGCGTAGAAGTCTGCTTCGTCCCGGAAGGTCGGGGTGGCGGTGTAATGGTTGTCCAGGTTCAGATAGAAGTTGTCCAACTCGTCGACCTGCTCCGCCCGAAACAGAGCGTGCAGCATCATGGTGTCCTCGACGACCGTGACAGGCTGATCGAAGTGCACGTTCTCGAATCGGAGCGTGATGTTCCCCCCGTCGGCGAGACCCGGAAAATACTCCGCATCCACGTCGGATTTGAAGAACGCGTGGGCGATCACCGACTCGTTCGGGCCGAGCGCCCCGGGAACCAGCGGACGGCGCCCGAACTGATTCACCGAGTTGAAAATCTTGATATTGTCTGCGCCCACCAGCACGGTCGCGTCCGACGGGAACGCTCCATTATAGTCCCGATCCCCGCTGGCACTGAAAGGGTCGCTGTCGGTCTCGTAGCTGATCGTGGTGGTGCTCGTTCCCATCGGCAACGGACCGGCATGCGCCGCGCCCGCCGAGACCACGAACAGCGCACTTAGGAACGCAACTGTCTTTTCCCCTCTTCTCATCTTTAGATCCTCTCGCAAACAGCCCCGTCGGGTTTTCCCCATGTACAAGTCTACGGAATGGTCCCAAAGCGTCGTTGGAAGCGGCCCACGTCGACCAGATCCACGATATCGTCTCCGTTGAGGTCAGCCGCTTCGCAACCGGCAGCAACCGCTGCGCCGTCCGGTCCCGCCAGACACCCGGATACCCCGGCATGGTCCAGCAGGTTGACCGCCCCGTCTCCGCTCAAATCACCATATTCGAACCCGGCCAGCTCGATCGTTTCCGAGGCCATCTCCACCGGCGGCGACTTCCCCGTCAAAGTCCATTGCTCGAAGAAGATGTCCCCGGTGTCGTTGGTGTAGTTCGCGTCGCGCAGAAACTCGGCGAAGTCCTTGCTGATGGTTTGGAAGAACAGCCGGACGGTCACGCTGGCCGCGTTTACCGGTGGGGTGTACTCGATATCATCCCAATACTGACCGTCGCTGTACCCCGCACCGACCGGCGGGGACTGAATTCTCCGAAAGCTCTCGTTGGTGAACCCGCGCGGCGGGATGCGATTGTCTTTGTAGATGACGTTGTCGAAGGCTGAATGGTGCGACGGGCCCACCGGAAGACCGGTGGCTTCCGCCATCGCTTCGTCGACGCCGAGCTGCTGTTGATAGACGTGCGTGTCGAGGGTCAGTTCCGCGTTGTCCTCGTCATAGGCGCCGCGTTCGCCGATCAGTTCTCCCGCCGAATTCCGGTACTGCACATTGACCCACATGCGCCTTCCGCTCGACATGCCCGTCGGCAATTTGTGCCCGCACTCGTTGATGATCCGTACATGGACGGCGTCGCCGGATTGGCTGACATGAAGCGTCGCCGCAACCTCGAGCAACTGTCTCGCTCGCGCAATGGTGTTATGGATGGCGTCGACATTCACTTCGTCGGGGCAGAGATTGGCGATCATCTGGGGAACGGTCGTGTTCCCCCCCACGCTGCCGTGCATCGCCAGATCGTCGTGAACCGGGAACCCCGCCGGAAAATCTGCCGATCGCGACGTGCTGTAGGGCATGTGGCAGTCCTGGCAGGTTCTCATCACCGTCTTGTTTCCGCCGAAACGGTCGCCCACCTCGACGCCCTGAGACGCATACTGGCTCATCTTCCATTCGCTCGACGTCCGTTCCAACGGGAACATGTCGTACTTGTCGCCCGTCGGGTGCGGTTCATCCATGTCGGTCGGCACGTAGGTGTCATCTTCCTGTCGCATGAAGACCGGGTTGCTGATGTCGTGGCAGGACTCGCACAGGTCGGACCGCGTCTGATACGGTGCGACGATCTGCGAGTGCGGCTGCGGGTTGGTCGCGCCGCGCTTCCCCCTCCGCCGGTCGAGGATGTCGATGACGAAGTTGGCGTTGCCGGAGTTGACCACCGGGGCGGCCACGTTGTTCACGATGTTCTCGTCGATGGCGGGGCTGATGCCGGGCTTGTAGACCGGGTCGACGAGTAGGTGGCAAAACTGGCAGTTGATCCCGTCGCGGTCGGAGTTGTTGATCTGCGAACCGTCGGTCACGCGGGCTCGTCCGTTAAGCCACGCGCGCGGCACGTGACAGTGGATGCAGAAGTCGCCCACGAACGCCGCGTCCTGTTCGGCGATCGCCAGCGCGGCGTAGAACATCGGGTCCCGCCCCGCCTGGGCGTGCATGCTCCCCTGCCACGACTGCATCAGCAGGATGTTGTCGTCGTATGTGCCGTGGCAGTAACCGCAGTTGTTGCTGGAGACGAACTCCTGGTAGTTGATGCCCCACTGGGACCCGCCGGTCGCGAAATCCTCGAAGGTTGTCTGTGCTTGCTCGGGCGGGTCGTCTACGAACTCGGAGCCGACGACCGTCATGACCGCCACGAGCGCTCCTACGACACCGATTCCCATTCGCGTCCACACCGAGCACATCATCTGGACTCCACCTTGTACAACCCAACGGCAACGACCGGACGGTTCGACGAAAAGACGCGGCGTGAAGCAACGGGCGTTCCCCGTCACTTTCGTGAAATCCCTGCAACCCGGTCCCGATTCTCGATAGCTAGCGTATCTTACCTGAACGGGCGCCCGGTTTCAATCGCCCCGACAAGGACCAACAGGTCCGGCGCCTACCGCCGCAAGCCCTTGGGCGGGGTTCCCGGACCGCTGAGTGCGCTTTGAAACTGAGCGAAATCGTCGCTGTCGATCCGGAAGCTGTTGTCGAAGTCCATCGCGTCGCACCCGCTGGGAAGGAAGAACTGGTCC
>JASFUW010000551.1:0-3262 GCA_050050135.1 Phycisphaerae bacterium
TTTCCGTCGGGAGGGTCATGTTCACGTTGGCCATCAAGTTGTGCTCGTCCTTGAGCACCTTGAAGCACTGCATGAAGTTGAGCCCCGTTGCGGCACAGAATTCCTTCATGTGCACCGGCTCGTAGACCTTCGCTTCGGTCTTGGGACCGAGCAACCCGGGTTGTGCGCCGCCTTGGGCTTGCGCGGACCGGCGGCGATGGATGCGCCGCCCGGTTGCGCCCTTGAGCCGTTCTCGGCGTTCGGCCAGATCCCGGTCGCCCCATTCCGCGGATCGTTCGCCGACCTCGGCGCCTCGCCCGGCTGCACGACGCGGGCTCAGACGTCCTCGCCGTTTCCCCGGTCCTTTGTCATGGGGCTTGTCACCCCCCGGGCCAACCGGAGGTGGACGACCCGGTTCGTAGTCCTGATCCGGCGACCGCCTTGACCGCGGCGCACCAGGTCGAACGGCCGGGAGGTCACGGTCCGGCGCTTCGTAGCGGACCACGCGCGGCCCCTGGAGCTTCGCCTTGGTGGGGACATTCTGCGGCCCTGCGGGGGCGACGATCGCCGGCGGTTCCTCTGGCGAGCGGTCGCCGAACTCGGCCTCGCCCGACTGCTCCGGCGCTTCGCCCTCCGTGGCCGGTACGCCCGGCTCGGTCGGTGGGGGCTCGACAGCCGGTGCCTCAGCCGCCAGGTCGGCGGCCGTCGACGTCTCACGTTCGAGAGGCTCCTCGAGTGCTGGTTCTTCTTCGAGGGCCTCGGTTGTTGGAGCCTCCGGTTCCGCGGGTGGGGGTTCGGCAACGGCGGTCCCGGTAACGGTTTCCGGCTGTTCTGCGGCGACCGCCGGTTGCTCCACTCCGGTGTCGGCGGTTACCGGAGCGTGGTCGGGGCCTTCGGGGATCTCTGACTCGTCCTCGGCGACGGGTGCCTCAGCAACGACATCGACGCCGGTTGCGGCCGCCGCCGCCCGGACGTCATCCTCGGGCTGCGACGGTATCTCATCCCTGTCGAGTTCGGCCACGGCGGTTGCTTTGTCGGCGGGTGTCTCTTCTGCAGCGGGCGCGGTTTTCTTCTTTCGCCTTCGCTTCAGCCGAACGCGGTCGAGGTCCACCTTCTCGGCGGTTTCGACCGCCGTGTGTTCGCTGTCCTCGCTGAACCACTCGCGGATGGTGGCGTGCAGTCCGGGTCCGAGGGTGGACATGTGGTTTTTGACCGCGGTGATGCCCTCGGCCTTGCACTTCTCGATGATCGTTTTGCTGGGGACGTTCAACTCCTTCGCCAGGATGTGAACGCGCATTTTCTCAGCCAAAACCGATCTCCTTCACACGTTCGTCCAGCCCGCCTCGCCCACAAATCACGATTGCGTAAGGTCGGCCTCCGGATCGGGTGCGGCGGATTCCCCGGCCGGACCGTCCCCTTCGCCCGTTTGCTCCGTCGCTTGTTCGGTGCCGACGCCGGCCGTGACGGCCGACGGAACCGGTTCGTCAGTCGGTGCGGTGTCGTCCGCGGGCGTCTCCGGGGGGCCGTCGCCATTTTTGCTTTCGTCGCCGGAGGAATCCGCTTCATCAGCCACGTCGGCCGCGGCAGCAGCCTCGGATGCGTCTGTCTCGGTCGCATCCTCGTCGCCACCGTCAGTGGTGGATTCGGCCTCGAGCTCAGCGGCGGCTATGGCAGCCGCCTTCTTGGCTTCGGATTCGGCGGCCAGCCGTTGGGCGGCTTCACCGGCCACCTGCACGACGCGCGTCGCCAGCACCTCCTCGATGTCCAGCTCTTTCGTCAGCGGGTCAACGCCGACTTCCTCCAGGTCACTGAGCGAGATGATCCCCATCGCCAACAGCTTATCCAGCAGCACGTCTTCGACGCCCTCCACACCGCTCAGGGCTTTTTCCATATCGTCGACGTTCTTGTCGTACTCTTCCGGCGTGAGGATGTCGATGTCCCACCCCGTAAGCCGTGCCGCCAGTCTGACATTCTGGCCGCGCTTCCCGATCGCCAACGAGAGTTGGTCTTCGTCCACGATCACCGTCGCACGCCCCAGCTCGAAGCACAAGAAGGTCTCGCGAACCTCCGCCGGTTTCAAGGCGTTGGTGATGAGTACCTGAGACGACTCGTTCCAGCGGACGATGTCGATTTTTTCGCCGCCCAGTTCGTCGACGATGTTACGGATCCGACTTCCGCGCACGCCGACACAGGCGCCGACGGCGTCCACTTTCGTGTCGATTGACGACACCGCGATTTTGGTGCGATACCCCGCCTCGCGCGCCAACGCCCGAATCTCGATGATCTTCTCGCCGACCTCGGGGACCTCCATCTCGAAGAGCTTGCGAATGTAGTCGGGGTGCGTTTGAGTGAGCACGATGCGGACCTGGCTCTGTTCTTCTCTGACGTCGAGGATCATGGCCCGAACGCGTTCGCCCGGATGGTGGTTCTCGCCGGGAATCTGCTCGCTTCGCGGCAAGATGCCCTCGCCGCGCCCGAGGTTGACGATCAGCGATCCGCCCTCGTAGCGCACGACCGTTCCCGTGACCACCACACCCACACGCTCCGAGTATTCCTCGAAGATCGCGCTTCGTTCATCCTCGCGGATTTTCTGAATCATGACCTGCTTGGCGGTCTGTGCGGCGATCCGCCCCAGCGTCTTCATGTCGACGGGTTTGCCGTTGACGGCAGCCTGGATGGCTCCGCTCTCGCGATTGATCTGCACGATGACATCCTCGGCGTCGTCGAACGCTTTGCGCGCCGCCGAGACCATCGCCGCTTCTAGATCGACAAACACGCTCTCTTTGTCGATGTTCTTGTCGCGGCTGATCGAATCGATGAACCTGATCAGGTCGGTATTCATAGAATCACGATTTATCCGCTATCGGTGTCCATCCAGACGCCGCATGAGTCGCACGAGCTCCAAAGCCGTCCTTTCGCGACCCTTCAGGCAGGCTACCTGTGAGCCTTGGACCCGACCGCATGAACGACCACGACACCTAACCCTCTGACAACATCCGCCTACGCCCAACCCGAACCGAACACCAAAAAAAACGTGGGCGCGAACCGCAATCCCACGTGGAAGAAACTCAAGCGTCGAAATGGCGCTCGCAGCTCTAACGCATGATGCAGCTCCGGTAGCTACGAACCGCCCATCTCGGCCGGCTGCCGAACCCGCGCTCAACGTTCCCGGTTAGCACGGGTTGCTCCTCCACGTGACGGTGCAATCATCGCCACTCCTACACTCCCTCATCCTCGCCGGCGCGGTGCTCTTGCCGCGCCCGTCAGCGCCACCGAAACCGAG
>JASFUW010000552.1:0-3255 GCA_050050135.1 Phycisphaerae bacterium
TCTGACGATAGTCGGATCGAAGCCGTCGCCCGAGCGCCTCTCTACGGTCGAGAAGAAGCTGGCGTATCTTGCCGACGCGGGCGCGGACATCGTCGTAGTCGCGAAGAGCGAGCCCACGCTGCTCGGACTCGAGGCGGAGCGCTTTATCGAGGACGTCATCGTCCGGAAGTTCCATCCGACGCACGTCGTCGAGGGGCCTTCGTTCGGGTTCGGCCGGGGACGAAAAGGAACGCCCGAGCTCCTCCGCCGCATCCTCCCGCGATACGATTGTGAGGTCCACATCGCGGGACCGGTGACGGTCCAGATCGAGAAGGGCGAGACGCTGATGGTCTCCAGCTCGTTGATCCGAAGCCTGCTCGGCGAGGGCAAGGTCAGGCGGGCGGCACTTTGTCTCGGCAGGCCCTACACGCTGATCGGAACCGTGACCGAGGGCGATCGTCGCGGACGCACGATGGGATTTCCGACGGTCAACCTGTCAATCTCCGACCAGTTGGTCCCCGGCGACGGGGTATACGCGGGCCGGGCACTTGCAGATGACCGGAACCACCTCGCAGCCATCAGCATCGGCCAAACGCCCACCTTCGGTGGGACCGAGCGCCGCGTCGAAGCTCATCTTCTCGACTACACCGGCGACCTCTATGGCGAATCGGTTCTGCTCGGGTTCGAGCGCCGGCTGCGCGAGCAGTCCGCGTTTGACTCACCCGAAACGCTGGTCGAGCAGTTGCGGCGCGACGTCGATGCGGTGCGGGATGAGTTGGGTCCCGCGTCAGCAGATGCATAGGGCATTAGGCGAATGGCCATGAGTGATTTGAAGAAAAGCACGTATTCCGACGCGGCGGCCATGATCGAATCATGGAGCAAGCCGCTGCTTGTCACCCACGTCAAACCGGATGGCGACGCGCTCGGGTCACTCGTGGCGATGCGCGCCCTGTTGAAATCGCGCGGGATCGCGGCAAGAGCGGTCCTGTTTGATCCCGTTCCCGACCGGTACGCGATTTTCCGCCGCTTCGAGCCCATGTCGGTCTACGGCGATACCGCCAAACCTTCCGACCTCGACTCGGCGGACGGGATCGTTTTGCTCGACACCTGCGCCTATTCCCAGATTCACCCCATCGCCGATTGGCTCAAACGCGCGACGGTGCCGAAACTCGCCGTCGACCACCATGTCACGCGCGACGGCCTGGCTGATCGTTACGTGATCGACGAATCGGCCGCCGCAACGTGCTCGATTCTCTATGACTGGACGCAAGTGCTGGGCTGGCCGCTCGGAACTGACAGCGTTGAGGCACTGTTCGTCGGGATCGCCATGGACACGGGCTGGTTTCGACACGCAAACACCGATCAGCGCGTATTTGCCGCGGCCGCAGACCTGACCGCACGGGGTGCAGACCCCAACCAACTTTACCAGCACCTGTACCAGGGCGAATCGCCAGCGCGAATCCGACTTCTCGGGACGGCGTTGGCCACACTGGAGCTTACGTCCCACGACCGCGTGGCTGTCATGAACCTGTCGTTGGACGCGATGGCTGCGTGTGGCGCCACCCGGGCGGATACGGAGGACATCGTCAACGAACCGCTCCGCATCGGTTCCGTGGTCGTCTCCGTCCTGCTGGTCGAACAGGAAGACGGTCTGGTGCGGGTCAGCTTCCGCAGCAAGGAGCCGCCGACCGACGACACTGCTCGGGGTTCAGCAACCGCCGCGTCCATCCCGAATGTAGACGTCGCCAAGGTCGCCCAAGCGTTCGGAGGCGGCGGTCACGCCCGCGCGGCGGGAGCGCGAGCACGCGAGCCTCTTTCCGAAGTCCGCAACAAGATCGTCAAGCAGTTGGACGGGTTCATCTCCCCGTAGGGCTCGAAGTGGCGCGCCCGGCGATGGGGGTCCGGGAGTCGACCGGGTCACATCCGCGAGGTGTCGTCTTGATCGAACCTCCAAGCATAGCCTCGTGCCCGCAGCACAAACGCTCCGGCCAATCGTTCGCCTTTCAGTCGGAAAACGACCTCGTCGGCCGCGAGCCGCTCGAATTCGACCAACCCGGCGTCGACGCGGCGGACGTGGCCCCGATCGCCGCTGACCGGCCCCTCGTACTCCAAATACGCCTTCCGGTGGTCGCCAATCCGTTTTGCGGGGATCGGGAGGGCCGCCGCGTCGACCGGTTCGCGCTCGAGCTGCCAGGTCAGCAGGGCGTCGCCGTGTTCGAGCATCAGGTCCCAATGCTCGCCGTCCGCCAGCTTGTGATGTAGAATGGCGAACCTGGTCGGCATCAGCGGTTGTCCCCGGCCGGCGGTCGCCTGCGGTCGTTCCACGACCCGCGGGCGGCGGGATGAATCGATTCTGTACCGTCCCCGAAACCACCACGCGGCTGACCCCGCGTGTGACCGGGGGCACATGACGCGAGGCTCAGTGCTATGAACGCTTCCAGGTTTGCCCGCTCGGGTTTGTGCACCATCATCGCTATGACCCTCTCAGCCGCGACGCTGCTTTCCGGCTGTGGTCCCGGCCAGAAGTATTACCGCATGCGGTTCGAGGGTCAAAAGGCGATGCTCGAGGACATGTACGGCACAGCCTGCTATTTCTACAAGGAGGCGGAAAGGTCCTATCCGCGCACCCTCGAGAACCTGCACGACCTGGGTGTGTGCAGCGTCATGCTGGCCCGCCAGAAGTTCGAAGCCGGCAACCGTGCGGCTGCCCTGCGCGAACTCGACGCCGCGATCAGCTATTACTCCGAAGCCATCGAGGTCTACCCCGCGTACCAGGCTGCACTGGAGGGCAAGAGCGTGGCCTTGAAGCTGAAGGGCCAGTTCGACGAAGCCCTGAAACACGCCGAGTGGGCGGCTCAGTTCGTCGGACCGTCGGCCAAGCAGTACATCTTCCTCGCGGACGAACTCGAAAAACGCGGTGACATAGACGGGGCACAGCTCCGCTACCGACAGGCCGTCGCCATCGAGCCGTCGAACGCGAGGGTCCACAGGGCTTTCGCCGAGTTCCTCCTCCGCCAGGGCAACGAACGCCCGGCCGTCTACCACCTCCAAGCCGCCTACAAACTGGACCCCCTCGACGAATGGGTCATCGACGAACTGACCAAACGCAGTGCCCTGCCGGCGTTGACGTCGGAACAAGAGCGAGAGCGTTAGCGGCTAGAGGAAGCCGCCGCCCCAAGAAATAGGTATGGTGTCCCAATTCTGTTCGGCACGGGGTTTGCTCTCGGGCGGTGCATGGCCAGGGGGGTTGCGCCGCACTGCGAAGATTCGCGCCAC
>JASFUW010000553.1:0-3250 GCA_050050135.1 Phycisphaerae bacterium
CGTGAACGACCGTGACGGTAAAATGCTCGGCAACCTCGACATCGAACGGTTCATCGATGCGTGTCGCGTCGAGATCGAAACGAAAGGGAGCACCAAGCTAAGCCCGGAGTAAGGCAACGGCATGCGCCGCGAGTTGCGGAATTGGATCTGCGACACCGGGTCGCGGGCTCCGGCTCGAAGGCGCTGTCCCTCGGTCGACTTTTGAAAGGTAGAGGACCATCGCTAAAGCACTCCGACTCAACGATCAGATCCGCATCTCCCCGGTTCGGGTGATCGACCAGCATCAGACCCAACTCGGGATCATCCCCGTCTCGGAGGCCATGAACCTCGCCCGTGAGGCGGGGCTGGACCTCGTCGAGGTCTCGCCCAACGAGCGCCCCCCCGTCTGCCGTATCATGGACTATGGCAAGTTCAAGTACGAACGAAAGAAACGCCAGAAGAATGCGGCCGCGGCACACGTCGTGATCCTCAAAGAAATTCGACTCCGCCCGAAAACCGATCCGCACGACCGCGAAGTGAAAATGCGCCGGGCGCGAGGGTTTCTGGAGGATGGGAGCAAGGTTCAGTTCACCATGCTGTTTCGGGGGCGGGAGCGCGTTCACCGCGAGATCGCCATCGAGATCTTCCGGGGCATCCTGGATGAACTCGGCGAGACGGTCAAGGTGGAGCGGCACCCGGCGATGGAAGGCCGACGGATGACCATGGTCGTTGCCCCAATCAAGGCGAAGCCTTCGGCCTCATCGAAGCAGCCCGCACCGCCGCAGCCAGCCCAGAAGGCGGCGACGGCTGCTCAGCCGCAGGCAGAACCGGCGCCGCAGCCGGCGCCAAACGTGCAGCCGCCGGCGCCGCAGGCACGGGAGGCGTCTGAAAGGCCCGAGCCTCAACCGTCCCAGCAATCTTCCTCCGGCGGCTGATCGACGTCCCCAGAAACCATTCTCGCCCACCTATGCGGAGGGGTTGAAGTCCGAACGGCTTGTCCCTAGGCTGTGGCTCGATGTAGGTCGCGGATGCTCAGCCTGTATTCGTGGGAAGTCCGGACTTGGTTCAAAAACGAGCGCACGAGGAGAAACGGATGGGGTCGACGCATCTGATCGAGCCGCACGGTGGGAAACTGGTTGATCGCACGAACGCGCCCACGGAACCGGCGCAACCGGCCGTCGCCATCGCGATCGGCGAGCAGGAGCAATGTGATTTCGAGATGATCGCCGTGGGCGCGATGAGCCCGCTGGAAGGGTTCATGGGCGAGGCGGATTATCACAGCGTATGCGACCACATGACGCTTACCGACGGGACCATCTGGCCGATCCCCATCACCTGTTCGGTCGATGACGCGACGGCGGGAAAGGTCGGCATCGGCGACCGCGTCGCCCTTGACGACTCTTCAGGCCGGCTCCTCGGATACATGACGGTCGCCGAGAAGTTCAAACAGGACAAGAAAAAGTGCGCGGCCACGGTCTTCAGGACCGAGGACACCGCTCACCCCGGCGTGAGGGTGGTTCTGGATTCGGGTGACACGTGCCTGGCAGGAAAGATCGATGTGGTCACCGCACGGCACGATCCGATGTTCGCCGACCACCGGCTGGGCCCCGCCCAAACCCGAGCTGCGTTCGAGAAACGAGGGTGGAAGACGGTGGCTGCGTTCCAGACCCGCAACCCCATTCACCGCGCGCATGAATACCTGACCAAGTGCGCCCAGGAAATCACCGACGGACTGTTGATCCACCCGCTCATGGGCGCGACCAAGGAAGGCGACATCCCGGCAGAAGTCCGCATGAAGTGCTATCAGGTCCTGATCGAGAGATACTATCACCCCGAGCACACGCTGCTTTCGATCATGCCTGCGGCGATGCGATACGGCGGGCCGAGGGAGGCCATCCTGCACGCCATCTACCGGCAGAACTACGGCTGCAGCCACTTCATCGTGGGCCGCGACCACGCTGGCGTGGGCGACTACTACGGTACCTACGATGCTCAGGATATCTTCGACACCCTGCCGGATGGCGGGCTTAAGATCACCCCGCTGAAGTTCGAGCACGCCGCCTGGTCCAAGAAGGCGGGCGGTATGGTCAGCGGCAAGACCTTCCCGAAGATCGAGGGCGACCAGATTTTCCTGTCCGGGACCAAGGTCCGCGAGATGCTGACCAAAGGTGAGCGTCCGCCGGCAGAGTTCACACGCCCGGAGATCGCCGAGATCCTCATCGACGCCATGAAAGGTGCGTAGCGGAGGCACGAAGCGTTCCCTTGTACGGTGCCACCAGATCATCGATAGCAACCGCGAGCGGCAGTGACCATGCCCCCTAGACCCGGCGCAACCGCACCGACACACGACTCCAGCGAAGCGATCCTGTTGCCGGAGGTTCCGCAGGAGCTCGTGGAATTGATCCGATCGTGGCGGGCGCCGGTGGTCATTGCGCACGTCGTTCCCGACGCCGACGCACTCGGAGCGATGCTCACGATGGCGACCGCGCTTTCGTCCGGCGACTGCAAACCCAAGGTGTCGCTCCCTGACGGATCGCTGTCACAGAAATTGACATTCATGCTCGATTCAGCCGCTCCGCCCGTCGCCAACGAGGATGATTTTACCGCGGCGGACGGCTTTCTGGTTCTCGATACCGCGAAGAAATCACGGTGCAACGTCGGCCCCGCCCTTGCCGAGACGGACTGGTCCGCAAACCGCCCCATCGGGAACATAGACCACCACGAAACCAACACACGGTTCGGCGACGTCAACTGGGTCGTCGAGCCCTCGGGCAGCACGTGCGAGCTGGTGTACTACCTGTTGCGGCGCGCTGAGGTCCCCATCTCGCCGCGGATGGCGTCCTGGCTTTACGCCGGCATCCAGACGGACACGCTCGGTTTCTCGCTACCGACGACGAACGCCTGGGCGCTGAAAGCGGCGGCCCATCTCGTCGTACTCGGGGCGGATGTGGCGCAGCTCGGGGAGCGGCTCTGCCGAAGCCAGCGTCAGAGCGAGTTCGAGCTGTTACGCATCGTTTATGACAACACGAAGACACTCGCCGACGGGCGATTGGCATACTCCACGGCCGGCTACGACGAAATCCACAACGCGGGATGCACCGCCGCGGACATCGACGACCAGATTAGCATCCCGCGATCGCTCGACGGAGCGGAGCTGGCCATGCTGTTCAGTGAAGGGCACAAGGGTCACACGCGCGTCAACTTCCGCGGGGCCGGAAGCGTGACCGTCGTGGAACTGGCGGCCGAGTTCGGTGGCGGCGGACACAGCCAG
>JASFUW010000554.1:0-3248 GCA_050050135.1 Phycisphaerae bacterium
CTCTTCGAGCTGGGCTAGGTATTGGTCGAGCGAGCCCTTTTTGAAAAAGGCCGTCCCGTAAAGCCGTTGCAAGGGTTGGTCGTTGATGTCGCCGCGGTAGTACGATCGGCTGACCTGCCGGACCTTAAACGCCTTGATCAGCCCGGTCCGCGGTATGTGTGGCCCGCGACAGAGGTCCTCGAACCGGCCGTCTTCGCGCTCCCCCGTGACGTAGAAGCTGAGTGCTTCGCCCGACGCCCGTTCGGCGTTGTCGATCTTGTAGCGGCTGCCCTCATCGCGGAGCTTGACCATGCCGTCCTCGAAGGGCATCTCGTACCGGCAGAACCCACGGTCCTCCTTGATGATCCGGGCCATCTCCGACTCGATTCTCTTGAAGTCGTCGGCGGTGATGGAGTGCGGAAGGTCGATGTCGTAATAGAACCCGTCTTCGACCGGTGGGCCGTAGACCAGCTTCGTGTCCGGGTATAGCCGGCAGACCGCCTCCGCCATGACGTGGGCGGCGCTATGACGCAGAACGTACAAGCTGTCGGGATCGTCATCCGTCGCGGTCAGGATCTTGAGTTGGCAGTCGTCGGGGAGTGGACGAAGAAGATCGAGGATCTCCGTTCCGCCCTCGGTGTCGACACGTCCGGCGATCGCGGCTTTTGCCAGCCCCGGACCGATCTGAGCGGCTACGTCGGCGACGGTCGCCCCGTCAGCGACGTCCACGGACTTACCGTCAGGCAATCTGACTTTCAGGAGCGATCTCCTAAACCCAATTCAATCTCTGCAAAGTGGCTTCTAAGCCCCCAAAACGCAAAAAGCGGATCAAAGCCCGAGACACACGTCAACCAGTCGCCCGGGTCCGATCAGACCCTCTTACGAAACCGGCAACTAACATGTCGTGCGCGTCGTCAAGCTCTGAACCGCCATACAGACGTAGAAACCAGATGGCCGAGGCTGCCCCGTTCATCACGCGCAGCACCCGATCCACAATTCAATATATCACATCGGCAGGCGTGGTCAAGGATATTGGGAAGAAAGTCCCCCTTGCGGCGGGAGCGTGCGCAGACGGTGTCAACCGCTGTTCGGGTCCAAAACCAGGCTCCCAGCGGCGTCGAGGCACGTCGTGCGGCGCGGGCGCGGCGACCCTAGGAGCCCGTCGATCCGCCGAAGAGCATGTTGATAATCTGGCTGGCAATCCCGGTCAGCACCGCAACGATGATCGAGGCGATCTGAGCGAGGAACTCGGTTGAGGTAAAGAACCCGTCGATGTCGAGCATGTCTTCAGACTCCGCATGGGACCGTTGTGGGACCCAGCTTGGCACCGCGCCGCGCACCGGTCGAGCCCCCACCGTTCATCCCACCCGGGATTATACCGCGGCGGGAGCGCTCGGCAACGGAGCCTCACCGGCGCCCGGCGTCGGCGGCCAGAACCGCGGTGGCCCAGGTTGAGGGGTCGACGTACCAGTACAGATCATCGCCGACGGTCAGGTACTGCTGGCCGTGGTCACCATCCTCGAGCATGTAATAGAACCCGATGCGCGGATGATCGGTCGGATCGAATCCGCTCAGGCACGCCGCCGGAATGTGCGCCTCCACCGTGTACCCACCCCTGCTCACCTGCGACGCAATCTCGACCCGTTCCGCGGTGATGGCCGGGGCGTTCTCGCGAGCCCGCTTGAACGTGTTGCTGCCGGCCACGGGATCGCCCCCGCGTCGGCCGCCGCCGGTGGGAAGGAAATAAAACTGCTGGCAAAAGCGCGTCGCTCGCCTGTTGGTTCGAGCGTCACGCATGTCGGTGCAAAGCCGGAGGTTGTCGCTCTTCCAGAATGCGCTCGGATCGCAGCGCAGCGGCTTTCGTTTGTTCAGGACGCGACAAGCGATCGAAAGTCCGGTCTCGTTCCAACAAGCCCATACGTCGCCGAACCGCTGGCACCCATCGATCTCACCGAAGTCAGGCAGCAGGTCATCGTCGGTCCAGCCACCGAGACCACCGTCGATCGTCGGGAGTTGGCGGCGATACCGCAATGGGAACTCGAAATCGAACAGCATCCGATTGGGTATCAGCGTCTTCATACGGCCACGAGTTCCTGCTTCGCGCCGGATGTGACACATTTGTGCCACAAAGCGCGCAATTGCTTGGCATCGTTTTGCGAGAGGGACCGGACGAGGAACCGAACGCGCGCATCGGAGGCGTTGGACTTGATCTCGACTTCGTCGCCCAGCCGATCCACCTGCGTGGGCGTCGCGCCCCCCAGGGGCACCCGCAGCTCGACGCGCAGGGCTCGCGGCATCGAGGTCGTGATCCGGCCGACCGGCGATGCCCGACCGGGAACAAAAAGCTGGATGGATGACTTGCCGGCCCAGTCCACGCGGAGGTCCGGTTGCATGGATTTGAACCGTCCGATCAGGGCGACGAGCACCGAAGGCGTCCAGCGAATGGTGTGCCGCTTCGAGATCGACTTTTGCGAAAGATGCCACGCCTCGCCGTCGGTCTTCCAGGGTTGGGCGCTTTCTGGATCGCATTCGGCAGCCTCGAGCTGCTTGAAATAGGTCGCGACGGCGGATCTCAGAAACGCGCGGAACGCGGCCTTCGACACATCCTTGGCATCGCGGAGATGAAGCCGCCACTCTTCCCAACCGCCCGTCAGCGCGCGGTGACGGATGCGATCCCACTGGCCGTAGATGGGCAGGTCCTTCCGTTCGTCCAGCGTCTTGATTCTCAACTTCGAGTGTAAACCGGTCGACGTGAAGGTCGATTCGGGTACGCGGATCGCGACCTCCAGAAGGTCCTTCCCACCCGTGAGAATGTGGCAGAACCACGGTGTACTCGCCTTGGCGGTGATCTCGATGCGCGTGCGATGGTTCCAGTCGGGCGCGGCGAACGGCCCGAGTGCCACCATTGTGTCAACAAGCCACGTGAGAATGCGCGGGTCCCACTCCGCCGGGTCGCCGCTGCGGTCCCTGTGGTCGACGGTGTGCCACGCTCTTCCGTCCCGCTCCCACGGCATCTTGACGTCGTCACCCAAGTCCGGCAGGGCCGCCGTGGCGTGGAGGTCCGCCTGCGAGTCCTTGGTGCCAACACCCTGTCGTGGCTGCGATGGACCCGCACTCAGGACCGGTTTGAGCGCCGCCCCCGTGTACGAGCGCTTGTGTCGTGCGACGTCCTCCGGCGTGCCTTCGATAACGATGTTCCCGCCCATGTCTCCCGCCTCGGGTCCGAGGTCGATCAGCCAGTCGCTGGTCTTGATCACGTCCAGGTTGTG
>JASFUW010000555.1:0-3247 GCA_050050135.1 Phycisphaerae bacterium
AGTGCCGTGCCGCATTCGATGCACCTGCCTATGTCGCATTTCGCGCATAGGAACTCGGTGGTTCCGGCGCGGCTATACAACTCGACCCCAATGGCACCGCAGTCCCTGCAACTCAGCACGGTCTCTTCAAACTGTAGCGCCGCACCATCCCAGTCTTCGTAGGTGCCTTCCATGCCGGGGAACACCTGATCCACCGGACGCTGGATTGGCGTCTCGCATTTGTGAAGCAGCGTGTAGAACCCCGGTCGGGTGATGACGGGGTGTTTTCGCTCCGGGCAGACCCGGCCCTCGTACTCCGTCATGCACACATGGCATTTGTTCATCATGACTCCTTATCCGGGTTCAAGTCGCCCCCGTTCACTTCCACGCATGTTCACCAGCCCCGGCCTCTCCGAAGCTCCGCCCGGTCATACGCAGGTCGCGCGCGCCTTTCAAGGGCGATTTTTTGAGCCGTCCTGACGCTCGGCAATGATGCGAACAACATCCCCGGACCAGCCGGAAGAAGTGAGATGCGAGAACAGGTGCGGGCGCACTGAGCGAGCCGCGTAGCCAGTAAACGAATTTCCACCAACAAGCTCATCAGCATTGTCGTACCGCCTGCCTGTCAGAGTTTTGGCGAGTAGTCGGACGCGACCCACTTCTTGCTATGAATGCGCGCGATTCCGCTGTCCGTTTACTCGGCGTTGAAAACGGACAGGAATGCCTGCGCGTGGCTCGTCACACGCCACCTTGACTTCCGAGTTTACGAGACCAATAAGGGTAGACGCACATGGCAGAGGTCGGAAGCAGATATGGGAGAGGGTCATGCGAAAAGTAGAGGACTACGACAGGTATCACAGGCACATACAGGCTTGGGCGAAGCGGGACATCGACAACCTCGTCGTCAAGGGTGAACCGGGGTTCGGGAAATCGTGGGCGGCGAAGACCGTGCTTGAAGGCCAGCCGCATCACTGGTTCAGTGCAAGGCAATCTCCCCTGTTCGTGTACCGCGAACTATGCGACCAGCCCGATTGGCCCATCGTGTTTGACGATGTGGCTTCGCTGCTTCGGTCAGCCGATTTCGTCGATATGTTCAAGAACCTGTGCGAAGATGGCGTCGCCACTTTGCGCTGGGGAACGACAACCGCGAAGCTGGAAGGCAGACCCAACACCTTTCGCTGTTCGTCTCCAGTCCTCGTCCTCCTCAATGGGATTCCCGAAAAGAACTCGGATGTGCGGGCGATCCTCGACCGATGCGACAACATCGAATTCGCCCCGACCAAAGCGCAGGTGATCGCGTACATGCGAGCGTATTTCCCGGAAGACGCCGAGATCATCGACCTGCTGGCGGAGCTTCCCGTGCTGGCCAGTATGCGTGCGCTCACGAAAGCGCGACGATGGAAGAAGGCGGACGACCTCAACCTGCACGAAGAACTGCTGTCGGAATTCGGCGCGCCCGATGGCGTCGTCACCCTTATCAACATCATGGAGAAACACCCCAAGAAGGAGTGGTGTAGGCGATTCGTTGAGACCACGACCTTGGGAGAACGCACCTACCGACGACACAAAGCTATCGCCGAAGACCTACTGGCAGCACGCAAATCGCCAGATGCGTGTCCGATTGACCGTTTGAAGCCTGTGTTCCCGGCCACAGACGGGCGAGAAGAGAACGGCCATTCGGACACGGGATTCTCATTCCGTCTGCCCGCCTGATGCCCCACGCGGGCGCTGGCAGGCGGGTTTTTCTGAATCCCATTAGGCTTAGCTGGTGGCGGATGCTCGCAGAGTGATCGGCAGCCGTCCGCACCGCTTCGCCGCCCCTCCACCGAGGAATTGACGGCCCGCCGCTGCCCTGCTGCGCCAGCCCCATGCAGGCGTCACTCCGCCCTCCGATAGGCACCTGTGAAGGACGAGGCTAGGCGAAGAGGGGGAGGGCCTCCCGAACGCCTTGGAGTACCCGGCGGCTGGTCGCGGAGCCGAGTACGGCACGGCGGTGGCCGCTTATCTCCACATTCGCGGCGTAGGAACGCCACACGGACACCCGTTTCTGGGGCCGCTGGCGCGGCCCCTCCTTCGAGGGGTTCCGCGATCGCCGCACACGCGATCCCCGCCGCCGATCCGCTGCGGCGGGCGAAACCGACACCCCGCAACATCCCCGGGCGCTGGCGGGCGTCCCCGCCTTTGCGGCTGAACCTCATCGAGCGATGCGGCCAAGGGCAAGGTGTCAAGCCGACGCGGCGTTCCCCGGCGAGGGGCGGGCCGGAGGCCCGCCCTTTGATTCCCGGTTCCATGCGGGGACAATGTCATCGAGCAGACGCGCATGGACGCGGCGAAAACCGGACGGCGGAGCATGCCATGCCTCGAAAATCAGCCGCTGACAAGAAGAAGGTGCCTCCGCACCAGCGGGACGACCAGCGGCTCTTCACGGGTTCAGAGCTGCGCGCCCTCATGGCGGAGTCAAATCGGCGATGCTGCCACCCGTGCTGCGACTCGCCTTACCTGAGCCTCCAAGCCCACCACATGATCTACCACTCTCGTGGCGGAATCACGCGCCGAGAGAACGGCCTCCTTCTCTGCCGCAACTGCCATGCCATGTTGCATGACGGCTTCATGCCCCCCCGTCTCGTGTTCGCGCTGAAACGGCCTGATGCTTCCGAGGGCATCATGGCGGAGATCGAACTAAACGACGCGGATGCGTTGCTCGAACGGGTCGAGGTTGTTCGCCACACGCCCCTGACGCCAGCAGCCAAGTTCACGCTGCTGAACGATATCCTCGTGGATGCGAACTTCTTGAGATCGACGACGGGCAAGTTCATAGTCTTGGCGCACGCCTTGGTAGCAAAGGGTGCAGTCCTCAACGACCAGACGCCGCCCGTGCGAGCGACGCTCGCATCGACCCTCGCCGCGATGGACAACCGCCGATTGTGGTCGCAGATGCTCTCCTCACGGGCGGCGCGATACGCCCGGAAGTTCGGCGATGATTGGCTGGCCGCACGCGCTCTCCATGCAATCGCGGTGTGCTACAACGCCCGCAACCGATTTTCCAGTTCCGTGGCCGCTCACCGCCGGGTCTTGCGTTTCCTCGGTTCGCGCGCGTCGTCGGTCAGAGACTGCGAGAGAGCCGAGATGTTCCGTGGCCGGATTCTGCGTGAGATGGGCGTCTGCATGGCGAAGCACACGGAGCGTTCCACACATGCGACTCGCCGTGTCGGGGAGAGCCTCGACATGGCAACGGCGATTGGCGATCCGCATGACATTGATGATGCGC
>JASFUW010000556.1:0-3227 GCA_050050135.1 Phycisphaerae bacterium
GCGCACCGAGGCGCCGAGGGGTGCAGGGCAACCAGAAGTAGGCGGATCCCGCCGACATCTTCTGGACGGCGCGCTCGATCGATCTTTGCTCGCCCCGTCGCGGCGCGGGTGGTCTCCGGTTGGGGTGCAGCAGTACGGTTAGCGTTCGTTCACAGCCGTGCTGCTCGAGCGCGTACACGTATTGTTCTCATCCACGTTGATCCACGCAACGATCCGCCTGCCCGCTTGCCGCACGCGGTGGGGAGCCGCACGCGGTGGGGAGCCGCCCGGCGGGTGGCATGCCGGCGCGCCGGGAGCGGAGCCAGGCCATGTGCGACGTGAGAACGATGCCCGTCAGCTCGGCATGCTCGCAGGATCTGTGAACCCCGGTACCAGCCCCGGACCAGCGCAAGCGCTTGCGCGGACGAGGCACCGAGACGGAACTACGCACTCGCCGGCCGAGCCGGCGGGCACGTGAGGCCGGGGAATAGTCAGGGTGGTTGGCGACACGGCGGACCACACGGTCACATCCGTGAGCTCGGACGGCACGCGACCACCCTGCTATCCCGCTCTTGTTTGCGGCCTCTCGGTGCCGCCGACCCGACACTACGAGTCGCATATTCGGGATGGAATGGAGCCGGAGCAAACCCGCTTCGTGCCTGCCGTCCTCGTGGTCCTCGACCGCTTCGCCCTTCCCCGGGCCTTGCGCGATTCTGGGGCCACCGCGCTCCCCGATAACCAGGCAGCCGCCGAGAACCCAACGGCATCTCTGCCGCTTCCATACTTCTTATGGACCGAAGAGGCACGGCATTGACACGGTGTTGGTAAGTCCAACCGTGGAAACAGGCGGGCGCCCACGTTCCGCTTGGCCTATCCAACCCGGAAACCGGCGCCGATTTCATTGGCCAAGGCGTAGGACACTCACGGACCGCTCGTCCAGCTTCCCAGGCGACGAGGTGGAAAAGGCTCCCCGGTCTTTCGAAGGTCCGATCGTTCGGTTCTCGGTGCCTCGACTTCCACAGGAGCCGGCGATCCGATCAGGGCTTGTCCTCGTGACGTTGCGGCGGCGTCCAAGTCTGTTTGGTGCCGCACTCGGGGCACGTTCCGGAGACGTTGCCCGTCAAATCATATCCACAATGATGACACGAGTTCGGCTCACCCCAATACCAGACCGTGACGATCCCCTCGATGCCCTCCGCCGAGTGCGAGATGGAAATTAGCCGCTCCGGACCGACCTCCGTCGCAAAGTCCGCCGCATCCTGGAACAGCTCCTTCCACGTCTTCAACGACGCCCGAAAATGTTCATACAGCACACGCATGCTCAGTCTCATTCCTCACGCGTTTCGCTTCGGGAGAGGTTCATTCCGCCCTGAACGCGGTCTCTCGTGTTGCAGCGTAAGCCCACGGTCAACTCGGGCCGGCGGGTGGACATCACGCGCCTGCCCCACCCTCGCTCCAGACACAGCAGTCCATATTCGGTGGAACGCCCCCGATCCGCGAGAATGACACTGGTGTTCCAAAGGGGATTTCTTGTATTATAGGAGATTCCAATAGGATCTTTCTGGACATTGCGGCACAGGGGACGGATGTTGGATCGTCCAACCTCGCGCCTGAACCCCGGGTGTCGGGCGCAGCGGCAGAATAACCGGAGGGAATGATGAACCGGGCTAAGCGATCAGGCGATCTCGGATGGTTGATCACGGCTTCGCTGCTTCCCGTCTGCCTGGCGGCTGCGCGAACAACGGCCATCGAAGTGACGGTGCAGAATGACTCGCTCGCGGTCGGCGAGTTGGGCAGCGTACAGGCGGGGTTCGTCGCGGGGGAAAGCGCAGCCACCTGGCTGACGTCGCCCTGCGACGGGAACATCGTCGGCGTGCAGGTGTTCTGGCGATCATTGACGGGGACCGCGCCGCTGTCGATCGAGGACTCGATCAAGATTTTTGAAGCCGGTACACACCCCACCCCCGGTGCTCTTCTCGAGACCATCGGGGGACCGGTCATGACCGACGGCGTCCTCAACGAATTCCGCTACCTGGACGAGAACCAGACGATTCCGCTGATCGTGCCTGTCAGCAGCGGGCAGGGCTTTGTCGTCTCGTTCAAGTTTCTGAACACGCCGAATCCGACCGAAGGGCCCAGCGTGGTCACCGACGCCGACGGTTGCCAGTTCGGCAAGAACGGTCTCGACGAGATCACCTTCGGCTGGCTCGACCCCTGTCTGCTGGGCGTCTCGGGAGATTTCGTGATCCGCACGATCGTCGAGTGCGGCGAGGTGCCCGGTGCCTGTTGTGAGATCGGTGGCGACTGTGCCGACGGCGTCAACGAGACCGACTGCACGTCGGCCGGCGGTGTGTTCCACGGTGAAGGGACCGACTGCGCGGATGTCACCTGCGAGGAAGCCTGCTGCTTTCTACCGACCGGCTGCCTCGACCTGACCGTCCCCGACTGCGACGTCGCTTCAGGGTTCAACCAGGGCCCCGGCACCACTTGCGCCACAGCCGTCTGCTTCCCGACAGGTGCTTGTTGTGATCGCGACGGAACCTGTGCCGACGGCGTGCTCGACTCCGAGTGCGAAGGGCTGGGCGGAACCTTCCAGGGCGACGGAACCCTCTGCTCCGAACTGACCTGCCCCCAGCCCGACGGCGCCTGTTGCCTCAGCAACGGCAACTGCCTGGTCTTGACCGAAGCCGACTGCGGCGTCATCCCCGACGCATCCTGGCCCGCCGCCTTCACCGACTGCACCGACGACGACGAAAACGGCACCGCCGACGCCTGCGAATCGCCCCTCGACATCCCTACGGTCTCGGAATGGGGGATCGTATCGATGGCCCTTCTCATGATCACCGCGGGGACGGTGGTGTTAGTAAGACGACGCGGGGTCGCGGTGGCAGGGACTGTCTCTTGAATCTCCGCGCGTACTGACCACCCATGTTATCCGCGAGAGCCCGGGTCGTCCCGGAGGGATATCTGATAGTAGCCCAGCGATTCATCGCTGGGACATGGCGTTGGCACAAAAAAGTATCAGTCCTGTAGGGACGGCTGAGACGGTGCCATCCATCCGTCCCTACGGGACTGGTCTCTTCTCCGCCCCTCTCAACCCAGCGATAAATCGCTGGGCTAACCCAAGTTAGACACCTGCGGGCGATTTTCGTTTTTTTCACGCTCTGAACCCTCGTTGGCGCCGTCGCTACGGGGGCTTGTCGCTGGCAAACGCGATGTAGTGAAGACCTTGTCTCTTGAATGCGCTC
>JASFUW010000557.1:0-3221 GCA_050050135.1 Phycisphaerae bacterium
TCGGGCGCGGAGGGACTACTTCATGTAGAAGTGAAGCGCTGGAGGGACCGCGCAAGTTTGGGTGGTATGCGCAAAAGGGACTGACCGGTGCCGCCGATCATCAAGAGATACTTGACCATTGCAGAGTGAGAAGCGCAACAGTCGCTTCCGAGTTGGGTGAATTCAGCGGCACTGTTCTTTTGCACTGGGGCGGTGGGGTTGAACATGCGGGGCGACCATGCGACGAGAGAGGTCCGAATAATTCAAAGGCGGTTAGGGGCGCACGATGCGCACGTATGAGAAAGTGACTTCCGGCGGAGGGGGGGGTGGGGAACGAGTGAAGCGTAGGTGTCGGGTCGGACGGAGCTGGCGCTGGACGGTTGACGGTAGGGGTGGTATCGTGCGGGCATGAACCGTGTTCGCTCACACGCACGGGTGTTTATGTTCGTTGTGGTCGTCGGGGTCGCTTTCGAGGGCGGGCCGGGTGTTAAGGCGGCGTCGGACGATCAGCCGTCGGCAGCGGAACCGGTCGGCGTCGAACGGCTGATGTTACAGGCGGACAAGCTCGAGCCGCTGGTTGAGACCGAGGTTGCCAGGCGCTTCCTTGCCGCAGTTGCGTCGTTGCCACGAACGAAGACCCGGACGCTGCTTCGAAACAAAGCGGAACGGTCGTGGTTCACCTCTGACGAGGCGGCTCGGCTGAGTGAAACGGAACGGTCCGCGCTTTCGGACTTCGAAGCCGATGAGGGGTTCTATTACTTCACCGCCTACGGGTCGCCGTTGGTTTACGTCCGGGTGCTCGAGCTGGCCTGCGCGCACGGCGTGCACGATCTTTCGGGCCTGAAGGTAATGGATTTCGGTTACGGCAGCATCGGTCAGCTCAGGCTGATGGCCTCGCTCGGCGCGGACGTCGTCGGCGTCGATCCGGGTGAGGCGCTTCGAGCCCTTTACAGTGAGCCGGCTGACCAAGGCACGGTCGCACCCGCACGTAGTGTCAAACAGGCGGCATCAGGCGAAAAAAGCGGGACGGTGACGCTCGTTCATCCGCGATGGCCTGCGACAGAGGCGGCGCGCAACGTGGTGGGCGGCGGTTACGATCTGATCACGTCGAAGAACACGCTCAAAAACGGCTACCTCCATCCGGCCAAGCCGGTCGACAAGCGGATGCTCATTGATCTGGGCGTGTCGGAGCGCGAGTTCGTACGGGCGCTGTTTGACGCCCTGAACCCGGGCGGGTTGGTGATCATTTACAATCTCTCGCCGGCGCCGTCCAAGGACGATGAGCCGTACAAGCCGTGGTCCGACGGCCGCTGCCCGTTCCCGCGGAAGATGTGGGAAGACACCGGGTTCGACCTGATTGCCTTCGATACCACGGATGACGATGTCGCCCGCACGATCTTCCGGACGCTCGACTACCCCGTCGAATCGTCCGAGGGTGAGCCGGACCTGTTCTCGCACTACACGATCGCCCGCCGGCCTCGGTAGCGGGGGAGCGGGTTTTATGGTCGGGTCTGGAGCATCCCCTTGACGGATGGAATGGGGCGGTCGTCTTGTCGGCTGGCCTCCGGTTCGAGCAGGAGGCGAACCCCTTCTGCCGGCGCCGTTAGGAAGTGCATCAAGCATGAGTGGCATGGTCCGGCCCGCTGGGACAGACCATGGCACAGCACAATGACGGCTCCGCTGTGCTCCCGGCGCGCCGGGATGCCCCCCGGACTTCTCCTTGCCTCTTCGGAATCAGTACCAGCGCGCGTAACGGTCCGCGGACCGCCGCCCGCCCCCTCTTTCCCCCCTTGGCAAGGGGGAGGGTTGTCGCTGCGCCTGACTGTTACTTGCTGTCGCGATCGTCTGTCTGGCCGCCGTGGTAACAGTGTCACGGCAGTTTCATGATGAATTCATCGATCTCCGCGCCTCGGGCGTTGGCAAAACCGCGGTCGTGACCGGAAACGGTAAACCCGCATTTTTCGAGGACGCGAATCGAGGCGACGTTGTCTTTCGCCACGCGGCCGAATAGTGGGCGAGCAGGGATGTCATCCAGAAACGCCGACAGCGCCTTGGTCGCGATGCCCTTGCCCCAGAACTCCTTGCCGATCCAGTAGGTCACTTCCGGATCGCCGTCGCGATCGAACTTTGCGATGCTGCCGGCCACATCCCCGTCGAAGAGAATGGTCTTGATGACCACGGCGTCGTCGCCCCGGATTCTCTGCCAATGCGCGTCGAAAGCGTCCCTGTCCGTCGGGTCCTCGGCCGTGAACGCGGCCATGTGGTTGGCCGTCGGGTCAAGCTGCTGCTCGAAGAGGATGGGCAGGTCGCTCTCCGCCAGATCACGCAGTGTGACATCGCTCGTCATGACACCCTCCGTCTTCGGGTTTGTCGAACTGATCCCCGTGTGCCGGACTGCTCCGCGGTCCGGCGTGTTCACCTCGTCACGTTTCACTTGGTCATCCAGTGCTTGAGCAGACCAAGAACAACCAGGAGGATGACGGCCAGCAGGATGTAGCCCAGCGTTTGCACTTCAACCCTCGCGCCGCGTATGTAACCGCCTAGAAGTCGTTGTCCAGGACGATCCGGAAGCGGGCCTTGCCGGCTTCGAGATGCGCCAGCGCTTCGTTGACTTTGCTGAGTGGAAAGTGCTCGGTGACCGCCTCGATCCTGTGTCGGGCACAGAAGTCGAGCATCTTGCATATCGTAGCAGGCGAGCCCAAGGGCGAACCGGAAACGGACTTCTGCCCTCCGATCAAGCTGAACGCGGAGATCGGAATCGGGTTCAGTACGGCGCCGACAGCGTGAAACCGACCCTTCCGACCCAAGGCTGCCAGGTACTTGTCCCACGCGAGGTCCACGTTCACGGTCGAAAGAATGAAATCGAAGCGGCCCGCGACGCCGTCCAGCGCGTCGGGGTCGCGTGAATTCACGATCTGGTGAGCGCCCATCTTTCGGGCTTCTTCAGCTTTTGCGCCGGTCGACGTAAAGGCCGTCACTTCGCAGCCCCACCTGTTCAGGAATTGCAGGGCGAGATGTCCGAGCCCGCCGACGCCGATCACCCCGACGCGGTCGGTCGGCGACACGTCAAACTGAACGATGGGGTTGAACACCGTGATGCCGCCGCAGAACATCGGGCCGGCTTTGCTCGCGTCCACGCCGTCCGGCAGGGGGATGGCCCACTCGGCCTTGCAACGTACCTTCTCGGCGAAGCCGCCGTGCCGGCCGACGATCGTCGACTCACTTGTCGGGCACAGGTTGTG
>JASFUW010000558.1:0-3213 GCA_050050135.1 Phycisphaerae bacterium
TCCAGAGAGTCGCCCGATTTCGCCGCCTGCCGACACCCCGTTCGATTGGGCGACTCTGTTCGACGACGCAGGGCTCGACATTGCGAAGTTCCGTGAAACCGACGTGGTCAAGACTCCGTCCGTCCCTTGTGAAACGCTCAAGGCATGGCAAAAAGCGAACACCTCAAACAAGAAGGTCCCCTCGGCCGGATCGAAGGAAACGGACACCGCGCTCATCGTTGAAGCCGGCCTCTTCGCGGGGCGTCCCGCATACTTCGAGATCATCGGCCCATGGAACAGACCGAAGGAGGCCGGCGAAGAGGATGAGGGTATCGGCCAGACCATCGGCCTCATCTTCGGCACGCTGATCGCCGCCACGGTCGTGATTGGCGCAGCACTGCTTGCCTACCGCAACCTTCGTCAGGGACGCAGCGATCGTAAGGGCGCCATGAGGATGGCGTTGTTCATTCTCGTGGCCATGTTGGCCTCGTGGGTCTTGCTCGATGTGCGGTTGCAGACGATCAACCTCGCTGAACTCTGGCAGTCTCTCGCCTTCGGTCGTCCGTTGGGCCACGCCCTGATCCACGCCTGCCTGGCGTGGGTAATGTATATCGCCTTGGAGCCTTATATCCGTCGCATCTGGCCGCACGTGTTGATCTCGTGGTCACGGCTTGTCGCCGGTCGCTTCCGGGACCCGCTTATCGGGCGAGACATATTGGTGGGCGCCGTTTTCGGTGTCGTGATAAGCGTAAGCATGCCATTGCTGCAACAAGCGGCCGGGTGGCTGGACGCTCCTGGGAATATGCCGGATACCGCGGCCGTAGCGCGGAACACGGCGCTTTCCGCAACGGAGGCGGTCGGGCTGTTCGTGTACGAACTGGAAGAGGCTACAATCTTCCCTATGTTCGTCCTGGTGCTCCTCCTGGTCGCCCGAATCCTGCTACGCCGAACCTGGGCCGCCGTTGCAGCCTTTGTCATAATCCCTACGGTCGTCGTCCCCGTGATGGTGTACACGAGCGTGAGTGCCGAGATGGGTCTCACCCCGGTTGCACTGATCGCGATAATGGTTGTCATCATAGCGTCACTGAACCTGCTGATACTGCTGCGCTTCGGTCTGGTTACGGCCATTTGTGCTTCCTTGATCCATCAGAGCCTGGCGGGCCAACCGATTACGTTCGACTTTTCTGCCTGGTACTCGGGCACATCCCTCCTTATACTTGCTTTGTTACTCGGCCTGGTCGGGTTCGGGTTCTATACTTCCCTCGCGGGCCGGCCGCTGTTCAAGGACACGCTCTTCGAGGCGTAAGCACAAGGACCCGACGCCCGGATCAGTCAAGAAACACAGATACAAATAAACAGAGGAAGAAAGGATACCATGGGCGAAACTCAAAAATCCGCGATCGGATCCATCGGATGGACCGATCTTACGGTAGCGAATGCTAAGGAGGTCCGCGACTTTTATCAGAAGGTCGTCGGGTGGACGACCAAGCCGTTGGACATGGGCGGCTACGAGGACTATTGCATGGTATCGCCCGACACGGGTGAAACCACGGCCGGCGTATGCCACGCACGTGGCCCCAACGCCAAGCTGCCGCCCCAATGGATGATCTACATCACCGTCGACGACGTCGAGAAAAGTGCCAAGCGGTGCGTCGAACTCGGCGGAGAGGTCATCGACGGTCCGCGCGGCGTCGGCGGTAAGTCCTTCTGCGTCATCAAGGACCCCGCCGGAGCGGTGGCCGCCCTCATCGAAAGATAGTCTGCACTTTTTTGCCGGGCAGACGAATTGTCAGGCAGCATCGTGGAAGCAATCACTTTTTGTGGGAGTCCAAACTATGTGGCGCACGATCGGAGCCGTTGTCGTCGGGTACCTGGTCATGTTCGTCTTCGTCTTTGTGAGCTTCACGATCGCCTTCCTGGTTATGGGCACAGAGGGCGCATTCAAGGGAGGTTCCTACGACGTGTCCACGCTCTGGATCGTCGTCAGCTTCGTACTCGGGTTCATCGCCGCACTGCTCGGCGGACTGGTCTGCGCGATGATCGCCAAGAGCCCCAACGCCCCTTGGGCGCTCGCTGTTGTGCTCCTGCTCCTCGGGCTGGCGATGGCATGGCCGACGCTGGCACCTCCTGACGATGGCCAACCAACGACGCGAGGCGCCGAGGTCACCAGCATGGAAGCCATGCAAAGAGCAAAGCAACCGCCCGCCGTCGCCTTCGTCAACCCCTTCATCGGTGCGATCGGAGTCCTCCTCGGCGGCAGGCTGAAGTCCAGCCGGAAGACGGACCATCCATAGGCGCCTTTCCACGCCGCACGGTGTCGACGTAGCGACACCAAACCGGAGGTCTATCGACGCATATTCCGAGCCTGATGCTCGGGCGCCCGGCGCCGTGTCCCACTCCTGAGAATCAGACCGGCCCGGCCATGAGAAAGACCGGCGCGTCGTGGCCACGCGGCCTCGCCGCACAGCACCCGACCGCTACGACCGCGATCGGACTCTCGGCCAAGCGACCATCAGAGTCCACTCGTCGCTGGAACAAGGACCCGTGCTATCATCAGGAGTGGTTCCGAATAAGCGGCGCCGGCCGTTCCGCGCAACCGAGGGAAAAGGCCGAAAGCAACGATCCTCGTTTGCAATCGCGCTCCCGCTGAGCCTTGCGTACGGACGCTGAGGACATGCGACCCCTTGAATGCCAGGATCGAAACGTCCGCAAACAGACACCTGAACAGGGGTGTCAGATCTGCCTTTCCTTCCGCAGACCCATTGGTATAGAATTTGCATCCACTCTGGGCGCTGTTTCCGCCGACCTAATCGGCCGGGCGGCGGTCTTTCGCAGAGCCGACGTGGTGAAAAGGGGTTCACACTCCCGGCGTGCCGGGATCGCCTCCTGACCCTGTCGCGTCGCAGACTGCGAACGAAACTGACGCGGTGCCGACGACGAATTTGGCCTCATGCTTGGCGTAGCATCCATAGCCAATCGCACCCTGAGCCAAACGCTCACACGCGCGTTCTGGGCGTCAATGGGAATCGTCCACGCCTCCGCTCTGTTCTCCGCGTGGCGCTCCTTCCTTGCAGGCGGCGAAGAAGCATCCAGCCTGGCCGGTTGTCTGGCTCTTAGCCTCTCCATGGTCTACTTCGTTCTGAAGGTCTGTGGGGTGACGTTCCTTCCGTTCAAGCCCGGACGTCGAGGCTGGGTCGCGGCCGGGCTGCTCGTCGTCATGATTCACGCCGACTG
>JASFUW010000559.1:0-3208 GCA_050050135.1 Phycisphaerae bacterium
CGAAACCGACACCTTCCACGAACGATACCGAAACGTCGACGCACTCGTCATCGACGACGTGCACTTCCTCGCCAACAAACGCGCCACCCAGGAGGAGTTCCTCCATACCGTCAAAGCCATCGACGGCGCCGGAAAACAGATCGTCCTCGCATCCGACGCACATCCCAAGATGATCGGCTATCTCTCCGAGTCCTTGGTCAGCCGCTTCCTCGCCGGAATGGTCGTCCGCATCGAATCGCCCGATCCGGTTGTCCGCGTCGGTGTCCTTCGTCAGCGGGCCAAGCGACTGCGCGTCGAAATTTCCGACCCCGTCATCAGCTACATCGCCGAAAACTTCAGAGCCAACATTCGCGAGCTGGAGGGCGCACTGTTGAAGGTCGTCGCCCAGGCCCAGATTTCCGGCCAACCGATCACACTCCCCCTCGCCGAGCGCGCCATCCGCGACCTCGTCCGCCAGACCGTTCCCGTCGTCATGCTCTCCGACATCGAGAGTGTCGTCGCGATCTATTTCGGCCTGACGCCGGCCGATCTCCATACGTCGCGGAAGTCACGGACGATCGCCCTCGCTCGCGGGATCGCGATGTATCTCGCGAGAAAGCATACGGATATGAGCTTTCCGGAGATCGGCCGGTTTATGGGAAACAAGAACCACTCCACCGTCATCCTCGCCAACCGCCGTATCTCCAAAATGCTCCAGGGCAACGAGAACGTCCGCTGGATGACGCCCGCAGGCCAGAAAGAACAAAACCTGCCCACACTCGTCGACGAGATCGAGCAGCAGTGCTGCGGCAAACAACCCGTCCCCGCCTGACCACGCGCTCACCGTGCCACGCGACAGGTGAAACATGACGCGTGGCACATGAGGGTCGGCGTGGGCAGGGTGGCATGGTCCACCGAAGCTGGGCCGTGGATCGCTCGACCATCAACGGGCGCACGATCCGCCCCGATCAGCGCATAAAAAAAAGCCCGAGCGGCATTGGGTGAGCCGGACCAATACCAATTACAAACACCGACTCGGGCTGTCGGTGAATACGAACACCGGTCCGCCGTCTGACACACGAGCCAAAAAAACTTGCGAAGGTTCCGAAGTGGCGACAGCGCCCCCTACGGGTGCGCGGCTCGACTGGGCTCACCGAAGTCCGCCCTAGTGCTGCGTCAACTGTATTTTTGTGGGTAGCGAGCGGCTTCTTTCCGAGCCGCGCCCGTCAGGAAGCGGGCTTCTGGAACCCGCAAATTAAGGCGTGACCGTGCACTAGTACCGTGTTTCACAAGTTCCGCGACTGCCTGAGCCGCGGGCTTTCAGCCCGCGCGGAGCCCCGCGAAGGTAGACGCCTGTGGTTCGCGTTCCGACGATAATCGTAGGAATTAGGAAACACGGTACTAGCCGCTTAATCTCCAACCCGTTCGATCCACCCGCCCCCGACGACCACATCCCCGTCGTAAAACACGACAGCCTGACCCGGCGTAATCGCCCGCTGCGGATCATCAAACACCACGCGGACGCGACCGTCACCCTGCGGCTCGACGTTGCCTGCCGCCGCCCGGTGAAGATAGCGAATCTTGACCTGCGCCCGAAACGAACCACCGGCTCGACTGAGCTCGCCGAAGTCCGCCCGATCCACCAGAAAGCTGACCCGATCCGCCACCAGCGACGAGGCCAGCAATTCCGTGCCGTCCCCGACGGTGATCGTGTTCGCTTCAGTATTCAGTCGGGTGATGTAGATCGGCTTGCCCGCCGCGATCCCAAGCCCCCGCCGCTGCCCGATCGTATAATGCCCCATCCCCTTGTGCTCACCGACGACCTGCCCCGCACCGTCGACCACCTTCCCCTCGACGAACGCATCCGGCCGCCGCGCCCGAACCACCCGCGCATAATCCCGATCCGGCGCAAAGCAGATTTCGACCGAGTCCGGCTTGTCCTGATTCGGCAGCTCGAGTCGGCCCGCGATCTCCCGAACCTCCGTCTTCTCCAGCCCTCCGACTGGAAACATCACTCGGTCGAGGATCGCCCGGTCCAGCCCGAACAGCACGTACGACTGGTCTTTCCCCCCGTCCCGCGCACGCATCAGAACCTTCCGCCCGTCTCGCTCCCCCACCCGCGCGTAGTGCCCGGTAGCGATGTACCTCGCACCGACCGCGTCGGCGTAGTCCACCAGCTTCCCGAACTTCAACCGGTCGTTGCATACCACGCACGGGTTCGGCGTTCGGCCCCGAGCGTATTCGTCCGCGAAGTAATCGATGATCCGATCGAAGTCGTCCTTGAAGTTCAGCGCATAGAACGGGATACCGAGCTTACCCGCCACGAACCGGGCATCAGCCGCGTCGCTCGCACTACAGCAGCCCTGCCGCGCTCGCGTCGGCACCGCACTCCCCGACGCGCACCCCGCACCCGCCGGCGCGCACCCCGCACCTCCCGACCCGCATCCCGCGCTCCCCTGAGCCGCGGACTTCAGTCCGCGCGGATTCGCCTCAGCGCCACCGCTCGATCCGCCTCGGTCGATGTTCCCATCTTCGCCCTCCTCCACCCCGACGCGCATGAACAGCCCCATCACCTCGAAGCCCTGCTCGACCAGCAAGCCCGCCGCGACGCTCGAATCCACGCCCCCGCTCATCGCCACCACGACTTTGTCACGCTTCAAGACCATGCGCGAGATTGTAGTCTCCGGTTTCCGATCCACAAAACCACCCGCCCCACGCTGCCAGCCACCCGCCTTCCAAGCGGGCTCCAACCGCACATCGACCCACCCGCGCCGGAATCGATCTTCCCCGCCACCACCATTCACCGTTCACGAATCCTTGAAATGTGCAACCGCCCACCGCGGTTATCACTGATGCAATAGCCCATGTGCTGTTCCGAAGTCGCGGGGCTCCGTAGAATTCGTTTCCATCATGCGCAGACTGCTCATCACCACACTCGCCACCAGTGCCATAGCCTTCGCCGCCTTCGGCTTTACGGGCTATGCATTCCCCGTCTACCGCGCCTACCGCATCTCCGACCGCCTCCATTTCTACGTGTTCACCTTCGGCGGACTGGCCCGCTTCTACGCCATCGGCGCCGATGACGACATCTACCTCGACCCCATCGAAAGCGCCATGCGCATGGAAGTCCGACGCACCTCCGACCACACCCTCTGCCACCGTTACCGTCACGCCCGACCAGGCCGCATCAGACCCTACGCCTGGCTCCGCAACCACTGGACAACCCGGC
>JASFUW010000560.1:0-3188 GCA_050050135.1 Phycisphaerae bacterium
TGTCAGCCCGCGGCCCAATCAGTCCCGAGTCGTCGGTGCCGTCCCTAGCCAGTCGCCAACCGCCCTCCGCGCCGCTCTCCTGGCCGACCAGCTCGAGGGCGACAGCCGTATTCTCGAGTCGATCGGGGGTCTCGCTGAAGCGCGGCTCGGTGTCACGGTTCTCGCTGTTGAAGTAGAGTGCCATTCCCCCGGCGTACCACTGTACATCAGGCCCGCCCTGGGCGTCCGAGTCCGTCAAGTTGTTGACCAGAAGGTCGGGGTAGCAGCCGACGGAACGCAGGAAGTTCTCGCGCGTGTACTCGATCGTAAGCGAGGGGCGCTGCTCGGCCACCGTAAACTCGCTGGACCGCACGGCCGTCTGATCCACGCCGTCGGTGGGATCAGCAACGATAATGAATCGCAGTTCGTTGCCCTGCCCCGCGAGCTGCCCGTCGATCAACTCTTGGACCAGATCCGAGACGTCGAGCGCGACGGTTCCGACCGTCTGCCCGTCGATATTCCCGACGGATTGCCCGTCGTCGACGTAGTCAACGCCCGGAACCGGAGGCCCGCCCCCTTGCGCGTAAGTGCTGTAGGTCTCGCGTTCGTCGAAGTTGGTGATGGCCTCGTGCACCGTCCCGGTCCCACCCGTGTTGAATACACGAAACTCGATGGTGGCCCGAACGCTGGTGATGTCGATGTCGGCCACGCCGTCGGGGAAAAGACCGAGGAGATCCTTGAACTTGATCAGGGCCCACTCCTGGTCACCCTGGCCGTCGTCCTGCCAGGTAAGCTGCTCCGACGAGCCGAAGCTGGTGTTCGGCTGGAGGCGACTGATCGTGACCTCCTCGACGCCCGCCCACAATTGCGAGATCGGGAACGCCCCCTGTTGCCCCGTGTCGAGTGTGACAAGATTCTGGCGGTAAACGAGCTCGCGATCCACCGTTTGGTCACCCTGTGTCAGATCCTCGTCAGCCGGATCGTAGTCTACGGCGTCGAAGGCGCCATGAACGTGGGGCAGGCCGAAAAGAATCTCGGGGCGTCCGTCGCCGGATAGGTCACGGATGAGGTCGACGTCCACGATACCGTTCGTCCGAGCGGGACCGGGCAGCGTGAACCCGTCGGGCGCGGTGCGTACCGGCGGGGCTTCGAAGATGGCGCCCGAGATGGTCTCGGACACCGAGTTGACCGGGATGGACCCACCGAACCGATCGCCCGCGGTCTGCCCACCGACCGCACCGGCGACCGCCCGCGTCTGCCCGTAGACCAGGTAAGCCTCTCCCACGGTGCCGACATTGCGGGGGTTTCCGAACTGCGCGACGAGCATGAAATCGTCCACGCCGTCGGCATCGAAGTCACCGACGTTCGCGACCTCGGAGCCCAAACGGGCACCGGGGTTGAACCCGTAGAACTTCGCCCCGGACTTCGTACGTCCGATGTCGTTTAGGTCCACCGTGCCCGCGGCGAGCTGCACGACGTTGATCGTCCCCACCGCGTATTGGTGGACGCGAGGGTTCGTCCCGTCGTCCGCGGACGCCCGAATGAAGTAGGGTTCGCCGTCGGGGCGCGGCGGGATGACGGATGAATCGATCGGAATCTCGAAGGTCAACGCCCCGAAGTCCCCGGCGTCGATCACCGGCTGACGCAGGACGATGATCTGCGACGGGTCGGGGTTCGCCGGGTCGTCGTTGTTCGGATCAAGGTCCGTATCGAGCAGAATGTACAGCGTCACACGGCTGTCCGGATCAAACGGAATCGCCGCGTTCGGCGCGAAGAGGGACGGTTGAACTACTACGGTCAGGGTGTCGTCCTGGGCGACACTGAGATTGTACGTTGGTTCGGTGACCGTGATGATGGGCGGCTGGGTCTGCGGTCCTTCCCCGGGACCGACAATCGTAACCACGACGCGCTGATTGACCGCGGTGCCCGACAGGAGCGCGTGCTGCTCGACGGGAGCGTTCGTGCCGTCGTCGATCACGCCGAGCACGTAATAGGTGCCCACGGGGATCAAGGTCGTTCGGACGGTGAAGGCGTCGGGGCCCGTAAGGTCGTTCTCGTCGATGCCCTCGACGAGGAGAATGCTGTTTCCGGTGTCGGTGGTGTCTTCCAACAGGAAGCTGATTTGAGCGTTGTCATCTCGGTCACGGTCCGTCCAGCGGATCAGGAACGGGTCGCCCTGTCCGCGGGTGATATTCTCCGCGGGCTCGAGGAAGGAGAGCGTCGGTGGGTCGTTCCCGAACTGCCCCGGCCCTTGAACCACGATCGGGGAAGGCGCGAATCCGCAGGAAACCAACGCGCCCACCACACAGACCATGCACACGGCAGACAACAGCACCGTCAGACCGAGCTTCATTCTTTTGGAGTTCCGAAATTGCCGCATCACCCACGCTCCGTGAGAGTCTCAGTTCTGCAAAACCCCGCGTATGCCACGGAAGAACTCACCTTCCCGCCGGGGACACCGCGTCAAGCCGATCCGCCGAGTGAACGGCGACGGCCCGCACCGACCACCCCGGGGTCCGGCACGTTCGCGATCATGGCTCCGAGAAGTTCCAAAGTTCTCTTTGGCAATCGACACAGTGAGGCTTCGACGACAAAGGCGATTCTTCAGGTCGCGCCGCGGCGCGAAGGCCTACGTTGGTGGAAGTCGTCAGGTTAGTGTTATGAACGGAAACCGTCGGAGGGCGAATCTCGGTTGCCCGGGCGGCAGCGCCCGGTTCGTTCGCGTTTCGCCTCCCGCCATGTACCGCTCCCAACGGGACCCATCCGACCCGAGCACCGACAGGCTGAGGACCCGGCGGCGACCCGCCGTTTGCCGGCTGGTACGTAGGTCGGCAAGGGCCGGTTTGACTCCCGGCGACGAATGATAGTGGGGCGCCCAATGTCCAGTCAAGCATGAACGCATGCCTAACGGTCCGTTGAAGAAGGGGACTGGCTCCGAGCACCGACCCGTCCACGGTGTCGTGAGTGGCCGCCGGCGAGGTGCCTGTACCCTTTTTTTCGACGGCTTCCTAACAGCGCGTCTCGCAGCCCTGCAAACGTGCGCCACAACATGCCCGCGGATGCATGGCACGGTCTAACGAGGCACTCGGTAGCCCGTGGGTCCGGACTTTGACACTCGGCTGTGAGGTAGGCGCCTTCGAGCCGCTGAGCCGACCATTGACCGCGATTGTGCCGCGATCTACCATTTCAGGCGATGCGGTACGTCCTAT
>JASFUW010000561.1:0-3162 GCA_050050135.1 Phycisphaerae bacterium
TCGCGTTGGAGACACCGGGCTGTGTTGCGACTGAACGGGTGACCAAGCGCGACGTGCCCGCCGAGGACGTCTTCATTGCGGAGCTCGCCGTAGATACCGACTATGACTACTACCTGGCGTACAGAAACGAGCCCGACCCGGTGGCTGCGATCGAAGCAAGCGTCGAGCAGATCATCAACGCCGTGAATATCCAGTACGAGCGTGACGTCGGTATCCGGCATATCATCACCGCGGTGATCGTTCGCCCGACGATTGACGATCCGTATTCGGGGCTTGACCCCGAAGCGATGCTCACCCAGGTGCGGAACCACTGGGCGACGGAGCAGAGCCATATCCATCGTGACCTGGTTCAGTTGTTCACCGCACGGAACTTCAGCGGCAGCACGATCGGCATCGCGTGGATCGGGCAGGTCTGCGCGAGCTATGGCTACAGCATCATTCAAACCTCGTGTTGCGGTTCCTTTGCATGCAGGACGGACCTGTCCGCCCACGAACTCGGACACAACTGGGGCGCTCACCATTGCGGCTACGAAGGCCCCAGCGACCCCGACGACTGCGTTCCCGAGTGCCTCACCTGGACCATGAACTGCGAACTGACCTGCTCGAACCGCTTCCACGCGACGTTGACCCAGCCCGAGATCATCTCGCACCGTAACTCGCGAACCTGCCTGGTTGAAGGGGACGAGCTACGACGTGTGGACGTGGTGTCAACGGTGGACGCCGTCATCGAGGGCGGGTCGCTGCCGATGTCCGCCATTGCCGATTTTCGCTATAGCAATGACGAGAATGTGACACCGGACGCGGTCTGGTTCGTAAACCGACCCGCCGCGGGCTCGGTGGACGAATCGGGGATGCTCACCGCGGCCGAGGTTGACGGCAACACCTGCATCGTGGTGTCCGCCTCGTATACCTATGGAGGCGTGACCCGCACCGGAGACCGGACCATTCTCGTGCTCGACACCGATTCGACCCTCGCAATCGTCGACAGCGACCCGCCTGACGGCGCGATCGACGCCCGCCAGCCCTCAGCCCCTGACGGCACCGACCTCACCGGTTGGGAATTCGTCGACATTACGTTCAACGGCGACGCCTGCCTGATGGACCCGGAGGACTTCGAGGTGGAGACCCAGTCCCGCGCGTCGAACTGGACGAGCATCCCGGCCGAGGTCGAGCACATCGGGCTTCGGGCCGTGCGCGTCGTGTTCGCCAACCCAGTGGAGGGCGAGGCGTGGACAACGGTTACGCATGTGGATTCCGACGAGGCGGTCCGTCTGGGCTCCCTGCCGGCGGACGTCAACGGGGACAGCCGGACCGACGCCGACGACATCCGCGAGCTTATCCGCCATCTGCAGGGTCAATCCGATCCGCCGCTGGCGATCTGGCAGGCGGACATTGACCGGAGCGGTCGATGTACACCCGCGGACTTGCTCAGGGTGATCGACCTGTACAACGGGGCCGATGCCTACTTGCCCTTCGCCGGCCTGTCGCTCCCGTAACGCCCGCCGGGAACCCGATCAACCCGTTTTTTCTGCCGCACGTAGCCCGGACATTCGGCGCCGCATACGATTGGCCGGTGATGGACCCCTAACCCTACGGCGAGTGGTTGACTTGACGTTCCGAACGCTGAGCTGCTGTTGCGCTATCGTACTCGCCATCACGGCGGGCTGTGGGGGTATCCTCGCCCCGCCGCCTGCGCCGCTGTTCAGCATACCGTTGTCGATCGACGGGAACGCCGTCGAACCCGCGATCATCGATACCGGCGGTGGGTATGAGCTGATGCTCCGTGATGCTTATGATCTCCGCCTCGTCGACGTGACCGAGGTCGTGGCCTTCGGGGGTCGCGAGGTCGTCGGCGTGACGGAAGGATTCCCCTATTCGGTGGGCGGTTGGTCGACTCAGGCCGATGCCGCCATCGTCGGGCTTTCGGTCTGCGATTGCAACGGAATCGGGTTTCACTTCTTTCGCAAGACCGGAGCCGTGCTGTCGGTTGATTACGGAAGCGCGACCGCGGCGTTTCTGGCCAGTGCTCCGACGGGAGGTGTGGAGATCGCTTTCAGCGATCCGCCGGAAAGCCTCCCTACGTTCGACGGTGCGTTCGTGGAGGTCGACGTCGAGTCCGGCGGCGAGTACCGAGACGTCCTGGCGTTGCTCGACACGGGCGCCAACACCAGTGTGATGCGTCGAGGGTTGGTCGGTGAATCCTCTGTGCTTCAGGGCGGAAGAGTATCCGTGCTGATCACGCACGCCAGACTTGGAACCGTCTCGGCGTCGCTCAACCTCTTCGATACCGAAGGCCTACCCGACCTCATCATCGGAACCGACATTATGCGAGCCTGGTCCGATCGCTGGTACTTTTCCTTTGAGCCGCGAGGCGGAAGCGTGACGGTTGTTCCACGGGACGGCGGCGCTACGTCATGGCCCACTCACACAACCGTCAGCGCGCAGAAAACCCCTTCAGCACCGCCCGATCCAGTCCCACCCACATAGACCTACGGCTGCGGAGCGCGGGCGTCCAGATCAAGCACAGAGCCCAAGGTGTCCTCCACTTGCGCAACCACGGCGTGCGATGAGTTGGTGGAGGTTAGTCCAAAGAAATACGTGGATTCACCGCTTCCGGGCGACCCTCCGGCGCAGACACCCGGACTGAAACTGAAGGTAATCGTGCCGCCAGTGCGAATGGCGGAAGTCGGGACCACGCTGCCCAACCCGCCAGTCGTTACCACATAAACCTGATCCAGCGTACCGTCATCGTCGTAGTCGAGCGAAACGACCGACCCGAAGTCGATGGTGAGCGACGTAATGCAACCCAGGGCGGTTAGCCCCATCAGTTCGCGAAGGTCAAGCCGGTACTGGTAACCGTACAGCCCTTCTGCAGCCGTTCCCGATTCACCGATGGGAAACCGCCGCGATTGAAGGAACGCATCTCCGCCATGTGCGGGGAGGACGAAATGATCCGAGAAATCGTCGACGGTTATGGTGCAATCCTCATCGAACTTGCAGTTGATATCCGGCGCACTCACATTGACGATTTTGAGTGGTATCGGTAGCGGGGAAAGCAGCGGGCAACCTAAAACCCAGGGAATCGTGACGCCGACACACGACAACAACACGATTCTCGAGAATACACGCCCTCCACCCTGAAGACGGTTCGACCGCGCTCTC
>JASFUW010000562.1:0-3159 GCA_050050135.1 Phycisphaerae bacterium
AGACGTCGACAAAGGGAAGGTCTTGGCAACAGGCAAAAACATAATCTGAGCGGAGATGGTCGATGAACCCGGGTGTGCATTCGTTCGCGTGCCCGACATAGCTACATGTCGCCCCAGTCCCGAAGGCTGCGACACAATCCGCGTTCACCGTGCACGCTTCCAAGGCTGGATCGATCGTACCCAGCGAACCGCTGGAATACCCGGTCGACTGAATCGCCGCCTGGTACACCTTGAGTACTTCCGGATCCCAATCGGACAAGAAGATTTCGAGGAAGACGCGTTGTCCACCTCCAAACAGCGTGATCTCGTCACCGCTTATGCTGTGAGCACCGTCTGCCGAGATGGGTACAAGTTCGATTTCGGCCCCCATCGTCGGCAGAGCGAACAGGGACATGACACAACACGACATGAGCAACGTTCTTGACGTTTTCATGATAGCAGCCTCCCGCCTTTGCCGCCGATGATCCCCCTCATCGCGTCAGCAAACGCTACAACTTCAGATCGATATTTGACGCAGCCCTCAAAGCGCGTATGGATCACAGGGCGACGTGAACACACCAACCGCTTGCCTCCTACGCTACTGACCCGAGGCTTGTCGGGACGCGTGAGATGCCGGACCCCTCCCCGGATTCTCGGGATTCCCGGCCTGCCAAGATCGCGCATGACCTGAAAACATCACGCGACACCCACACGCCAAAGCACCTCCCGACACGTCGCCGCCCCACGCGGTTGAGACTCAAACGTGTCGGCGCATACCCCGGCACAGGACCTATAGTTTACCGAAACGCGCAGACAAATGTCCAGGTTTTTTCGGTCGAAGTGGCAGGAAGTACGTGAAGTTGCGAAATGAGTAGACGGCCAAGTCACTTCGGTGCCGGCGTGCAAGGCGAGGGACAGTTGGAGCTTTCGTTGTAAAGTAGCCCGCGAAACCCGTCCGCGACCGCGGCGATGTCATCGAAGTCAACGATGCCGTTGGGAATGCAATCGAGCAGGTCGTAGCGGTAGAAAGATGGTGCGGTAGGGAGTGAACGGAATCGATCGACTGCCGCTGAAATGTCGGTGAATTCGATCCTGCCGTCGGGTGCAGTCCAGACGTTCCCGTCGAACGCCCCGACCGTGTCCCCGTACCTATGCGTGGTGCCGATAACCGATGCGGAGAGGATCGGCGAACCCGCCGACCCGCAGTCCGTGCGCGCAGCGTACTGGGTTTCCGGGATCACGTTCCATCCGGTTACGTGGACGGTCTCACCCCAGTCGGCTGGTGTCAGAAATGCGGCACTAGCCGAGTCGTCGACGGTTTGGGCTATGCGGTGGCGCCCCGCGGGCGGGCCGACGTAAGCGGGCGATGCGGTGTTGCACAGCGGAACAATCACCAGCCCGACGGCCCCCATGTCGGTCGGAGGGGTGACGGCAAGGTAACGCCCGCCTGCGCCCTCGATGCCCGGCGTTGTGCAGTCCGGATCGAAGCATTGGGCGAGTCGTTCGTCGCATCCGCCGGCGTCGCGGCACGGGCCGGCACCGGGCGTACACTCGGCCGCGACGCAGGATTCGCGGCCGTTGCAGTAAATGCCATCGTCGCAATCGGCGTCCACGAGACAGCCATCGCGGATGAGGACATCGTCGACGTGCCAGTCTTCGCCCGGGCCGTCGACCTCGGTCCGAAAGCGGAGCCGAAACGCATCGTGCCTGGCGTCCTCGGGAAGCATGTGTTCATGCCGTGCAAACTCCGTCCGATCGACGCCGTCCGACTCGACGCGTTCGAGCACCTTCCAGAGCAGGCCGTCGCTGAAGTACTCGATGACCAAAGCGCCGCCGGTCGGGACGCCGAGGTGCTGAATCGAGTAGGAGACGACCGGGTTAACCGTTGAACCCAGAAGGATGCGGTTGGTTCGGATCTCGTCGTCCTGGAAGGCGGCGGGTCCGGAGGCATCGAGGTTCATCGCGAGGGGAGGAGTGGGCTCGTCGATGGCGTCGCTTGTGATCGCCGGGCCTATGGAATACGGCCATTTTTCCGGGTCGAGTGTCGTGGTCGGGAAGTCGTCGAAGAACGGGACCGGATGCGGGTCTGTGAGCCCGTGCAGGCAGCCGCGCGTGCTCTTGAAGCTAACGATCTGGCTTGTCGCAGCAGGTCCGAACGTCAGACCGGCGCCGTCGATCCCGCCGCAGCCGCCGAGGGACGCGCACATGATATGGCAATCGTCGCCCGTGCAATGGGTGGCGTTCCAATTGTGCCCGATCTCGTGGGCGGTCAGCGCGACACGGGACGTCAGGGTGGACGTGAACAGGGACTCCGAAAGTCCGTAGGCCAGGTTGTCCATGCCTCCGCAATCGGAGGAGAAGCCGCTCGCATTGCAGACCACACCGACCCAGGCGATGCCGACGGTATTGCCGACGAGTTGCTTCCCGGTGAACAGATGGGTGGTGTCTCGCGGGATGTAGGTCTGTGGGACGGCATTCCATTCGGTGCGAAACTGACAGAGCAATGTGAGCGCGTCGGTGGCGGTGTATGGGTCGGGTTCTGCGGTGCGGATGACAATGGTCGTGACCTCGTAGCTGACGCCTACGTCACGTTCGTAGATGAGTTCAACGGCGTTTAGAAGGTTTTCGACGTCGTAGACCGTAGCGGCGATGTCTCCACCGTTTCTTGCGAAAAACTCCGTGTCGACGTCGATGGCGAGCTCTGCGACCTCGACACCGGTTGTGGCGGCCGCGGCGGCGGATGCGCCGGGTTCGCCTCCAGGTGCCGTGCCCAGGTGCTGAACGGCTTCGCTTACGCCGCAGCGGAGCGGTTCTTGCGTCGCCCAATCTTCTGCTCTGTACAGAGCGTGTTCACGGGCTGGGCCCAGCGCTCCGAGACGGCCGGTCGGCTGAATACCGTAGATGCCTTCTTTGGTGCGGACCATGGCCGTGAGCCGGTCATCGATTAGGTGGGCGGCTACGCGGGCTTCGGGACGCTCGAGAACGTGCCCCCTGTAGGTTGCTGGCGGCGGCGCATCGGCGGGGGTCAACCCGCCACCGGCTTCCGCCGTTTTGAGGACTTTGAAATCCGGCGACCGAACGGAAAACGGCTCCAGGACCAGGGTCCAACGCTGGCCGTTAACAGCAACCTCACTCCGGAGACTGCCCGCGTGCCCTTTTCGAGTGGTGAGGTCCTGGAGC
>JASFUW010000563.1:0-3133 GCA_050050135.1 Phycisphaerae bacterium
CGGCGGCCTCTCCGAAGGCGAGGACGGACAGATGCACCTCGATCTCGAAGCCTAGCCGTCCCCCCACGCCGTCTTGGCGAACAGACACCGGCGCGCAGCACGGGCACAAACGCCTCGGCGGTCGATTTCCGGACTGAAGATCATTCCGTACAATCGTGACCGATGCGATTCACCAAGGTGCACGGGCTCGGTAACGACTACGTTCTCATCGACACGAGGGAAGAGCGCGTGGCCGATCCGTCACTACTTGCCCGAACGGTTTCTGATCGTCACACCGGCATCGGTAGCGACGGGTTGATCCTGTTTCATCCTTCATCGACGGCCGACGTGCGCATGGAAATGTACAACGCGGACGGTTCACGAGCCCAGATGTGCGGCAACGGGCTGCGCTGCGTGGCCAAATACGCCATCGAGCACGGACCGCTCCCCGAGCCGCGGGCTTCAGCCCGCGCGGACGTGCAACACGCCGCGGCACCGTTACGCGACGGCGTGCGCCCAGCGGCAGACGGTCTCATCCGATCTGTTGCCGTTGAGACCGACGCCGGCGTCAGAGCGTGCGAGTGTCAAATCGTCGACGGCAAGGTGCAGGCGGTCCGCGTGGACATGGGTGAGCCCTCTCTGGCGGCGTCTGATTTGCCGTCGACTATCGCATTGGATCGCATCGTCGATCACGCGTTGCAGATCGCCGGAGACGAATACGTCATCACCTGCGTTTCGATGGGCAACCCTCACGCCGTCGTGTTCGTCCACGATCTCGACGCGGTAGATCTCGCCGTTGTCGGCCCACGGTTCGAGCACGCCCCCGAGTTCCCTGCGCGGATTAACGCACACTTTGCGCGCGTTGATACGCCTAACCACGTAACGATGAGAACGTGGGAGCGCGGAAGCGGCATCACCCGGGCGTGCGGAAGCGGCGCCTGCGCGGTCTGCGTGGCCGGGGCCGTCACCGGGCGAACTCGTCGAGCGATCACGGTCACGCTTCCGGGCGGCGATCTGAGTATCGAACGGGCCGGCAACGACCACGTCTACATGACAGGTCCCGCGGTCGAGGTCTTCACCGGCGACTGGCCTCAACGTATACGATAGCGCCGGCTCCGCCCGTCGGTCGACCTTGCAGGCATGCCGCAAAGACCGGTATCATTGACGCATGGTCGTCAGATCATCATTTGGACGATATGTCATGGCCGTTGAGCGGGTCGAGCGCCTTCTGCAGGATCTCACCGACGCCCTAAACGCTGCGGGGATACCGTACGCGATCATCGGCGGCAACGCGGTGGCCGCTTGGGTCTCGACGGTCGACGAAGCGGCCACGCGCAGCACGAAAGATGTTGACGTCCTCGTTCGCCGCGATGATTTGCCGCGCGTCACCGAAGCGCTCAGACCAGTAGACCTGACGCCTGTCGAGGTGCTCGGTGTGACCATGTTCTTGACATGGGAAAATCCAAACCCAAAGACCGGCGTCAACGTCGTGTTCGCCGGAGAACGCGTCCGACCAGAGCATACGCACGCGGCGCCTGACACGTCGGATTCCGTAGAATCGGACGCCGGATTCAAGGTTGTCGCGCTGCGATACCTCGTCCAGATGAAACTTCAGGCATACCGATTTATCGATCGCGCGCACGTACAAGACCTGCTTGACGTGGGCCTTATTGACCAGCGCATCCGCGGCGCGTTGCCCGACGACTTGCGCCGACGGCTCGAGGCCGTCGAGGCTTGTAACGATTCGCAGGTGTAGTCGAGTTTATGGGTGCGGGTTCACGCCAACATGCTCTTGTCCGTAGGCTGACCGCACTCGGGGCAAACGCCGGACTCGTTCCCTTCCAGGTCGTAACCGCAGTGGATGCAGGCGCCCTCCAGCTTTCTGATCGCGTGCAGGTTTTCCGTCGTTCTCGTACGAATCCCCTGCCAAAGCGCCAGGACGGCGAGTGCGAGAAGGACGCCCGCTGCCACGCGCCCCAGGGTCGTCGATTGCCACCCCACGATCACGGCGGAAATGAGCATACCGAAAGCCATCGCCAGCCACGTGGTGCTCGACCCCAAAGGCCGATTCGTTCGTAGCCAGGGCATCAGCACGGTCAGACTCTCCATAGCAATGGCCGCCAAGGCGCTGACATTATGAAACGCCGGGCGGACGCGGGTCAACGACCGAGTTCTCAGGCTGCTGGATCGTTTCAGCGATTCGCGAGCCGAAAGCCGCGCCGGGGCAGTACACAGTCATCGGTCCGGAGTCCACCTCCCCCACTCGCCATCGGGGTGGTAATCATGACTATCGACGCAGACCGCCGTTCCTCGATGGCGATAAGCCGGGTTGGTCTTCGTCGCACGTCACGCCCGGCCTGCGGCTTGACCGGCGACGGTAGCTACTTACACTCCGTACCGGCTGTCTGATCGGGGTCCTACGCCATTCGCCGGGGTGCCCGACAGAGCCGGCCAACTGTCCCGGAGCGGTGTCCGAGCGGCTTAAGGGACCGCACTGGAAATGCGGTGTGCGGGTAACTGCACCGAGGGTTCGAATCCCTCCCGCTCCGTTCATGCAGGTTTTGTGACGGCCCGATGTCCGGGCGTTCACCACTTGTGCTCGCGGCGTCTCCGTATCTGCGGGGACGCTTTGACGAAAGCGGGCTCGTTTGGGCGAACTGCCTCGTGGTTCCCCGGAGTAGGGTCCGCGGGCGGAGCGACGCCCACGCCGCTGGTGTCGTCGGGCTGCGGGTATGCGTGCAACTTTCGGGACGTTCTTTCGCTACCTGGCTCTGAGACGGCAAACATGCTGTTTGGGTGGGCCACCACAAGGTACACAAGTCTTACGTACGGCACGATGAATCAGCCTTGCCGTGGCACCGACGTGGTTGGTAGGAATCGCTTTGTTTCTTAGCGGGCGGGAGCCTTCGATTTTCGTCCGGCGTCACCCGGTTCGGTCGGTCCGCTCGGGGCGACTTCCACATAGGCAACTACCGGCGTTTCCCGAATGTGATCAGCATGAGTGGCAGACCCAACAGCACCATGCCCGTACCGAGCATGTCGAGTGGATGCCCTCAGCAGTAGCTCACCTTCAGACCAATGCCTGTTATCGGAATCAATGCCGCCAGCCAACCCAACTTGCCAATCGACATCGTGCTCTGCTCCTCCGTCTGCG
>JASFUW010000564.1:0-3112 GCA_050050135.1 Phycisphaerae bacterium
CGCACCGCGTGAGAGCTATCTGAAAAGTGACCGGATCATTGCGGCTGCCGAGTTGACGGGTGCGGATGCGGTGCATCCGGGGTACGGATTTCTGGCGGAGAACGCGGCGTTTGCGGAGAAGTGCCGGGCGTGCAACATCGAGTTCATCGGTCCGGGTGCTGACGCGATGCGCAAGCTGGGTGACAAGGCGTCGGCGCGGGCGGTTGCGAAAAAAGCGAGGGTGCCGACGGTGCCAGGCAGTGACGGAATCCTCGACGACAACGAGGAGTCGACCCTGCGGATAGGCGGTAAGATCGGGTTTCCGTTGATGATCAAGGCGGCGGCGGGCGGCGGGGGTCGCGGGATGCGCATCGTTCACACGAAGGACGATCTGCTCAAAGCGATCAAGCATGCGCGGCAAGAGGCCGAGACGGCGTTCAAGAGTTCGGCGCTTTACATCGAGAAGTTCATCGAGAGGCCCAAGCACGTCGAGGTTCAGATTCTGGCGGATCAACACGGGAACATCGTGCACCTGGCGGAGCGCGATTGCACGGTGCAGCGTCGGTATCAGAAGCTGATCGAGGAGTCGCCGTCCCCGGCGATCGAGCCGCGAACGCGTCGGGACCTGTGTTCAGCGGCTGTCAAGCTGGCCAAGGCGACCGGATATACCAGTACGGGGACCGTGGAGTTTCTGGTTGACGGGCGGGGCAAGTTCTATTTCATGGAGGTGAACGCCCGGATTCAGGTCGAGCACCCGGTGTCGGAGATGACGACGGGTATCGATCTGATCAAGTCGCAGATTGTGGTGGCCGCAAACGAACCGCTCGAGTTCAACCAGCGGGCGATCAAACCGCAAGGGCATGCGATCGAGTGCCGGATCAACGCCGAAGACCCGGAGGCTGACTTCCGTCCCTGTGCGGGTTTGATCGAGAAGTTTCGCCCGCCGGGGGGATTGGGGGTCCGAGTCGATACGCACGCTCATGAGGGGTATCGGGTCTCGCCGAGGTATGACTCGCTGATCGCCAAGGTGATCGTGCACAAACCGACGCGGCGCGAGGCGCTGCGGTGTATGGGTCGATGCCTCGACGAATTCACGATCGAGCCGATCAAAACCACCATCCCCTTTCTTCGCAAGATCATGTCACACCCGGACTTCGAGGCGGGGAAGATCGACACCGGGTTCGTGGAACGGACGTTTTAGCGCTGCATCCAGAAAGATACGTCAGCGTTGGACGGCGTGGTCTCGACCCTAAGCCCAGGGCACGGTACGCAACAACCACGGCCTGCCGGCTTCGCCGTCAGACCGTGCCACCCTGATGGCGGCATGTCTTTCCGGAGACGGCACTCATACCGTGTTCCATAAATCCTGCGACAATGCGCGGAACGCGAGCCGCAAGCGTCAACCTGTGCGTAGCTCCGCGCGGGCTGAAAGCGCGCGGCTCAGGTAATCGCGAAACGCGTGAAACACGGCACTGGCACGAGGTTGGAGGCGGGTCGCCAACTGCGGATCATGCGGTGCGTGCGAGGGTCAGCAGGCGATCGACGGTAAGGTCGGACAGTGTGGGGACGAGGAGGTCGGGTCGGTCGAAGGCGTTGGCGGGGTGGTAGAGCAGGACGGCGACGGTTCGCATTTGTGCGGCGCGGGCGGCTTGGATGCCTACGGGGGCGTCCTCGACGACCACGCAACGCGAAGGGTCGAGGTCCAAGCCCCTGGCCGCGAGAAGAAAGACCTGTGGGTCGGGTTTGCCGCGCTCGTGGTCGTCACCGCTGACGACGGTGGAAACACAATCGCCGACTCCCAGGGTTGCCAGAATGAGATCGATGTTTTCTTTGGGAGCCGACGATCCGACGGCGACCCGTATACCGGCTTCGTGCAGATCATGCAGGAGCCTGGAAGCGCCGTCGACGATGGGGGGCTTTTGGCGGATCAGGTCGCGGTAGAGTTCCTCCTTTCGGTTGGCGAGTGCGGTGAGGCGCCGTTCTGTTCCGTCGCCGAAGAGGATCGGGATGATGTCACGATTCTGTCGTCCGAAGGTTTGTGCGAATTGTTCCCGGGTGACCGAGCGGTTGCACTCCCGCGCGAGCCTGACCCAGCTTTCGAAGTGCGACTCCGCGGAGTCGACCAATACGCCATCCATGTCGAAGATTACGCCGAAGGCATCACCTGTCGTCATCGAACGCCGTTCCTCCACGGTCCGCTCGTGATCCTCGAACCGCGGCGTTCACCGAGCGCCTGAATGTGTCACGCCGGGTCCTCTCACCCCGCCCCCCTTTGCCGGTACCCGGCGGGGGCCCGGTCCGGGTCGGATGGGGTCGGAGGTCTGGTCTCGTATTGTAGGGTCTCAGCTCTCGTGTGCGACTGACCGATTCTGATAATCAGGGGCCGCCGGACAGCCGCGGTTGTTTCCCGGATCGCTCGCTCGTATGGTGTCTCACAAGGACTTGCGGAGGGATCATGCACCCGCCGAGCGGCGGCAGGGTCCACCGAGTTTGTGGTAAGGATCGTCAATGCCCGACGCGCAAGTAAGTGACCGGGACGCATCAAGCCCCCTTTCCCCCGTGGTCCTCTGGCGCGGTTGGCTTGGCATTTTCGTGCTGAGCTTGCTGCTCTATGGTGCGACGGCCAACCGGGGGGCTCAATGGCAGGATTCGGGCTGGCATATCTTGCAGATCGCAAACAAGCAACTGCTTCACCCGCGCGGTCTGGCACTGAGCCATCCGGTGCACCACTGGCTGGGCCGGGCGGCGGTGGCGACCGGGATGACCGAGGCGTGCTTCGCGATCACGTTGATCAGCGCGCTCGCGGGGGCGGTCGCGGTCGCGAACGTGTTCGGGTGCGTGTGCACGCTGACTCGCAGTGCCAAGGCTGCGACGCTGTCGGCGGTCTCTCTGGCGATCGCCCATACGTTCTGGCAGTTGTCGACTCGCACCGAGGTGTATACGGTCAGTGCTGCGCTGTTCGCGGGTGAGTGCTGGTGTCTGTCGGCGTACGCCGCCCGTCGGAGGCCGATTCATCTCGTGGGGATGCTCCTGCTGAACGGTCTGGGGGTGGGCAACCACATGCAGGCGGTGCTCACGACGCCGGTGGTGGGTTTTGTCGCCTTGCACGGTTTTTGGACGAAGCGGGTGGCGG
>JASFUW010000565.1:0-3095 GCA_050050135.1 Phycisphaerae bacterium
CCGGCGATTTCGACGCCCTCGTCGAGATCGCGTCCAAGCACAAACCGAACGCCGCAGCCGCATAGTGACATATATCTGGCACGATCAACGATCCGGCGTTCTCTGTTCGCCGGAGCGCGACAAGAGGAACGTGAAAACAAACCCGACGGCTGCCAGCCCGGCGCCGGCGACGTAGTCCGCGCCTTCCGACGCAGCGTCGAACGGCCAGATCCCCACGACCGAACCGAGAACGATGCCGAGCAGAAACCCGAGCGTCGGACGCTCGTATCGGTGCAACAACCACTTGAGAAGGTTGCTGAGCAATACCAGACTGATCACCGCCCCGATCCCGGTCGGCAAGATGACTTGAACCATGGCACCGCCGTCACCCTCTCGGCCGAACGACAGTGCGAAGTCCTTCCCGACGGAGATCGCGGCGAGGATGGTCTCGTACCGGTTCAAGATCAGCAGCATGTACGCACCGGAAATGCCGGGCAACACCATGGCTGACATCCCCAAAGCACCCGCCGCGAGATCGCGCAGGTAGTTCGGCTCGATGACGAAGTCGCCTGCGGCGACCGCGGTCTTGACGGCCTCGCGATCAGAACGAACTTCATTGGTTGCGGCGATGACGATCATGAGGGTCAGCCCGAAAACCAACCCCGCCGCAGCGGCAGCGCTCTTGCGGCCGATCATCCGGACAAGCAGCGGCGCGCCGCCGAGGGTCAGACCGATGAAGAGCGAAAACATGGCGGACCGGTGCAAGGTGACGGCGCGGCTCAGCGTACCTGCAAGGGCGGCGATCGCCACGACGGCGGCGGCACACACGATAACGAGAAAGGCGATGTTCCGTCTCGTGAATCGCAGCCGTGTCACATCGGCGACACTGCTGATGAATTCGTCATACAGGCCTGTGACGAGAATCATCGTGCCTCCGGACACACCGGGGACCAGATTGGCGAGACCCATCAGGATGCCGCCGACGGAGGCGCGAACGACAGGCAGGGCCGATTCCGTTTTGGTGTCTGTATTGGCGCAGGGTTCGTTGTCCAGTTTGGGGGCTCCGGCGCATCCGGCTCCCGATGCCGCCGAATCGTTCGGGCGGGCTAGGGTCCGGCGGGTTGAATCCTCCTCGGTTTGCGCTTCTGGAACAAGCGCTCCAATTCCTCCTGGACGCCGCGGAACGGTCTCGCGCGAACCGTCGGCCGAGCGAGGGGGCCGGTGACGTGCAGCTCGACGAGGTCGCGGGATGTTCCCTCGATCACGTTCGATAGCAGCGGAATGGCGGACCAGCGGCGCGGGCCGACGTTGACGAAGCTCAGGTCGACGCCCCGGTCCGGAATCGAAAGCGTCCCCGAGCCGACGAGCCCGAGTATGCTGCCGCGGAGCGAAATGTCACGGAGCTGCATCCGGTCGCCCGCGATGAAGAACTCCGCACGGGCGTCGTCAAACACGGCACCGTCCGGCACGGAGAGGTTCAGAACGTTGAGGATCGCGAGAATGATGGGCAAGCGGTAAATGTGTCCGTCGAGGACCTCGAAACGTCCGCCGCCCTGCCTGGTTGACGGGGCACCGGCGGAGCCGGACAGATAGAGGTGGACGTTGGCCAGGCCGCGGGCTTCGATCGGTTTGCGATCGGCCAACCGGGCGTTGCGATCCACGTTAACGAACGGTCCAATCTGCATTCCCTGAACGGTGGTCGACAGATTGTATTCGATGTCCCCCTGGTCAAAGGCAACGTCGACCTTGCCGGTGACGAGGCCGTCGTAGATCGCGCCTTCGATCGGCTCGAGCACCAGGAACCCGCGCCCGTCAGCGGCTCTGGCGAAGGACCAGTCGGCCTCGACGCGGTGCAGGCGACGGCTGTAGAGCTTCATGTCGGTCAGTGACAGGTCGCCGCGCAAGCTGGCTCCGCGGAGGGCATCCGACAGTTTGCCGGTGCCGACCAGGACACCGTTGAGCCCCTCGAGGTCGGCGAGCCCGGGGAGGTTGACGTCGTCGAGCTCGACGTACCCGACGATCGTCCACTCGGGCGGCTCGTCGGGTCCGGGGCGGCCGAAATGAAGCGAGTCGAACCGCAGATTGATGGAGCCTTCGGGGCGAACGTGCTCCCACGCACGTGCGATCGATGGGGGAAGCAGTGCTCGAAGCGAATCGTCGAGTGTCACGCCGGTTGCACTGAGCTTGATGTCCACCTCGGTGTTTTCGTCGGATCGGATGAACTCGATATCGCTGTGGAGTTCGGCGTTGCCGTAGGTGGCTTGGACGTCGGTGGCGCGAAGGGTGTCGCCATCGAGGTGGATGTCTCCGTGAACGTCCCGAAGCGGTGCGGGCCATTCGGGATGTTGGATCGTGGCATCTTCAAGTGAAGCGACGGTGCGGATCGAAAGTTCCGACTCGGCGGAGTTCGGATCGGGTCGGATCGTCGTCTCGGCGCTGACCAGCCCTTCGATCTGCCAGTCTCCGAACGGGCTCTGACTCTGCTTGGCGAGGGCGTGGAGGACGGTGTTATCGATCTGGAGGTTTTCGGCGCGGATAACGAAATCGGGCACGAAGGGACCGTCGCCCCAACCGACGCTGCCCTCCGCGCGGATGGTGGCGTCGTTGTAGCGGCCCGTGAGCTCTTCGACCGCGATGTTGTCGCCGGTGACGACAAGTCGGCCGGTGATGCCGTGAACCGGAAGCGGCAGGGACCGGTGCTTGATGCCCGCGTCGTGCAAGGCAACGCGTGACACGAAGCGGACCGTGTCGGCGCCGGGATCAAGCGTGATGGCGGTGTCACAACCAAAGCGTCCGGTCGGCGCAAAGGCCCTGAGTTGGTCACGCAGCCCCTGCGGAAGCGCATTGAAAAGGTTGTCGTCGAAGGCGACGTCTTGCCCGCGAATTTTCAAATCTAGGGTGGCGATACCGGTCTTGTTGCAGGCGGCGGCGCCGTCTATTTGGATCCTTCCATCGCCGCTGACGCCGGCGACGTCTTCGACGCGGATCACGTTGTCGGCTACGACCAGGGCCCCGGTGAGGTCGTCCGCGCGATAGGGAAACCGATCGAAGGCCGCTGAGACCTTGTCGAGCTTGATGGTGGTCTCGGTTCTCCAAGGTGCGGGTTGTCTGTCGTC
>JASFUW010000566.1:0-3086 GCA_050050135.1 Phycisphaerae bacterium
GGCCTGGAGTCGGTTGTATTGTTGCTGATCAGGCGGAGCGGCACTGCGGCGTCACGGACGCGCCGGATGAACTCCACCGCACCGCCGATCGCCTCGTAGCGCTTGTCGCCGACGATCGTACCTTCGATGTCCAGCAAGAATCCCCGCACGGTCATTGACGGTCTCCTCTGCAAGACGTGCAACCATCTTGACCGCCGAGACTTCCGACCGCAAGCGCCCCGAACCCTCCGCCTTCAACAAACGTCGGGCTTCACGCGTCCGACGCGTCGACACGGTTGACGCCTTCGAGACTCTCCCGGCGCGCCGGAATAGAAACCCGGGGGTGAGTCCCGACGAGTCGGAACCCACCCCCGCCAATTCACGTTAAACCTACACCGTTTCGCCTTCTGTTACCTGTCGATGAACCTCCTAATAAGTCTACGTAACGGTCACGGCGCGCACGGATCATCCGCCGGCGGGCCCACCGGCGGAAGCGGCGCGCCACGGAACGCATCGACCCCTTGTGCGATGTCGACGAAGTCGACCTTCCGATCCGGATACGGAAGTGAAACCGTCCCGTTTAGCAGGTCCGTTCGGGCCTTCCTCGGGGCGCCGGGCGTGTTCTTGAACTTCTCGACAACCGCATTGATGTCGGTGAAGTCGACCACCCCCTGCGGCGGGTTGCACGTTACGAGTGTGCAGGTATTTCCCGCAAGGTCGCCGATCGCACTCGTCACCACGGTCAGCGGTAGGGAGTAATTCGGCTCCGACCGTTCGCAGTCGAAGTGAATCGCCTGCACCTCGTACACGCCGCCCGGAAGGATCCCGGCGTCGAAGACGTCGACCACGCCGTACGTGCTCCAATCCGCATAGAACGGGTCGCACCCGAGCCGGGCCGCCGTGAACGTCGGCGCCGGCGTCGGACCGTCCGTCGCGGACGCTTCCGTCACCGGGAACGGTTCCTGTACGAACATCGCCCGCCCCTCGGCGAACGCGAACCCCGGAAGCGTGACGAACTTCACGCGAATCGCGTGTGTATCGGCCGCGCTCTCGCGGCTCGGAGGAACAAGCTGTGAGCCCTCGAAGGTGACGTACGCGTTCTTCGTACCGAACCCGTTGTCGTTCAGGTCGGGGTCACCCGCCGGTGCCAGCGAGATCGGGCAATCGGTCTCCTCGCTGATGATGTCCAATCGACCGCGACCCATGGGGTCGACGTCGTCGTTGTCGTTGAGCAGGTCCCGCTCCCCGCCGATTCGAATCAGGAAGCACTCACCCGCATCGGCGAACGTTCTGAACGACGGTTCCGGCGGCTCCTGGCACTCGAAATCGGTGCACAGGACGTCGTCGTTCACGAAGTTTGCCACCCGCAGCGCGGGATCCGGCGGACACGTGTCCGGGCACGTCGACGTCCCGTTGGAGTAGACCTCGAGCACAACGTCGAAATCCGTGTCCGCACACATGTCGATGTCGACCGTTCCGCCGAACACCGCGTTGTACTTCACCCAGATGTCGTGCTCGATTCCGTTGATCCACAACCCGCTTTCGTCGTCCTCATTATCGCAACTCTGTCCGGTGTACGCCCCGTCGGTCGTGGCGCACCAGTTCGAGACCAACGTGGACACGTTGGCGCCCACGAGTTCAATCGGGTCGTCGCAGGCATCTCCCGGCGGCGGTCCGCCCTCGCAGGTGATCGCCTTGGTCGCACAGGTCTCGCCGCCGTCCCACTGGCCGAGCTGCACGCCCACCATGTCGCTCGAGTCGATATCGTAGCTATCCGAACAGTCATCCCACGCGACGTTGTTGCTGCAAGTGCCGTCGCACTCGCAGCACGTGCCCTCCGGCGGATCAGGCAGATCGAACCCGACGCCGCCCTCACCCGTATCCAGGCAGAACGCGAAGTCGATCAGCCACTCGGCACGGTCCTCTTGCGTCCATTCCTCACGGTTCGGGTCGCCTTCGACCATGCAGTACTGGTTGCCCTGGTAGCTCGTGCCCATCCACCACTGGCATTCACCGTCGGGGTCTCCGGCACCCGATATCGTTACCCAATACCGTTGGCCCGCGGTGACCTCAATCGGCGTGTCAAACTTCACGGAGTATAGCTGTGTGATCGGCTCCGCGGTGTCCAGGTCCTCCTTGGCGGTGACCGTCACCGGACCGGGTGACCCCACCAGCTCCGCGCCCGGCTTTCCGCCGCCATCCTCGAAGAACCGGATCTCGAAGAAGTCCTCGTCCGGTTTCGTCCCGGCGGGACACCCGGCCAAGAACTGCTCCGCGATGGCGTACATGCCCCACCAGCAGATTTGCCTGATCTCGTCGCCGACCGGCACGAAATCGTCGGCGATGTCGTATCCGCCGCCGTTGATGTAATCGTCCGTGAAGAACCAGGCGCTGTCGAACGTATGGCAGTTGGCGTCGTCCTCGACGCTGCACACCGGGCACGGATCATCGGCACAACTCACGCCGCCGAGGTACTGCGGCTCGGCCGGGGGAGGCGTGGCCAGGCACGTCGCCTCGTCCATCGGCTCACCGCCCGGAATCTCGTCGATGCAGTCACCAGGCCCGAGGCAGCACGCACCCGTGCAGCACAGACCGTCCGAGTCGGGCACGTCGCAGTCGTCGCCGCAGTCGACGACGCCCAGGTGCCAATAGCCCCCGGCCTGCTCACAGTCGTATTCGTTCGTGATGCTGCACTCGTCGCCAACGCAGCACGCCGCGATCGGACACGCCGCAACCGTGATGTGCATCTGGTATTGGGCACCCGGCGGCGAGGCGGACGTGCCGTCCGGCGCCGAGTAGATGTTCTTGTAGTACACGCCCGCGGGAACCGGTCCCCACGTCGACCACAGGTTGTCCTCATCGCAGAACGGATTACCACGCGCAAAGCCCGACGTGCCTCTCCCCAGACCGATCGGCGGATCGACGCCCACGTTTTGCAGGAACGTGTCACAGCAGATTCCGCCGTCCTGCTCGTTGCGCACCAGCGCCGACCACTGCGGCCGTAGCGGTTCACCGTTGATGTCCGTGCAGCACAGGTCGATCCGCATCTCCGCGCAGGCGGTCAGCGTAAACCCTTCCCACCAGCCCGGATCCTTGGTCACGTCATC
>JASFUW010000567.1:0-3077 GCA_050050135.1 Phycisphaerae bacterium
GATGCCTGTGTGTCGCCGCCCCGCGTTTCGCGGTTATCACGAGGGGCGGACTGCGCGTCGACGCTATGCGGTGGGTGCGGTTGTTCGCGTGCCGTCTCATCGGCGGTGCGCTCGATGTGGAGACCGTCGTCGCGGAGTGTGCGGAGGGTTTCGCCGCGGGCGATGAAGGTCACGCGGTGCCCGGCTGCCGCCAGGCGGGCGCCGAAGTATCCCCCTGCCGCTCCGACGCCGACCACCGCGATTTTCAACTCGTCCGCTTTCATGGCGGACGCCTATATACCCGAAGGCCGGACGCGATTCGACCGTGCGCCGTTGACAACGGGCGAACCCAAACTCGCCGATGAAAATCGCCGCTGAGAGCGTGGAAACGCGGTTCGGTGGGTTCGTTTTGCGAAAAAATCTTTGCATTTCGCGTCTTTTCCGTCCCCGAGCACGGCGCGGGAGCGACACATCTCCGCGCGAATGAGTCGCGCACTCCGGCCAGACGCCGGTCGTGGATAGAACTTCCCGGGCGCTCGTTGGGCCGGGCGAGAACGGCGATCATCGGGCTAGTAGGCGCGGACACGCGCCAAAGGGGCTGCACGGTCAGCCCGTGTGTGGCGGGACGGTGGACCCAACGACTGACCGGAATACGGATGCGAGGTTTCAAGGCGCGTTGCGGGCTGCCTGCGGTTTGAAGCTCGAAGATGTGGACGCCGGGATAAGCCCAGGGGGAGGTTCAAACACGAAGATACCTCGCGCCTTTCCTCGACCTCCTCCTTGATTGAGCAGCTTGGTGAGTTCTTCAGTGCCCACGAGGAAGAACGTTCCTACCTCTTTCCGTTGAGAACGGATGGCATCCTCAAGGTCCTGCTCACGGCTAATGATCTGCCAGATGAATTCGATGAACTCTTTCGGTTGGCGCGGAAGTGGGTTGCTCGGGCCCCTGCCGACAAACACTGGGTAGACGTTGTACAACAGGACAAGTTCCCTTGCCGTTCTCGGAGACGTGGTGATTGTAACGATGGGGCTGGAAGGTCGGCACCGAGAGATGCGAGTTGCGCTCCGGCCTTCGGTTGCGTAGGAAAAGATCACCGGCGCGTTAGCCTCCTTCGCGACCTCGCAGATCGCAAACCCGAGCGCATCGATGGGACGACTCACTGTTGGCAGGGCGTATTTTCCATCGAACTTTCGCAGGTATTCGTCCTGGTCTATCGGAGTGCACTCCCGCACAACGTCTCGCATCACACTGACAGAGTGGACAGGATAGTTCCCCTTCGCCGTTTCGCCCGAGAGCATAAGCGCGTCGGCTCCCTCCCTGACCGCGGTCCAAATGTCCTGAACCTCGGAGCGATATGGCGTAGGTCGGTTCATCATGGACTCAAGCAGCTGCGTAGCCACGATCACGGGCTTGCCCAACTTGTTGGCGGTATTCACCAACCGTACCTGGCGCTCCGGAATCGTCCTGTAAGGGACCAGCACACCGAGATCGCCTCGTGCGACCATAATGCCATAGACCAGCTTATGACCCAAAATGTCGTCGATATTCTCGAACGCCGCCTGGGTCTCGATTTTCGCAATTATACGGATGTGTTTGCGCTTCGTCTGGGTCAGATTCTCATGCAGCCTGACGATGTCGTCCACGCTTTGGACGAAGGACTGGGCGATGAGGTCGATATCGAAACCGTGTGCGATGGCGTCGCGGTCGGCTCTTGGAACCGGGGGAACATTGAGGTGCTCGTGTTCAGGAAGGTTGAGGGAATGTCCCTTCTTGAGCGTTCCCGTATCTTTGACCTTGCACACGACGGAAGTCGGCGGATCCTTGGCAATGACCTCGAGGAATAGGTCGTTGTCACCAGCCACGACCGAGTCGTCAGGGTTGACGATCGCAGCGAAGGTCCCTTCAAACTCCAGGGCAGCATAGGCAGCGACCTTCGGATGTCCGACAGAGTTCGGCTTCCACCGCTGATAGAATTGTACAAAGTCCCCGCGTTTCAATGGAACCTTAGGCTGGTTCTTTTGGTTCTTGTCGGACGGAGGGCGAGCGGTAATTCGTCTTATGCGGATTTCAGGGCCCTTCAGGTCCATCATTATGGGTATGGGGATCTTCGTTTTCTTCTCGACATCGCGCACATGGGCGATGAAGCACTCAATCTTACCGTATTGCATTTTAGGCACGTGTGAGAAGTTTATGCGAACGATACCCATGCCTTCTCGGATGAGTTCCTCGACGCGTGTGTCATCGACCTTGTAGGTCCCACCGCGCTGCGTGAGCGTGCACATGCTTGGGCCAAACGTCCCAATGATCGCGAGCGTCGGGTGTGACAGAGGGACACGCCTTCGAACGTTCGGCTTCTGGGCAGCCCTGCCCGACGAAGGAGTCGGACCGTGTGCACTGCGACCGGGTCCCGCACGCCCTTTTGCTTTTCGAGCAGACCTCTTCTTGCGCTTGGCCATCTGCGGTGTCCTGCCGGCAGGGGTAAGGGCACCCGCGCCGTATCATGCCGGAGCTTCTGATACTCGTAGCATCGTCAAGCGCCTAAGTCAAGGCTCGACGACTAGAAGCGCGGTTGTATCACTCCGCCGCCTGGAGATGGAACCGGACCCTCTGATCGCCCGGTGCCGAGTGCGACGGTGCGGCGCATAGATGCCGGGTGCTCCCCAGAGATTGGGTCTGTGCGTGAACTGTCCGGAAGGCTACCTGAGCGCCGCCGTCTTCGACGCAATGCACAGGTACAGGACGCCGGTAGTGGATAGAACTTCCCGGGCGCTCGTCGGAACTCGCGAATGCAGCGATCACCGAGGCCAAGGCCAGCGCCCGAGTCCGGAAGGCGGAATGCCGTCCATTACACCATGAGTAACAGGGCAACAGTGCACGGTCACGCCTTAATTTGCGGGTTCCAGAAGACCGCTTCCTGACGGGCGCGGCTCGGAAAGAGGCCGCTCGCTACCCGCAAAAACACAGTTGACGCGGCACTAGTGTCCTGTCTCTAACAGTTCTTTACAACGTTTTATCTTCCGCATGATCTTGCGGGCGGTCGCTGTCCACACGAAAGGCACTGGGTTCCTGTTGTGTTCATGCAGATAGCAGCGAATCG
>JASFUW010000568.1:0-3043 GCA_050050135.1 Phycisphaerae bacterium
TCGATTCTCCACGATAATGGCAGGACAGGAGGGAATCGAACCCCCAACCTGCGGTTTTGGAGACCGCTGCTCTGCCAATTGAGCTACTGTCCTAATCTTGCTGACAGGACACAGCCCCTGCCATCAAACAAAGGGCGGGGATGGTAGCCCATCTCCCGCCCCGATGCAATATCTATGCCTTACTCGAGAATCTTGGAAACGACGCCGGCACCGACCGTGCGCCCGCCCTCGCGGATCGCAAACCGCAGACCGTCTTCCATCGCGATCGGCGCGATCAACTGCACTTCCATCTTCACGTTGTCGCCCGGCATCACCATCTCCACGCCCGACGGCAGCTCGCAAGCCCCCGTCACGTCCGTGGTCCGAAAGTAAAACTGCGGCCGATAGCCGTTAAAGAACGGCGTATGACGCCCGCCCTCTTCCTTCGACAGAATATACACCTCGCACTCGAACTTGGTGTGCGGCGTGATCGAACCCGGCTTCGCCAGCACCTGGCCACGCTCCACCTCGTCGCGCTTCGTGCCGCGCAGCAGCACCCCCACGTTGTCGCCCGCCTCGCCCTGGTCCAGCAGCTTGCGGAACATCTCCACACCCGTGCAAGTCGTCTTCTGCGTCGGCTTGATGCCCACGATCTCGATCTCCTCGCCCACCTTGATCACGCCGCGCTCGATTCGACCCGTCACCACCGTGCCGCGACCCGATATCGAAAACACGTCTTCCACCGGCATCAGGTAATCACCGTCCGTCGCCCGCTCCGGCTCCGGCACGTAACTGTCCAGCGCCTCCACCAGCTTGACGATCGACGGCACGCCGATCTCGCTGTCGTCACCCTCCAGCGCCTTCAGCGCCGAACCAATCACGATCGGCGTATCGTCGCCCGGAAAATCGTAAGCGTCCAGCAACTCGCGAATCTCCATCTCCACCAGCTCCAGCAGCTCTTCGTCGTCGACCATGTCCGCCTTGTTCATGTAAACCACGATATAAGGCACGCCTACCTGGCGCGACAGCAGGATATGCTCGCGCGTCTGCGGCATCGGACCGTCCGCCGCCGAAACCACCAGAATCGCTCCGTCCATCTGCGCCGCACCCGTGATCATGTTCTTCACGTAGTCCGCGTGACCCGGGCAGTCCACGTGCGCGTAGTGACGCGCGTCCGACTCGTATTCCACGTGCGACGTCGCAATCGTGATACCGCGCGCCTTCTCTTCCGGCGCGTTGTCGATCTCGTCGAACGCCTTCGCCGTGCCGCCGCGCTGCTCCGACATCACCTTCGTCAGCGCCGCCGTCAGCGTCGTCTTGCCGTGATCCACGTGACCGATCGTACCCACGTTCACGTGCGGTTTGGTTCGCTCAAATTTTTCTTTGGACATCTGTCTGCTCTCACTCGCTTCGGCCCCGCAAGGCCTTAAAAATAAATTCTCGCCTTCCCGGCTACCATCAATCCCAATCCCGGGATTCGGCACCGGGACGTGCCAGCTTTTTCGGCGCCCCGCGCCGGAAAAGGAGCAATACAAAAACCGCGTTTTTGTCTTGCTTCTCACGACCGGGGCAGGAGCCCCGTGTATCGCTTCAACGGATGCGCGCGCATTATACAGATTTCTGCGCTCTATCCTAGGCTTTACAACCCTTGGACAGCACAAATTTTCAGCCGCCAAAAACAGCCAAATAGCGCCTTTCAACACTTCTTCCACCCCTACCAGGTCGCGACGACGGGATTTGGCAGGGGGATGTGCCAACTTTTTCAGCGTCTCGCGCTGAAAAAGAAGCAACGCGGAAACCGCGTTTTCGCGTTGCGTCGCACGACCGGGGCAGGAACCCCGTGTCGTGCATCAACCAACCCCACAGGGATGTGCCAACATTTTCAACGGCGTAGCCGGTGAAAATGAAGCAACGCGAAAACCGCGTATTTGTCGTGCGTCGTCCTGCCAGGCCGGGGTGGCCTGTGCTGTGCATCAACCCGTCTGCCCCGCGTCGCGGGGCGGCTAAGCCTCGCCCTTGATAATCGCGTCGGCGACACTTTTCGGCGCCTCGACGTATTTTTCGAATTCCATCGAGTAGGTCGCGCGCCCCTGGGTCGCCGAGCGCAGGTCGGTGGAATAACCGAACATTTCGGCCAACGGCACCGAGGCGCGGATTATCTTGCCGGCAATCGCATCTTCCATCCCGCCGACCAGGCCGCGGCGGCGATTGAGATCGCCCATCACGTCGCCCATGTACTCTTCGGGGGTGACGACCTCGACCTTCATGAGCGGCTCGAGCAGGATCGCGTCGGCATGCTCCGCGCCTTCCCGCATCGCCAGCGAACCGGCCAGCTTGAAGGCCATTTCATTGGAGTCGACGTCGTGATACGAGCCGTCGTAAAGCGTCACCTTGATGTCGACCAGCGGGTAGCCGGCGAGTACGCCGTTTTCCATCTGTTCCTGCACGCCCTTGTCGACCGCGGCGATATACTCGCGCGGCACCACGCCGCCGACGATGGCATTTTCGAACTCGTATCCCGAGCCGCTCTCCAACGGTTCGAGCTTGAGCCACACATGGCCGTACATGCCGCGCCCGCCGGTCTGACGGATGAACTTGCCTTCCTGTTCGACCGTCTTGCGAATCGTTTCCCGGTAAGCCACCTGGGGCTTGCCGATATTGGCGGCCACGCCGAATTCCCGTTTCAGGCGATCGACGATGATATCGAGGTGCAACTCGCCCATTCCCGAAATGATCGTCTGCCCCGACTCTTCGTCGGTGCGCACCTGGAAGGACGGATCTTCCCGGGCCAGCTTGCCCAGCGCGATGCTCATTTTTTCCTGGTCGGAAACCGTCTTCGGCTCCACGGCCACCGAAATTACCGGGTCCGGGAAATCCATGCGCTCGAGCACGATCTTGTGGGCGGCGTCGCACAGCGTGTCGCCCGTGCCCACGTCCTTGAGCCCGACCGCGGCGGCAATCTCCCCGGCGCGCACCTCTTTTAGTTCCTCGCGCGAATTGGCGTGCATCTGCAGGATCCTGCCGATGCGCTCCTTCTTGTCGCGCGCCGAGTTGTAGACCGACC
>JASFUW010000569.1:0-3023 GCA_050050135.1 Phycisphaerae bacterium
GGTTTATACGGAATGTGAGCGATCCGGCGGATGAAACCGAGAGGACCATGGGATGCAGGCAAGCCTGCGCGCACTGTTGGCAGACATTCTGGATTACGCCGGGCTGTTCCCGCCCGCCGGGCTGGACTTGGACACAGCTATCCGCAACCACGCGCGCTACGTCCGCGAACCGGAAGCGTGGATGCTCGCCCGATTCATCTGCCCCGTGTCCAAGCTGGACGATCTGAAGCCTCTCGCGCAAGAACTCTTCGACGAAACCGCCGGATTGCGGTTGTCAGTTCTGGGCACAACCACTGAGAGTTCCGGGCGGTTCGCCGATCAAGTGGGTAAGGACTTGGCGTTGATGCGCGATTTCGCACGTGAGATGGGCACTTGCGCATCGGTCGAGGCGATCGAGATCCGCCTTCCGACCGATTTGACCGGCGCGAGCCAAGTTGCGGACTTGCTCGACGGGTCGCCGGACCTTCGCAGCGGCCAGGTGCCGGTGTTCCTGGAGCCGCCTCTGGGCGTGGATCGCGCGGAGGTGTGGCCGGCGATCGTTCAGGGCGTTGGGAACCACAATCACAGGACTGTGGACGGCGCTTCGCCGCCGGTTGGTGTCAAATTGCGGTGTGGGGGGCTCGATGCGTCCGCGTTTCCCTCCGTCGATGAACTCGCGGCCGCAATCTGGGCGGCACACGAAGCTCGGGTACCCCTGAAGTTCACCGCCGGGTTGCATCATCCGTTGCGGCACTACGACGCCGGTATGGAAGCCCGCATGCACGGCTTCTTTAACGTCTTCATTGGCGGCGTGTTGGTTGCGTCGCGAGCGGTGTGCGACCTGCGAACGCTGCGCGACATCCTGGACACAGAAGACCCCACGTCCTTCGAATTCGATGAGGCGTTCGTGGGATGGCGAGGTAAGCGTACCTCAACGGACTCCGTCATCGACGGCCGACAACGTGCGGTGACATCCCTTGGCAGTTGCAGCTTCGACGAGCCGCGCGACGATCTGCGGGCGCTGAGGCTGCTTCCGGAACCCGCTGACTTGGAGAGATAGACGACCATGACCGCGACGACCGACCCCGCGCTGCGCTCGTTCATTCCGGTTGAGCCGGACTCTCATTTCCCGATCCAGAACCTGCCCTACGGCGTCTTTACGTCAAAGGCATCCGATCGGGATCGTCGGCGAATCGGCGTCGCGATCGGCGATCAGGTGCTGGATCTTGCTGCACTCGAACGGCGAGGCTTCTTCGACGAGACGGACCTGCGTGGGACCGGCGTTTTGGGCGAACCGGTGCTCAACAAGTTCATGGCGCTCGGGCAAAAGGCCTGGAGCGAAGCACGCACCGTCATCAGCCGACTACTACGAGAGGATGTACCGACGCTGCGTGACGACGCCGATCTGCGAAGCGAGGTCCTGCTTCAGATGGATCAAGTCAGCTTGCAGATGCCCGTCGACATCCGCGATTACACCGACTTTTACTCCTCCCGCGAACACGCATCGAACGTTGGCACCATGTTTCGCGGGAAGGAGAACGCGCTGATGCCCAACTATCTGTGGGTCCCGGTCGGGTACCACGGGCGGGTCAGTTCCGTCGTGCTGAGCGGAACGGACCTCCATCGCCCGAAAGGCCAAACCAAAGCCGACGACGCTCCGGCGCCGACGTTCGGGCCGAGCCGGCTGGTCGACTTCGAGCTCGAGATGGGTTTCTTCGTCGGGCCGGGTAACCAGCTCGGAGAGCGCATTCCCCTCGAGCGGGCAATCGAGCACATCTTCGGCATGGTCCTGGTCAATGACTGGAGCGCGCGCGACATTCAGAAGTGGGAGTACGTGCCCCTCGGACCGTTTCTCGGAAAGAGCTTCGGAACATCGATCTCACCGTGGGTCGTCACCCTCGATGCCCTGGAGCCCTTTCGTTGCTCCGGGCCGGTGCAAGACCCTCGACCGCTTGATTATCTGCGAAGTGACGGGCCCGGCACGTTCGACATCGACCTCAGCGTAGCGCTGCAGAGCGAGCAGATGGAGTCGGCGCACGTTCTATGCCGGTCGAACTTCAAACACCTCTATTGGACGGTCGCTCAGCAGTTGGCGCATCACACCGTCAACGGGTGCAATGCGCAAACCGGCGACCTGATGGCGTCGGGCACCATCTCCGGGCCGACGCCCGAATCGTACGGCAGCCTATTGGAGCTCTGCTGGCGCGGCGAGAAACCCATCGAGCTGCCCAACGGAGACAAGCGAACGTTCATCCAGGACGGCGACCGCATCAGCATGACAGGTTGGTGTCAGAGCGATGGCTATCGCGTCGGGTTCGGAGAGGTGACCGGGCGAATCCTGCCCGTGCGAGAATGATGCTGACGGCGCGAAAGAAGGGTACGAATCATTCAGACGAACGAGAATTCGATTCCAAGGTGACGACGTTATGACGCAAGACGATTTTCTTCCGATTCGCAGCTTTGACCACGTGGAGTTCTACGTCGGCAGCGCCAAGCAAGCCGCCCACTTTTACGACCGGGTATTCGGCTTCAAACCGATCGCCCGGTTGGGGCTGGAGACCGGCACGCGCGACCGAGCGAGCTACGTGATGGAGCAGGGCAACATACGGTTCGTGCTGACCTCGGCGTTGACACCGGATCACGAGATTGCCCGCCATTGCGGGCTGCACGGCGACGGCGTCAAGGTCATCGCCCTCGAGGTGGGCGATGTCGAGGCATCGATACGGGAAGTCAAAGCGCGCGGTGCCACCATCCTCCAACCTGTCGAAAGCACCGAGGACGCGGATGGCGTCCTCAAGACCGGCGTGATCGGGTACGCCGGTGATACGGTGTTCAAGTTCGTCGAGCGGCGCAACTATCAAGGAGCGTTTGCACCGGGCTTCGCCCCGATCGAAGCGCACGGCACGAAGTCGGTAGGCCTCGCAGCCATCGATCACATCGTGACCAACGTCCACCTGGGTCAAATGGATTATTGGGCGGAGTGGTTCGAGCGGATCATGGGCTTCACGCAGCTTACGCATTTCACGGACGAGGACATCAGCCCG
>JASFUW010000570.1:0-3014 GCA_050050135.1 Phycisphaerae bacterium
GAAGCCCCAGCTCCGGCTCGTCAAGAAGGATGGTCGAGGGTGGGTTCGGCTGGAGCAGCGCCGTCGCCAGGCAGATGAAGCGCAACGTACCGTCCGAGAGCTGGCTGGGATGAAACGGATAGTCGCTCCCCTTCTGCGTCCATTCGAGCTGCACCGCGGTGTCGGCCCCGTTCCTCTCGGGGCGTAGCTTGAAATCGTCGAAGAAGGGAGCAGCGAGGCGGACCGTGTCTCGTATCAACTTGTACGCTTTCGCGCGCTTCCTCCGCAGCCGCAGGAGGAATGCGGCTAGGTTGCCGGCATCCGGACGGAACTTCTCGTAGTCCCGGGTCGTGCTCATTCGCCGGACGGCGGCGGTGTCGCTAGTGTCGTGAAAGTGGTATACCACCCAGCTCAACAACGCATCGAAGACGTACCACGGGACGCCGCGCCGCGCGGTATGTCCGGGCTTGTCCTTCGCATCCTTGAGTTTGGCCTCCTTATGTCCAATGCCCAGGCAGTCCAGGTATTCGCCGAAGTGCACCGTCTCGTCCGAAAAAACCAGCCGGTTCCTCTGGGTGGGCTCGAGCACGAACTCGTAGCCATTCGCCCCAAACCAAAGGCGTACTTCGACTTGCTTGGTCACCTTTGGACCCAAGAACAGGTGCGCATCGGCGCCGCCGGCTTTCGCTACGGTAAGCTGCAATTCCTGGTTGACGATCGACCGAAGTAAAGAAAAAAACGACACGAAGTTGGTTTTCCCCGACCCGTTCGCACCAATAAGAACGTTGAGGTTTCGGAGTTCGAGTTCTTCGAGCGCGCGGATCGACTTGAGACCCTTGATCGTCAGTTTGTCGACAGGTTGTCCCATCACGATCCTCAGTAAGGCCGTTCCGCTCCGGGCGTAGAACGCGCTCCGCGCAACCTACTGATTCTTGTCGGCTTCCCGGACCGTGCCCCCTCAGCCTATTGGCCTCTAATTCTACGCTCTAAGCCGTCCGCCGGAAGTCACCGCACGGCAACTCGACTTGAATCTCAGAGTGAATGAAACCCGGCGACCGGCAGGATTGGGCTACTCTTCCGGCTTCCAGCGGTACTCCATGTACTTCGCCGTTTTCTTGGCCAACGCACGGCCGTGGAGGCGATCGACGAGATGGAGCGCCCCGTCGATCCCGGCCGAAACACCCGCGGTCGTCACGATCTTTCCGTTGTCGACAAAGCGCCGCTTCTCGCGCACCTTCGCCTTCGGCGCCTCCTTTTTCAGCAAGTCGATGGCCCCGTGCCACGTGGTGGCCTCCAATCCGTCGAGCAATCCGGCTTTGGCCAACAGCAACGCACCGGTGCACACCGACATGAAAACCTCCGTCGAGTCGGCCGACTGTTTGATCCAGTCGATCATCTCGGGATCGTTCTTCACGCTTCGCGTTCCACCGCCGGGCAGGACGATGATGTCAGCTACCGGGCAGTCTTTGATCGTGTATTGCGGAACAACCGTGAGGAAAAGTTGGCTGACAATCGGCCGACGCGTCTTCGCAACGGTGTACACGTTGAACAGCCGCTTATCGCCCTCGGCTCCAATGATCCCCGCTGCCTGAAACACCTCGCCTGGTCCGGCGAAGTCCAACAGCTCGACACCGTCCCACACCACGATGGCCACGTTCCGGGTGACTTTCTCGATGGCCGACGACGCGGCCTTCCTCTGCGGATTGTCTTTTGCCCCCGCTGACACCCCGGCCACCATAACGGAAGCCAAGGCCAGCGCCTTCCATGACCTCAATCGTTGCGGCATCTTTCAGGCTCCCAAGGAAAGCAAGCCCACGCGCTGCGGGCGTGGCGTATCCAGGAATCTTGTCGCGGGACGAAGACCCACGCCCTTCCGTTCTCCTCACAGTGTATCAGGATGCCCGAGGGCGTAGACAGACCGGTGCGAGACTTGCAGGCTTGGGACGGTCGGGTTATACGGTTCCCATGGCGCGGCATGCGATGCGAATCTGCACGAATTGGACGGCGCTCGCCGCCGTGTTGCTGGCGGCCTGCGGGTGCGACTCTCCGGGAAGGCGGGCTCGGCTGCTCAAGGAGAACGAGGCGCTCCGTCGGGACAACACCCGGCTGGCGCGCACCATCGCGATGCGCGACGGCACAGTCGCCCAGCTCCACCAACAGGTCCGAGACCTCCAGGCGTTCGACCCGAATCGTCCGGTCCATCTTTTCGCGCCGGTGCGGGTCCAGATCGCCAGCCTTACGGGTGGTGCGGATTACGACGGGAGGCCCGGCGACGACGGCGTGACGGTTTACCTTCGCCCTGTGGACGCGGACGGGGACGCGGTCAAGGTCCCGGGTCGCATCAAGATCCAGCTTCTCGACAACACGGACATGGGCTCGCCGCGTGTTTTGGGCGTCTATGTCTTCGAGAATCCGGACGAGCTGAAAAAGACGTGGCATGGCCAATTCGCCACGAACCACTTTACGCTCAAGTGCCCGTTCCCCGACGGGGTGCGGCTGCCGGCGACGCGGCGGATCACCATCACGGCCGCGTTCCTCGATTTCCTGACCGGTCGAACGCTCACAGCCGTCGAGGAGGTCACGGTCTGCGTTCCAGACGACTGACAGAAGTGGACATTTGATCTCATTCGCGCGCGACACACCTCGGGTTTGGATTCGCCCTGCGGACCGGCTATAATAACCGGTGGAAGGAGTGGGGAGGAAGACCCCCGGATTGGAATACGCGAACGCGTGGAGTTCGATTGGACGATGCCTGAAGAACGTCAAAAACCGCAAGAGGCTGAACCGCAAGATGGCGGCCCGGCGGCCGTCACCGCCCAGACCACGAAACCGGCACCACCCGAGCGCAAACCCCGGCAGCTGCCTCCGTACAAGGTCCTGCTGCACAACGACGACGTCAACACGTTCGACCATGTGATTCGCTCGATCATTCGCCTTACTCCCATCCACGAGGAAGAAGCGATCCTCAAGGCGATCGAGGCGCATGAGTCGGGCGTCGCCCTGCTTCTCGTCACCCACCAGGAGCGGGCGGAGCT
>JASFUW010000571.1:0-3007 GCA_050050135.1 Phycisphaerae bacterium
CTGCCGCATGCGTGTCACGAATTTGCCGCGTCCGATAAGTGGCGTGGCGGGTCGCGAACGGGTCGGGACTGGGCGGCAGGCCGAACCGTGCGGACCAGCGCACCGGTCATTCCAGATGGGACTCCGCACCGGCTCCCGCCCCGCCCGCAGAGGTTTCGCCGGCGGCTCCCGTTTGCGTGCTCGACCTTCGGTGTCCACGTTGGACGGAAGTTGGTCCTTGAAAACCCGCTTGCGAAAGTCGACGACCCCGTCCCTGTCCATGCAGCTTCGTCCTCAGCAACGGAGGACGGGCAGACGTTCATGCCGCCCCGGCCGTGGGATACACACGTAGTGTCGAGGTGACGTCGGTGCGCACGTGGTGCGCCTCCATCGTGACCTCGACGAGAACCGAAGCGTTTATGATGATGTCCCGGGTCGAGGGAGCTTCCCGAGGACATATCGGGCACATCGACGCCGGCGTCCGCGTGGCCGATGAAACATGCCACTTCTGCCCTTGGGGTCATCGAACCGAGTGCCGCCACCGCGAACGCAGGACATGTCAGATGGCCGCTACGCTGCGGGGCATCGGGCGAGCCCTCTCCGTTGCTCCACCATGCTCGTGAACGTAATACCTGTCCCGACCGAATGCGAAGCGCGGCGTGGGGCTCGTCCATCGCCACACCTGTTCCAACGCGTTTGCCAGAGCCCGTTTTCGAGCCGCGACCGTGAGTGGGCGGACAAGGAGTCGATGCCAACCCGCAAGTCTTGGGTTCTCGCCGCACCGGTCCCATGCGTCACTTTTGACCCTTCGGTCGCTTACGGTAGCATGCTGCGACCCCCGTGTCGGCGGGGTGCGTTCGGACCGTAGCCGGTTATTGCGTGAGCCAACGATGTGTGCTTTCCGTTTCGAGATCGACCCCGACATTCGCCGGGCTTGGACCCCGCCCGCACGGGTGTATACGGACCCGCAGCTTTACCGCGACACGCGGGATTGTGTCTTCGCCCGGTCGTGGCAGCTAGTCGGGCACGCGGACGACGTACGCGTGCCGGGGCAGGTTCATCCCTTCACGCTGCTTGCGGGTTGCCTGGACGAGCCGTTGATGCTGGTGCGCGACCGGGATGACTCGTTGCGATGCCTGTCCAACGTGTGCACCCACCGCGGTATGCAGGTGTGTCAGAATGGCGGCATTGAATCTGTGTTGCGTTGCCGCTATCATGGCAGAAGGTTCGCGCTGGATGGCGGATTCCAGTCGATGCCGGAGTTCGAGGGCGTCGAGGGTTTTCCCGCCGAAACGGATGACCTCAGACAGCTCCCGCTCTGCCAATGGGGCCCTTTTCTCTTCGTGAGCCTGGACCCCGCAATGGCGTTCGACAGGTGGATCGGCCCGGTCCGCGATCGTCTGAACTGGTTGCCGTTGGACGCGTTGACGTTTTCCCCGACGCGTTCGCGCGACTATCTCGTCGAGGCGAACTGGGCGCTGTACTGCGAAAACTACCTGGAAGGCTTCCACATCCCCTTCGTACACGCCGCGCTTTCAGAGGTGCTCGACTACGGCGACTACCGGACCGAGTTGCATGACTTCGCCAGCTTGCAGGTGGGGCATGACCGCACCGGCGCCGGCGCGTTCGATCTCCCGCCCGACTCGCCCGACGTCGGTCAGGATGTTTGTGCCTACTATTACTGGCTTTTCCCGAACCTGATGTTGAACTTCTATCCATGGGGTCTCTCGATCAACATCGTGAAGCCTCTCGCCACCGACCGGACGCGGGTCTCGTTCCTCTCGTACGTCTTGGATGAGCGCAAGCTCGCCGCGGGTGCCGGTGCGGAGCTCGATCGGGTCGAGCGAGAAGACGAAGCCGTGGTGGAACTCGTGCAGCGCGGGGTGCGGTCACGGTTGTACGACCGCGGGCGATACTCGCCCGCACGGGAACAGGGAACCCACCACTTCCACCGAATGTTGGCCGAGTTTCTCTCGCAGTAAAGCGAGTAACAGCCACCCGTAGCCGCAACCGCATTCCATCCCCCCGCGACACGGGCGAAACGAGGGGGTTCAGCGGCCCACCTGCCCCTTGCGCGCGCCGGCCGCCCACACCAATGCAACAGTTGCTTATCGAGACGAAGGCCGAAGGGCTGAGTGCAACACACGCGTGAACTATTCGGACCCTGCCGGCGCCCTTATAACGAAGAACTTTCCGTAGTTCACACCCAAATGAAAACCTGGTTAACCTGGGCAACCCACGCGCGTGCTGCGCACCTGTAGTACTCCTTATCGGGTCCTGCCCCCGGACCTTCACAGCAACGCCCGAACGCCGCTGGGTCGCACCGGAATCGGCGGCCCTCGAGCCTCACGAGCGCACCGCCCTTGACCCTGACAAGTGCACCACCCTTGACTCTGACACAACTGCACCACTCTTGAGCCTGACAAGTGCCCCTTCATGAGCCTGAGGGGCTCATAAACAGCCGTAGGCATCGACCAAGGGAAGCGTCGCGTCACGCCAGAATCGCCCTCAAACGGCATCAGAAAACGTGCCGAGTTGATGCGGTACACGCAGCATCGGACCAATTCCGAGCCGCGATCCCGGCGCCCCCGGGAGAGCGGAAGACCGCGCGTACCCACGGTGCGTCCCCGATGCAGCAATGAACCACTGCCCACAACCGTCCACCCCCGAATCTTGTCCGCGGCAGACCCGCGTCCTATTGACGATTGAATAGTCCACTTAACCGAGCCGCGACCGTCAGGGAGCGGAAAAACGCTTGTTCGTGGAGCGCGATCCGTTGACGGGACTATTCAAACATCAATAGAATGGACGCCATGGACGTTAAGGAACTGGAAGACGTGCTCGGCACAAGGCCTTTCGAACCTTTCGGCATTTACATGTCGGACGGCTCCGCCTACCCCGTCAAGCACCCCGACGAGGTGATCCTGACACGTCGCGCCGCTTACGTCGGCATCGGCGGTGGTGCGAATGGCCGCGCCGTCCGCGACGTCGTCATCTGCGCCCTCGTCCACATCACCCGCCTGGGCCC
>JASFUW010000572.1:0-3002 GCA_050050135.1 Phycisphaerae bacterium
GGGGTACATTCCGGAGCCCACCCCCGACTCCGAGGCGTACTGGGAAGTGGGCTCTGCCATGCAGTCCCTGATAGCCGACGTACACGGGCATACGTATGCGATTGGACCGGGCGAGATCTACTCGACCAACGGCGACTCGAACGATTGGGGATACGGTGAGCTCGGTCTATTCTCGTTCGCTTACGAGTTGCGCCCCGTGGGTTCGCCGTGGTTTGAGCTGCCGGCCGACGAGATCATTCCCAACAACGAGGAAATCACGCCGGCTAACCTCTATCTGACGAACTCCGATTGGGTCCGAGCGGCGATGCGGTTCACCTTTCCCAACGGCAGGCCATCCAGCCTGACCGCGGGGGTGGAAACGACGATCGATGTGAACATCATTGGCCAAGCCGAGGCCGTCAGTCCGGGCACCGAGCGCTTGTACTACCGCTTCAGCGCCGGAGACGCGTTTATGATGGTGCCTCTGACGTCGCAGGGAGGCGATGCGTATCAGGCCACCCTGCCGGCCGCAAGCTGTGCCGCGGCCCCGGAATACTACTTCGCAGCCACCGGCGACGGCGGAACCACCGCCACGAGTCCGAGGGACGCACCGGCCGAGGATGTATACACGGCCCTCGTCACGACCGGTGAAGCATCGTTCTATTACAACGGGCTTGACTCAAATCCCGGCTGGACGACGCAAGGGCAATGGGCCTACGGGCAGCCGACTGGCGGCGGCGGCCAATACGGCGGCCCTGATCCGACCGGTGGGCATACCGGACCGAACGTCTATGGCTACAACCTCAGCGGTGACTATCCCAACGGCCTTTCAGAGCAGCACTTGACGAGCACCGCGATTGACTGCACGGGACAGACCGGCGTCCGGCTGAAGTTCTGGCGGTGGCTTGGTGTCGAGCAACCCGCCTATGACCATGCGTACGTCCGCGTGAGTAATAACGGTTCCGATTGGGTGACGGCGTGGGCCAATCCGAACGAGATCGCCGACACATCATGGGTCCTGCACGAGGTTGACATTTCGGCCGTCGCGGACAATCAGCCCACGGTCTACCTCCGGTGGACGATGGGCTCCACCGACGGCGGTTGGCGCTACTGCGGATGGAACATCGATGACATCGAGTTGACGGCGGCCGTCTGTGAGGAGCCATTCGGGCCGCCCGTCGCCGATGACGTCGCGAAGAACCGCTATCTGTCGTTCACGGCTGGCCCATCGGCGGGCATGCCCCAGGCGTTCCGCATCACGACCGTGTCAGATCCGCTGTTCCCCACCATGAATGGTGAGCAGAAATGGGTAGGAACGCCCGACGAAAACGGCAAGTGTGCGTTGGTCTGCGATCCGCTCTACAGAGACTGGAACTTCGCCGACGTCGAGGTCGCTGACAAGGATGTCGTTCCGGGCGCAACCTATACGGTCGAGGCCACCCTCGACGGTGTCAGCTTCCTGCCGGCCGTGCCCCTGTTGACCGTCCCGATGTGGGGTGACGTCGTCAACGACTTTATCGACGGTGTGTGGGAACCACCGATCCCGACACTCCCTGTCGTCGATTTTAACGATATCAGCGCGATGGTGGATCGGTTCAAGAACGAGGAGGTCGCGCCGCCCATGTCCTGGTGTGACGTTCAGCCGGCGTATCCCGACTTCATCGTGGATTTCTCCGACATCGGGTACGTCGTCGACGCGTTCAAGGGCGACCCCTATCCGCTGGGCCCGCCGACGCCGTGTGAGTAGGTGTGTCGGGCAATTAGAGGGTAAGGGACAGACCGACCGGCACCGCGGGGTGCGTCATGCGCGGGTCCCGTCGCTCAGCGACCAGCGACGGGCTGATGTTGCGTCTCCGCCTCAGCCGGTCATGTCTTTCTGGTAGCGGTTCTTCAGTTCGTCTCGCAGCCGGGCGGCGTCTTCAAACCGTTCCTGCTCGATGGCATCGCGCAGCGCTTTTCGAGTCACGATCAACGAGTCCTTGGGCACCTGGCTTCCCAGCTCCCGGGCGAGCGCACGGAGAATCTTGAGCTCTTCGCTGACGTGGATCGCCTCCGGATGATGGAACGTTTCGTAATGGGCCTTCACATGCATGATCCCACGATTCACGTGGGCCAATGCGCTGGCAATCTGGCCGTCCTCGGAAGCCTGGTACGCCTGCGCCCGCGCGTCCATCATCAGAACGTACGGGCGGAACTCCTCGAGCGCGAGGCGATCTTCCTGCTCCAGTGCGTAGTCGCGGCACAGGTCGAAGAGCAACAGGCTGTGGGAGGTGTCGCGATGCACGCTCCCGTATTCTTCCAGCACGAAGAACGCGACGTACCGTCGATAATAGAGCGACGCCTCCTGACGAAGCTCGTGGCAGTCGTCGCGGCTTAGCCCGAACCCGAGCGTGGTGCCGTTGCGTTCCTGGTGTTTGTGCAAACGCTGCTGGAAGTACTCGACAAGCGTATGGCAGCCTCGCGGCTTCTCGCCGTCCGGGCGGTTCTCCGCCTCCATCTGCAGAATGCCCATCTCGATACGCATTTGGAGACGCACCGAGCCGTCCGATGCCAGAATCTTCCGCACCGAAATCTTGTCCGGTTCATAAGGCCAATCAGACAGAGCGGCGTGTAAGTCTACGTAGGACATTGCATTCTTCACCCACCAATGACGAGCCTCGAGCAACCTTTCGATCCCCCGCAATGCTAGCTCATCTGGAGTCTACAATTCAACGCTCCGCCGAACATAGCGCTAGGCCTTGACACCGCCTGTGCCCCATAATACCTCGAAGAAGCGCAACGATCGTGGCACTTTGTGGGCGGGATCAAGCTTATGCGGAAGGCGGGTGCGAACGCTGACGTTGCGCGCTTGCATCCGGCGCGGACGATCGAGCGGCTGACGCGCGGCCGTCATGCCGGAGAGTCGCGGCATTTATCGGATCGTACCCTAGCCGACCGATGGCGGAGTGCCAGGTCGATAACACTCATGGACTGGCCAAGAAAGATGAGCTGGGACTCCGCACAGGTGAGACGACGAGGGGCAT